>DASYBQ010000075.1:0-44154 GCA_036500625.1 Pseudonocardia sp. | reverse complement strand
CTCCAGCTCTTCGGAGAACATGTACCGCTGGCGCAGCAGGCTGATGCCGACCCTGGCGACCAGCGGGGTCAGTGCGTCGGGCCGTACCTCGTGGCGCACTACGCCTCGGCGCAACACCTCCAACATGGGCGGCAGGGCGCTGTCCATAACCTCGGCTCGCACCACCCGCAACAGCTCGGGGCTCCGGGCCACCTCCGACACCAGCCCACGCATCGCCTCGCCCCCGGGGCCGGCCATGTAGTCCGCGATGTCGCGCAGCAACTGCACGAGCTCGGCGCGCAGGTCACCGCTGTCCGGCGGGGCGGCGTAGGTCGTCTGGATGTTGCGAACCGCGTCCACCACCAGCTCGGTGCGGCTCGGCCACCTGCGGTACAGCGAGCCCTTGCTCGCCTTGGCCCTGGCGGCGATCCGGTCCATGGTCAGCTCGCGGTAGCCGACCTCGGTGAGCTCTTCGAGCGTGGCCCGGTAGATCGCCGCGTTCAGCTCATCGCCACGGCGGCGGGGCCGACTGCGGTAGTCCCCGGTCGGCGCGCACTCGCCACCGTCGGTGGGAGGGTCTGCGCAACTGGTCATCGCGTCCAGTCTAGGGCTCCGACCGGTCCAAGCTTAGAGGGCGTGTCGTACGTAACATAGATTCTAGTGGTTTCCTCTTGAGTACTACTAGTTCTCTATTTAAGCTAGCAGCATGTCCGCTTCTACCGCACCTACCCGCGCGGACGCGCCTACCGCCCGCTGGATGATCCCGATGCTCGTCCTCATGGTCGGCAGTTTCATGTCGGTCCTGGACAGCAGCATCGTCAACACCGCCATCCCGACCATGCAGAAAGAGCTCGGCGCCTCCTCCGATGACATCGAGTGGGTGGTCACCGGGTACACACTGGCGCTGGGCGTTGTCGTGCCGGTCAGCAACTGGCTCGGCGACCGGATCGGCGCGACCCTCGCGCACCGGCTGTCCATGGTGGGCTTCGCGCTGGCGTCCGCGCTGTGCGGCATGGCCTGGAACGTGGACAGCATGGTCTTCTTCCGGGTGCTGCAGGCCATCCCCGGCGGAATCCTGCCGGTCATGACGCTGACCATCCTCTACCGGATCGTGCCCCGGGAGAAGATCGGCAGCGCGATGGGCATCTACGGTCTCGGCGTGATCGTCGCGCCGGCGATCGGCCCTACCGTCGGCGGTTACTTCGTCGACAACCTGAACTGGCGGCTGATCTTCTACATCAACGTGCCGATCGGCCTGCTCGGCGCGGTGGCGGCCTACTTCCTGCTGCCCAAGATGGCGCGCGCCGAGAGCAACCGGTTCGACTGGCTGGGCTTCCTGACCATCGGCTACGGCCTGTTCGCGCTGCTGCTGGCCACCTCCAAGGGCCAGAAGTGGGGTTGGACCTCCTACCCGACACTGCTGCTGCTCGTGTCCAGTGTGTTGTCGCTGGCCCTGTTCGCGGTGATCGAGAACGAGGTCGAGCGCCCGTTGATCGATCTCAAGGTGTTGGCCAACTGGCCGTTCGCCAACTCGCTGCTGATCATCAGCGTGCTGTCCGTCGGACTGTTCGCGGTGTCGTTCTACCTGCCGCAGTTCCTGCAGAACGGCCAGGGCCGCACCGCGCTGAGCGCCGGTGAGCTGATGCTCCCGCAGGCATTGGCCATGGCCGTGCTCATGCCACTCGCCGGCCGGATCTACGACCGGTTCGGCCCGCGCTGGCCCGCGTTGATCGGCCTGGCGGTGGCCGCGTACGGCACCTACCTGTTGACCGGCATCAACGTGGACATGACCCAGGGCGAGATCATCACCTGGACGATCATCCGGGCGATCGGCAACGGGCTGGCCATGATGCCGATCATGACCGCCGGGCTGAACGCACTGCCGCAGAGCCTCACCGGCTACGGCAGCGCGGTCAACAACATCGCCCAGCGGGTGTCCTCCTCGCTCGGGATCGCCGGCTTCGGCGCGATGGTGTCCACCCAGTCCGCGCAGATATCCGCCGACCAGGGGGCGCTGCTGCAGACCGACTCCACGCTGCCCGCGATGCAACAGATCACCAGCCAGGGCTCCAGCGCGCTCTACGGCTACTACCAGCAGTTCCAGCTGGAAGTCATGGGCATGGCATACAGCAACGTGTTCCTGGTCGCCTCGGCGCTCACCGGCGCCTGCATCCTGCTGGCGATCTGGCTGCGCAGGCCGGCTCCCGCCGCGAGCCCCACGGAGGTCGTCGAGGCCGCGCCGGCACCCGCCCGGATGGCCGAAGAGATGGCCGAAGAGACGGTGGACGCCGCCGAGCGCACCCAGTCCGACGAGCTGGCCCGCCGGATCAGCAACGCCCGCCCACTCGAGCCGGCACTCGTCGACGCGGCCCCGGCGGACGCCGACCGGGAACACCGTTACCCGGTGCGCGTCCGCTGACCAGCCACCCGATCGACCGCCGGCTAAACGTGGCAAGGACCACGCCACCTGCGCAAGCAGGACGCTTGCAAAAGCTAGCGCTAGTCCGTAACGTCGGAGACGAGCAAGAACACAACCACACGGAGAGGAGATCACCGTGGCCGTCACACTTCCGACTTCGACTGATGTACGAAAGGTTCGCGCCGAGGCGAACCGCACCGTGAGCGCCCAGTTCGACCTGATCCGGACTCCGCTGTTGGCGGGCCTTGGCGTAGGCGACCTCGCGCTGCACACCCTGGGTGAGCTGCCCGAGCGGCTGACACCGGAGGAGCTGCGCAAGCAGGCCGACAAGGTGAGCGAGCAGGCCCGGCGCACCTACAACGAGCTGGCCGACCGGGGTGAGGGCGCGCTGCGGCGCATCCGCAACCAGCCCCAGGTGGCGCGCGCGCTGCGCGGCGTCGAGGACGCCACCGGGCGCATCGAGCGCCAGGTGGACCGTGCCGTGGACACCGCGCACGACCGGGGCGAAGAGGTACTCGGCCGGGTCAGCCGCGAGACCAGGTCGGTCGGCGAGCGCACGGCCCGCGCCACCCAGCGGAGCGCGGCGCGCACCGCCCGGAACGCGAGGCAGGCCAGCGACGAGCTCGCCGAGGCCGTCCAGGAGGCGGGCGACGAGGCCGCGCACACCACGCGCAGCGCCACCCGCAAGGCGGCCAACCGCACTCAGCCTGCGACCCGGTAGGCAGACGCCTACCCACCGAGGGCCCGGAGCCAGTCAGCTGGCTCCGGGCCCTCTGCTGTCTCGGCCCCGCTGTCTCGGCCCGCGCGGCGTCGCTGATCGCTTGGCGTGCTGGCCCACGGCCCGGCCCGCCGCCGCGACCGATGGCAGGAGCGCCGCCCAAGGTGACCTCCACGACGCTGACCTGGCTCCGCGTGCAACGGCGGGGCATCGAGCACATCCCGGCACTGGTGCTCGGGCTGGCTGTTGCGCAAAGTGTGCTGCCGGTGATCGGCCATGCGGCCATCGCCCGGGGCGTTGCACGTGCTGATCGCGGCGCTGTTCGGCGCGCTGACCCGGCTGACCGAGGGCTTGCTAGAGCCTGCGCGGCTGAGTACCGCCGCGGCGGCCGGCGTTCCTCGGCGGGCTGGCGCTGACGGTCTGGGTGTCCGGGCTGAGCTGGGCGCCCGACGGCCCCGGCTACTCCCGCTACCTGCCCCGCGAAACCGGCCACCGGGCGGTGGTCACCGCCGTCACGCTCTGTGGCGCGCTGCCCGCTGGTCGCCGCCGCCAGCGGGATCGACCTGAGCGCGCCGGCCGGGTTCCTGGCCGACGCCGGGGTCTACCTGATGCCCGCGCGCGCCACTCCCGAGCCACCCGGCTGGCCTAAAGACCACCAGCCGCAATGATGCTGCGCCAATCAATTACATTTCCGAGGAGGTTTCCACTGTCTCCGGCGTTTCGCCGGGGCCGACGTACCGCGTGATCGATCACAATGCGACAGTATGCGCGGCGCGACAAGAATTCTTCGGCAACTCCGGCAAGGGGGGCGCTGCCACGATGTTCCAACAAATGGACGGCGCGACAGCTGTCATGCCCGTTGACCGCGGCAGGCACTCGGCAGAGCCTGCCGCGTTCCCACTGGAGCCGGAGACCGACGAAAGCCGCTGGGCCGAGTTCAGCCGCTTCTTCCACGAGAGCTACCCGAGCCTTGCCGTGCAGATGCATGTCATCCTGGGCGACCAGGCCCAGGCATACCAGGCACTGCAACAGGCGTTCGCCCGTGCCTGGCTGAGCTGGGACACCGTCCGCGCGCTGTCCGACTCGACCAGTTGGATTCGCGAGGAAGCCAACGCCAGGGCGCAGCGACCGGACCGGTGGTTCGCGCTGACCAGCCCGGACACTCACGCCGGCGTGCCGCAGAGCATGGCCCCGGGCACCGTGGCCATGCTGGACGCACTCAGCGGCCTGCCCCAGGTGCAACGCCGCGCGCTGGTGCTGCGGCACATGGCCAACCTGTCCTCCCGTCAACTGGTCGAGCTGGAAGGCGTGCCGATCGAGACGGTACGGCTGCGCCTCTCGCACGGCGCGCTCGCGCTGGGGCACCGGATGACCGATGGCGGTCCGGCCGCCGACCACGTTGCTTTGCGCAATGGCCGCTGGGCGACCGGCCCGATCGACGAGTGGGCCTCCCGCCAACTGGTGCTGCTGGAGCGGCGGTTGTCGCCGCGACCGAACATCGAGCCGGTGGTCGACGCGTTGAGCGCGCTGAGTCGACGCAAACGCAGCGTGTTCGCGTCCGGCATAGCGATTCCGCTGGTAGCGGGCGTCAGCGCAATGTTGGCGTTGCACCTCGGCTCGACCACCACGCAGTCGGCGCTGGCCGCGCCGCCACCGTTGGTTCCCGCCGACAACATGGCTCCCGTTGGCTCCATGCCCCCCGGGGCCGTGCTGCCGACACCCGAGCAGGCCGCGCCGCCGGCCGAGGCTCCGCCACCCGTTGCGGCGGCACCGCCCGCCGGTGCCCAGCCGCCGGGCCCTGGCGCAGGCCCCGCCGCCGGCCTGCCGATGATGCCCCCCGTGCCGCCGAACTCCGCCGCGTCACGTCAGCTGGCACTGCCACCCGGAGCGTTCACCACGCCCGGCCGCCCGGTCACCGGGCCGGAGCACGCGCAACTGGCCGGCACGAGCCGGTCGCCCAGCAAGGATTCATCGAACGATTCCGACTCATCGGATAATTCGCGCTCGGGCGACTCTTCCCGGTTCGACCGGGATAACTCTAATAACGATAGCCACGATAGTCACAGTGGCAACAATGGTAGCGGGGATTCGGGCACGGACAACAACAGCGGGCACGGCGACGACAAGGCGAAGGCCGCCAACAAGACCGCGTCCGCGGACAAAGACAGGTCCGACGGGCGGCCCGCGCCCGATTCGGACGCCGCGCAGCCGGACCCGTCCGCCAAGCAGCCCAAGACCGAGCCCACGCCGGCCAACCAGCGCGACGATGCCGACGCGGCGCCGAAGCCGACCACCACGCCGTGGGGCAACCCCACCGATCCGAACTCCGGCACGCCGAGGGCCGCGCCGCAACCAACGGCCGCACCCGAACCACCCGGTATCCAGATGCGCAACTCCTGGCGGCGCGCGCACGGAATGCCTCCGCTGCCGGGCACCTCGGGATAGGCGGAGCAGCCGTAGATTCACCGCCATGGTGGCGACGATCCGATTCCACGAGCTCGGTGGCCCCGAGGTACTGCGCTACGAGGATCTCCCGGTGCGCTCGCCGGGGCCCGGCGAGGTGCGGATCCGGGTGGACGCGATCGGGCTGAACCGCTCGGAGGTGAACTTCCGCACCGGCACCTACCTGTACCAGCCAAGACTGCCCGCCGGCCTTGGCTCCGAGGCGGCCGGCGAAGTGCTGGAGGTGGGGCCGGGCGTCGAGCACTGGACGGCCGGGGACGCGGTGAGTGTGCTGCCCTCCTTCTCCCAGAACGACTACCCGGTCTACGCCCAGGAGGCAGTGGTACCGGCCAGCGCGCTGCTGGCCCGGCCACCGGAGCTGGACGCGATCACCGGCGCGGCGATCTGGATGCCCTACGTCACGGTGTACGGCATGCTCGCCGAGCTCGTGCGGGTCCGCCCCGGCGACTACGTCGTGGTTACCGCGGCGAACAACAGCATCGGAATGGCCGCTGTGCAAGCGGCGCGTTACCTCGGCGCCTGCCCGGTGGCCACCACGCCGTCGGGCGGCCAGCGGGCGACGCTGCTGCGGGCCGGCGCCCATGCGGTGATCGCGACCGACGAACTGCCCGAGCGGAACGAGCACGGCGAGCAGCCGCCGCTCACCGAGGCGATCCTGGCCGCGACCGAGCAGCGCGGCGCGGCGCTGGTGCTGGACGCCGAGGGCGGCCCAGCGGTGCGGCAGCTGGTTCAAGCCTGCTCGCCGGGCGCCTCGGTGATCGTGCACGGCGGGTTGTCCGGCGAGCCCACCCCGCTGCCGGGCGGCCAGTACCCGCCGGTCTGGCTGCGCCGGTACACGGTCTTCGAGATCACCGGCGACCCCGCGGCGATGCGAAGGGCCGAGCACTTCGTCCGGGCCGGGTTGGCAGGCGGCGCGCTGGGATCGCTGGTGGACCGGGTCTTTGACTTCGCCGACGTGGTGGCGGCGCACAACTACCTGGTCTCACCGGAGCGCGCCCCCGGCAAGCCGGTACTGCGGGTCCGCTGAGCGCGCCGCGGCGCTACGGGCGGTTGGTGTGCGAGTCGGGGCGACTGGCCGGCCGGTCGGACAACTCTTGGTAGCGCATCCGGCGGGCGAGCATCACCACACCGGCGAAACACACCGCCAGCAGACCCGGACCGACCGCGCCCAACGCCACACAGCCGATGCCCAGCAGCAGGGAGAACACCGCGACGACGGCGTACACGAGCCGACCGTGGTTGCCTGCGCGCCCGGCCTTCTTGGTGCCGAGGCGTTCGGCAAACCCAGGGTCGTTCACGGTCAGCGAGAGCTCGATCTCCGCCAGCACCTTGCGCTCTGAGTCGCTCAACATCGTTATCCTCCCGACTCCCGAATGAGAGCTACCCGTCACGCCGGCGGTCAAACTGTTACTTGAGCCGGGTGAGCATGACGGAACTGGACACTGATCCTGGGACCCACGCTACGCACTTTCGGCACCGCGTGCCGCCAGACCCGCTGGCAGGACCCGCCCGTCACCCGGCCCCGGGGATGGGCCCGAGGGACGGGTGGGTCAGCTTGGTCATGAGGTATCCCCCGGCGAGGGTGCGGGTCGGTCGGCGGCCATCCCGAGGATTCCGGCGGCGAGTAGTCGCAGGGCGAGTTCGACGTGGGCCCTCGTCTCGGCGGGGTGCGGGGACGTGGCGATCATCTGCGCTCCCTCGATTGCGGCACTGAACACCAGCTGCGCCAGGACGTCGGGTTCCTCGAGGTGAGTACCGAGGTCGGTGAGGGCCCGGAGGCGGTCGGTGAGCACCCCGAGGGCGTAGCGGGTCTCGATCTCCCGCCAGGTCGCCCAGCCAAGGACCTTGGGCGCGTCGATGAGCGCGATCTGGCGGACCTCGGGGCGCTGGCAGGCGTCGAGGAACCCCTCGACGGCCTGCATCAGACCCTCGACCGGGCTGGGAGCGGCGTCTATCCGGCTTGTGAGCTCGGCGCACAGCTGTTCCTCTAGCTGCTCGAACACCGCCCGGAACAGGTCGTTCTTGTCGTGGAAGTGGTGATACATCGCCCCGCGACTGACCCCGGCGTTGGCGACGAGCTGTTCGGCCGACACCGCTGCCGCGCCGTGCTCGGCGAACAGCTCCCGCCCGGCGGCCAGGAGCGCGGCGCGGGTGGCCTCGCGGCGCTCAGCCTGGCTGAGACGCGGCGGGGGCACCGACGAACTCCACGATCAAACGGGTCAGTGCCTCGGGCTGGTCCTCGGGCACGAAGGTGTACGCGTCGCTGATCCCGATGATCCTGGCCTGTGGCAGCCGCTCGGCGAGCCGATGCGCGAGCGCGATCGGGAAGAGCCGGTCCTCGATCGCCCAGGCCAGCAGCACCGGCCGATCGAAGCGGTGCAGACCTTCGGCGGCGGCGAGGGTGTGCCGCTTGTCGACGCCACGCAGGAAACGCCCCATGTCGGCGCGCACGGCCGGGCTGCGGCAGCTCGAGGTCAGGAACGATCGCAGTACCATCGCCGGCAGGCCCCGCTTGGTCAGCCACCCGAACCCGATCGGTGCCTGCGCCACCCAGGGTAGGCGCACGGCTCGGGTCATCAGCCACAGTCCGCCGGGCACCCGCGCCAGCGCCGGCAGGAGGGCGAACATCGGTGGGAAGAGCCGCTCCAGGCTGTCCGAGGGGGTGAGCACCACCCGCGCCACCCGCTCGGGTGACCGGGCCATCAGGATCTGGGTCAGCGCGCCACCGGTGTCGTTGGCGACCAGCGTCACCTCGTGCAAGTCGAGACGTTCGAGGAACTCGGCGATCACCGTCGCCATCCCGGGCGGGCTCAGGTCCATCCCCGGCACAGCAAGCTCGTGGGCGCCCAGCGGCCAGTCCGGCGCCACACATCGGAGCCCGGCAGCGGCGACGCCGGGCACCACGGAGCGCCACAGGTCGGCGTTCGCCAGTAGACCGTGCACGAACACCACCGGCGGGCCCTGGCCGCGCTCCCGGTAGCGCAGCCGCCCCGTCGACAGCTCGACCTCGTACTCGACGCCCAGCCCTGAACTCACCGCCATAACTGATTCATACAGTATGTATATAACTTCTGTCCAGGACGGGCGCGCAGAACTCGTGGACCTGTGGCGCTGTCGGACGACCCATCCGTCCCCGTAGAGGAACCCACCCCCGAACAGAACCGCGAGACACGAGTGGCGACGACACCAGCCGGAATCGAACCTGTGCTCCCGCCTGGCGGCTATCCGACAGGCGCGAACCGGCCCCGGTGCGCGGGGCAAGTTGCGCACCGAGACCGGCCCTGAACCGGTATCAGGTGCCCTGGTGGCGCTGTTCTTTCTCCGCGTGCCGAGCGGCACGCTCCTCGTGCCGCTCCGCGAGGCGACGGGCCTCGGCGGCCTTCTCCTCCTCGTCGTGCTTGAGCTGCTGCGCCTGCCCTTCCGCGCGCAGGCCGTCGCTGCCCGTCACGCCGCCGACGGCTTCTTTCGCCTTGCCTTTGATCTTGTCAAGCCCGCTCATCACGGCCTCCTCGATGACCACTGCCCACGCCAGCCGCGGGCATACCGAACTCCATACCCACAAAAAGGAGCTGGGCCGACCATCGGCCGACCCAGCTCTCGATGCCCCGTTGTCCTAGACCAGCTGAGGAGCGCAGTCTTCGGGGTATCCGAGCGAAGCTAGAAATACCACCGTCGGCCACCGATGCCGTGCCCGATGGAGCCCAGGAGCAGCAGCACCAAGCCGACGACGAGCAGGATGGCGCCGACGGTGTACAGAATTGAGATACCCGTCAGCCATCCGATGATAAGAAGGATCACGCCTAGGACGATCATTTTCCCCTCCGGGAAGGCGTCGGACGCGGTAGGCCCACGTCGTGCGCACCGAAGATACCCGGGAATCCGCCCGACACACCTGGTTTGAAGAATTTACCTGCTTTCGGTGTGTCCGACGGCGTGGCGAAGCGTGGCCCGGTAGCTCTCCGGGTACACGGCAGCGGGCTTGCGGCATTCGCCCCACTTTTCTCGGAGACCCCAATAGGTCCCTCTCGCCACGTAGACATCCAGATCACTGAATCTGCCGCTTGACGATCTCCGGACCGCCCGGCACAGTGTTGCGAATCCAATCGATTGTTCTGAATAGCGCAACGGGATGCCCTTGATGAGTCCGGCGGACCACGCAACGTCGTCCGAGCTGCGTTCCGGCCTGCAGATCGAGTTCCGCGACGTCACCAAGCGTTACCCTGGCCAGGACCGGCCCGCGATCCTCGACTTGTCACTCACCGTGCCAGCGGGCTCGATCTGCTGCCTGGTCGGCCCGTCCGGCGGCGGCAAGACCACCGCGATGAAGATGGTCAACCGGCTGATCGAGATCACCTCGGGCGACATCCTCATCGGCGACAAGAGCGTGCGCAAAACCAACGTGACCGCGCTGCGCCGCGACATCGGCTACGTCATACAACAGGTCGGGCTGTTCCCGCACATGACCGTCGGCGGGAACATCGGCGTGGTGCCCACGCTGCTCGGCTGGTCGAAGGAACGCATCCGCAACCGCGCCGACGAGCTGTTGGACCTGGTGCGACTGGACCGCGCACTGGCCAAGCGCTACCCCGGCCAGCTCTCCGGCGGGCAACAACAGCGCATCGGGCTGGCCAGGGCGCTCGCGGTCGACCCCCCCGTGATGTTGATGGACGAGCCATTCGGCGCGTTGGACCCGATCACCCGCTCGGCCGTCCAGGACGAGTTCCTCCGGCTGCAGAGCCAGATCCGCAAGACGGTCATCTTCGTCACCCACGACATCGACGAGGCGATCAAGATGGGTGACCGCATCGCGGTGCTGCGCGAAGGCGGCGTGCTGGCCCAGTACGGCACCGCCGAGGAGCTGTTGGCCAGCCCGGCCGACGACTACGTGGCGGACTTCGTCGGCGCCGACCGGGGTCTCAAGCGGCTGTCGCTGCGCCGGATGCGCGACCTGGTGCCCGACGGCGCCGCGGCCCGGCCGGCGGAGCAGCCGCGCGGCGCGGGGCGGTCCATCCCGGACGGGGCCCCGACGGTCAGCGCCGAGGAGACCCTGCGGGTCGGGCTCTCGGTGCTGTTCGCCACCGGCGCCCCGGTGCTGGGCATCACCGAGCGGGACGGCAGCCCGCTGTGCTCGGTCACGCTGGACGAGCTGCGTGAAGCGGTGACAGCGAGCCCGGCGAGCAACCGGTGAGCGCGCTCGGGTGGGTACTGCCGGCGCAGGGGCCGGTGATCCCGGACTTCGGTGGCGGCGCCTGCCCCTCGGATGCCGCGTTCTGCTGGGCCTGGGTGACCCAGAACTGGGGCCCCGAGCTGGCGCCGCGCCTGGTGGAACACATCTACATCACGCTGATCGCGGTACTGGTCGGCCTGGTCATCTCACTGGTCGCGGCCAGCATCGCCTACCGGCTGCGCTGGTTCGAGCGCGGCTTCCTTGCGTTTTCCACGGTGCTCTACACGATCCCGGCGCTGGCCTTCTTCCTGTTCTTCGTGCCGATCACCGGGCTGAGCCTGACCACCGTGGAGATCGGGCTGATCGGCTACACGTTCCTGCTGTTGTTCCGCAACGCGCTGGCCGGGCTGCGGTCGGTGCCGACCGAGGCACTGGCGGCGGCCGCCGGCATGGGCATGACCGACCGGGAGATCTTCCTGCGGATCAACCTGCCGCTGGCGGTGCCGTCCATCATGGCCGGCGCGCGGATCGCCACCGTCACGGTGATCTCGCTGGCCACCATCGCCGCCGACGTCACCCCGCTCGGGCTCGGCGAACCGATCTTCACCGCGCTGCACACCGTCTTCCGCACCGAGCTGATCACCGCCGGCGCGCTGGCCATCCTGCTCGCGCTGGTCGCGGACGCGCTGTTGGTACTGCTGCAACGGGCCGCGACTCCGTGGATCCGGGCACGGGTGCGGACATGAGCTTCTGGGGTGACGTCGGCCGGTTCTTCGCCGCGAACAGCGGGTTGCTCGCCGATCAGGCCGGCCGCCAGGTGCTGCTGTCGCTGGCCGCGATCGGCGCCGCGATGGTGATCGCGCTGCCGGTCGGCATAGTGGTCGGCCACCTGCACCGCTGGTCCTTCCTGGCGATCAACGGCGGCAACGTGCTGCGGGCGCTGCCCACCCTTGCGGTCATCGCCATCGGGATCGGCATCTACGGGCTCGGGTTCGTCAACATCTGGGTCGCGCTGATCATCCTGGCGTTGCCGCTGGTACTGACCAACACCTATGTCGGGGTGGACGGCGTGCAGGGCGAACTGGTCGAGGCGGCCAAGGGCATGGGCATGAACGCGTGGCAGATCGTCTGGCGGGTGGAGCTGCCCAGCGCGGTGCCGTTCATCATGGCCGGCGTCCGGACGGCTACCGTCTACGTGATCGCCACCGCCTACCTCGCCGGGTTCGCCGGCAGCCCCGGCACGCTGGGCGACATCATCACCAACCCGGGCAGCTTCGCGCTGGCCGGCGTGATGGCCGCGTCCATCGTGGCCGTGCTGCTCGCCTTCGCCGCCGAGCTGATCCTGGCCGGGCTCGAACGACTGCTCACCCCGCGCGGCCTGACCTACCAGCGGTCGGCCGTCACGGCCACCAGCACCACCACCACGTGGCAGAACCAAGGAGCACACTGACATGTCGAACACACGCAGCATCCGGCGGCGCCGAGGCGGTGCGGCCGCCGCCGCGGCCGTCACGCTGGCCCTGGCACTGGCCGCCTGCGGCGGCGGTGCCGCGCCGTCCGGGCCCGCAAGCGGTGCGCCCTCCGGCGGGGCGCCGGCCGGCTCGGGCGAGTCGCAGCCGGAGGGCAAGCCCGGCCAGGGCAAGCCGGTGGTAAAGCTCGGCGACAAGAACTTCTCCGAGGCATTCCTCATCGGCGACCTGTACCAGCAGGCGCTGACCGCCAAGGGCTACACGGTGGAGATGCACGCGAACGTCGGCGGCTCCGAGGTGATCGACAGCGCGTTCAAGTCCGGCCAGGTGGACCTCTACCCGGAGTACACCGGCGAGATTCTGTCCAGCGTCGCGGGCGACCAGGGCAGGACCACCTCGGCGGAGGAGACCTGGCAGAAGGCGAAGGCGTTCGAGGAGTCGCAGCGCGGCGCCACCCTGCTGCCGCAGACGCCGTTCCAGGACATCGACGTAGTGATCGTCAAGCCGGACTTCGCCAAGCAGCACAACCTCAAGGCGATCGGCGACCTGAACAACGTGGGGCCGGGTGGCCAGGGCGTCAGCTGGGCCGCGCAGCCGCCGGACCGTACCCGCTACGCCGGCCTGGTCGGCATGCAGCAGGCCTACGGCTTGACCAACGTGAGCTTTGTCGGGGTTGACGTGGGGGTCACCTACAACGCGCTGGACACCGGGGCGGCCAACTCCGCCGACGCGTTCTCCACCGACGGCCAGCTGACCACCGGCAAGTACGTCGCGCTGGACGACCCGAAGCACATCATGGGCTTCCAGCACGTGGCACCGGTGGTCAAGCAGGCCACTCTGCAGGCACAGGGGCCCGAGTTCGCCCAGACGCTGAACTGGGTCGACTCGCTGCTCACCCAGCAGGCCATCCTGCAGATGAACGCCGCGATCCAGCTCAACCACATCGACCCGGCCCAGGTGGCGCAGAAGTTCTTGGCTGCCAACGGCTTGAAGTCCTGATCGAAGGGACGCCACGGGCGGCACGTGGCTACTGTGCGCAACCGATCAGTCCACCCGTTGGAGTCAAGGATACTGTTATAGCATAGCTCCGAACCGGTTCAATGATCATTTCGGGCTAGCCGGTCTGCCGCTGAGGGGCCTTTTGTGACAGCTGAGTCAGCTATTCGACGCACCTGCGCCGCCGCCGCGGGGGTACTACTGGGGCTTGCCGCGCTCCAGTCCCCCGCGCTGGCCGCGACGCCCGCACCGGCGGCCGCGCTGGCCGCCGCCCCGGCGGCGAGCAGTACCGCCATCGAGACCAGGTACCAGGCTCCGGGGCCCAACCAGGTCGCCGCGCTGGACGCCTACGACCCGGCCAGCAGCGGCCGGTTCCGGGTGTACTACCCGACGAACGCGGTGCTCAAGTCGATCCCGATCGTCACGTGGGGCAACGGCACCGGGGCCACTCCCCCGGTCTACGAACCGCTATTGAAGAACATCGCCTCCTACGGCTACGCCGTGGTGGCCTCGTACAGCACCAACACCGGCACCGGCAAGGAGATCGTCGCCGGGATCAAGTACATGACCGCGGTGAACAACGACCCACGGAGCGCGCTGCGCGGTCGACTTGACACCAGCAAGGTGGCGGCGGTCGGCCACTCCCAGGGCGCGCTCGGCACGGTCAACGCGGACCGGACCTCCGGCAGCGGGATCAAGACCATCGTGCCCATCGGCCTGCAGCAGGCCTACGTCACGTTCACCGGGATGACCGGCTCGGCCTTCTACTACGGCGGCGGCAACGACACCATCTGTCCGCCGCAGGGCCAGATCAACGCCTACAACGCCACCAACCTCCCGGCGGCGCTTGCCATCAAGAAGGGCGCGGTGCACAACACCGAGCCGATCATCTCCTCGGTCGGCGGCTACCTCATCGCCTGGCTGGACTTCCAGCTCAAGGGCGACGCGGAAGCGGCAAAGGCGTTCACCGGCGACTCCCCGGAGATTCTGCACAACCCGAATTACCAGAGCCAGGCCGTGAAGGGCCTCTCCACCTCACAGTCCTGAGCAAACCCTCGGCGCGGTCCAGGGATTCACCACGGGCCCTGGACCGCGCCGTTTCCATCCCGGTGGGAGACCATGCAGGGGTGACGCCTCGCCTGCTCGCCACCAGCGACCTGCACGTGGGCCACCGGGACAACCGGGCGATCGTCGAAGAGCTGCATCCGAGAGACGAGGGCGACTGGCTGATCGTCGCCGGCGACGTCGGCGAGCAGGTCGAGGACATCGAATGGGCGCTGGGCCTGCTCGCCGGGCGTTTCGCCAGTGTGATCTGGGTACCGGGCAACCACGAGCTGTGGACCTCACGCAAAGACCCTGACCCGCTGCGCGGGGTGGCCAGGTACGAGCACCTGGTGACGCTGTGCCGGCGGCTGGGCGTGCACACGCCGGAGGACGAGTACCCGCGCTGGCAGGGACCGGGCGGGCCGGCGCTGGTGGTGCCGATGTTCCTGCTCTACGACTACACGTTCCGCGCGCCCGGCACGCACACCACACAGGAGTCGCTGGCGTACGCGCGGGGCACCGGCGTGGTGTGCAGCGACGAGTTCCTGCTCGACCCCGACCCGTACCCGAGTCGGGAGGAGTGGTGCCGGGGCAGGGTCGCCTCGACCAGCCGGCGGCTGGCCGCGTGCGACCCGGCGCTGCCGTTGGTACTGGTCAACCACTGGCCGTTGAGCCGGGAGCCGACCAGGGTGCTGCGCTACCCGGAGTTCGCCCAGTGGTGTGGTACCGAGCTGACCGCCGATTGGCACACCCGGTTCCGCACCGCCGTTTCGGTGTACGGCCACCTGCACATCCCGCGCACCACCTGGCAGGACGGGGTGCGCTTCGAAGAGGTGTCGCTGGGCTATCCGAGGGAGTGGCGGGCGCGGCCACGGGGCCCGGTGGTGCCCCGCTGCATCCTGCCGGCCCGCTAGAGGGCTTGTAAGGCGAGTCGCCCCCGCGAGGCTCCGGAGGGAGTTCCGGCGAAGGCCGGCGCTGTGAATGTCGGCAACCAAGGGCCGAACCCTGCTGGCGGCACCTCAGGGTGAGCACAAGCGCGCTCTTTCGGCCGAAGGCGAACTTGCGGAGGCGGGCCCGAAGGGTCCCCGATCGGAAGTTCTCGCGCGAGAACAGACCCTGTAGTACTAGCCCCGCCAACATCACCCGAACGAATGGACGTGCCACCCAGATTTACTCCATCCGAGTGATGTTATATCCTATGTCTGCCATCCAAACGGATGCAATCCGGGCCACTAACGGTTGAGCACCCAGCCGCCCCGACCCACCCAGGGGGAACTGTGACCATGCGACTCGCGCGGCGCCGGCTCGGCGCAATCCTGATCGGTACGCTGGTCGGCCTTGCCACCTTCCAGGCGCCCGCCTTCGCCGCCTCCTTCCACCCGGTGCCGGCGGCACCGGCGGGCGGCACCATCGAATCGAAATACGCGGCCAACGGCCCGAACGCGGTGAGCACCCAGCGGATCACCGACCCGGCAAGCGGCGGCGCCTTCGCGCTCTACTACCCCAGCAACATGGGCAGCGCCAAGCTCCCGATCATCACCTGGGGCAACGGCACCGGCGGCACGCCGCAGACCTACGACCCGCTGCTGCGCCACATTGCGTCCTGGGGTTACGCGGTGGTCGCCTCCTACAGCCCCAACACCGGTAGTGGCCGGGAGATCCTGGCCGGCGCCAAGTACATGGTCGCGCAGAACAGCGCCGAGGGGAGTCCGTTCAACGGCAAGCTGGACACCGCCAACATCGGCGCGACCGGGCACTCCCAGGGTGCCAGCGGCGTGGTCGCCGCCAACAAGGCCTCCGGCGGCCTGATCAAGGCGACGGTGCCGATAGGCTTGCCCGGATTCACCACCGGAACCGGCGTGACCGGCAGCATCTTCTACATCGGCGGCACCGCGGACACCATCTGTCCGCCGCAGGGCCAGCTCAACGCCTACGCGCAGACCACCGTGCCCGCCGCGGTGGGCTCCTTGGTCGGCGCCACCCACTTCACCGAGCCGATCGTGACCGGCGGCGGCGGCTACCAGGTCGCCTGGATGGAGTGGAAGCTCAAGGGCGACAGCGCGGCCGGAGCGGCGTTCACCGGCGCCACCCCGGAGTTGACCCACAACCCGCGCTGGGCACAGCAGGCGACAAAGAACCTCGGCGCGGCCTCGGCCAGCTGAGCACCAATCAACTCGCACACCAGCGGCGCGGCCTCATCGAGACCGCGCCGCTGTTTTATGTCCCGCGCGGATAAAATGATCAGCATCCGAGTTGGGCCTTCCGGCGGATACTCACTGGCACGGCTCTCAGGATTGTTTCTGGGCCTGCCGATGGCGAGGCTCTATGCTCCCGAAATGGACGGCATCGCGGAGCTGCAGGAGCGGTACATGGCCGAGATGCTCGGCGCCGTGTTGTCCATCGAGGAGCCCACTGAGCGAGTTGCTCAGATCAAGCAGATTCTTGAGCGCAACACGCTGCTGCCCCGTGAGTTGGCGCTCATCCACCGGACGACGGTCCGAGGCATGCTCCGCACCATGAGCCATTCCGAAGCGGCCCGCCTTCTGCGGGTGAGCCGCGGCCGGGTGAGCCAGCTGGCCGGCGACTAGCTGGCCGGCGACTAGCTGGCCGACCCCCGCGCGGAGGCAGCCGCAACACGGCGGCTGACCCACGCTCGTGACCAGCATGTCATCGGCCGGAGACGTCGCGACGACATCGGCTGCCTGCTCAAGTATGAGCTTAGGCTTGCCTAAATCGACGGTCGTGGTTATCGTGTGACCAAGGAGAAACACACACACCCTGAGCGGTCACCCTGGGTCCTCGTTTGCTCGGCAATCGCGGCGACGCACCGCCTAAGGCCAATCCGATATCTAATATATCTGGTCTGCCGAACAGTGCGCAGCGCCTCAATTGGGAGGTTTAGTACGTGAGCCAGCCGGAATTTTATTTTTTACCAGAAGCGATCTCGCCGGCATCGAGGTCACACCCCGAGAAGTAATCGAGGCGGTACGCCAGGGCTACCTGGCACTGGCAAATGGAAGCTCTCGCTGCCCGACGAAGCTCATGATGCCGTTGCCCGACGCCGATCGCGACGCCGTCTCGTACTCGATGCTCGGTTACGACGCGAACTCGCAACATGTCGGGTTCAAGACATCCTATCGCCAAGGAAACGACAACAGGGAAAAGTACTACACGGTAATCAGTCTGTACGACGACACCACCGGCATGCCCTTCGCATTACTGGACTGCGACCGGGTCGGCGCGTCACGCACACCGGCCACCACCGCGTTGATAGCGCAGGCGTGTGCCAAGCCGGACGCCCGCTCCGCACTGATGATCGGAACCGGCGTGCAAGGACACCGGACTCTCCCCTATCTGCTGACCGTGCTGCCGGACCTGGATCGGCTCATGCTCTACGGCACGCATCCGGACGGAATCAGAAACTGCATCGACACGCTGCACGAACACTTTCCGGGGCGGGACGTCGAACTGGTCTCCGACGTGCCCTCGGCGGTCAGCGAGTCGGACATTTCCGTTGTCGCCTCCGGCCGCGCCGCGCACCCGAAGGTGCAGGCCAGCTGGATGAAGCCTGGCGGGCTCATGATCTCGGTTTCCAGCAAGGGAGTCGCCTCCTCGGCACTGCGGGAGTCGGACTACGCCGTCACGACCAGCGCGGGTCAGCTCGGGGTGACCGGCTCACGGTTCGCCACCAAGGACGGTAACGCCGCCATCGACGCCGAGTTCTCCGAGGTGCTGGCCGGCCGTGCGCCCGGCCGCCGCAACCCGACGGACCGCGTTTTCGCGTTCAGCAGCGGCATGGTCATTACCGATATTCCGGTCGCGCACCTTTTGGCAACCCGCGCGATCGCCGCCGGGCTCGGTCAGCGGGTGCGGCTTTGGAGCTGACCACGTCGGCGATCTCGCTGCCGGCGATCGAGCCGCTCTGGGCGCGACAGGTGCGGGAGGACCCGCACCTGCTCGCGGATATCGCACATTCCGTGCGCGGCGCGTTCCACGTGTTGCACCCGGCCCAGTTCGCCAGCAACACCGAGGCGTTCAAAAAGGTTCTGGCCGCCGAAGGCGTTGCCGGGCAGGTCTATTTCGGCAAGAAAGCCAACAAAGCGGAGTGCTGGTTACCGGCCTGTGCCCGGTCCGACGCCGGCGTCGACGTGGCCAGTGCTCCGGAGCTGGCACACGCGCTGAGCAGTGGCGTTCGCGGTGCTGACATCATCGTCACCGGTGCGGCGAAGAGCGACGAGCTGCTGTGGCTCGCGGCCCGGCACCGCTGCCTGATCGCGGTGGATGCCCTGGACGAGATGGACCGGCTCCTCTCGGTGGCGTCCTCCTGCGGGCCGGTCCGCGTCCTGCTGCGGGTGCTGCCCGAGGTGAATCCGCACAGCCGGTTCGGGCTCGCTACCGCTGAGCTCGACGCGGCGCTGGAGCGCTGCGTCCAGGCGCGGGACCTGGTGGACATGGCGGGATTCTCGTTCCACCTGAACGGCTATGAGGTGGCGCCCCGAGCCGGACTGGCCGATGAGCTCATCGACGCCTGCCTGGCGGCACGGCACCGCGGCCTTGCCGCCGGCTCGATCTCGATAGGCGGCGGTTTCGCGGTCAGCTATCTCGACGGGCCGACCTGGCAGCGGTTCAACCGCGACTACCAGGACTCCTGGTTCCACCACAACAAGACGTTCACCCAGTTCTATCCGTACCACCAGTCGCCCACCTCGGCGGCAATGCTGCGGGCCATTCTGGCCGGCCCCGGCACCGGGCCTTACGCCAGTCTTGGCGCCAAGTTCGCCCGGACCGAGACGCGGTTGCTACTGGAACCCGGCCGCGCGCTACTGGACGGCGCGGGCTTCAGTGTCTTTCCCGTGCAGGGTTTCAAAGAGCGCGGAGACTACGGAATTGTCACCGTGGCCGGCCTCAGTGCCAGCGTGTCGGAACAGTGGAAGAACAGCGAGTACCTACCCGATCCCTTGCTGTGGCCCGGCGCCGGCGCCGGCACGCCGACCACGGCCTGTGTGGGGGGCGCCAGCTGCCTCGAGTACGACATGCTGACCTGGCGCAAGGTGCCCTTCCCGCGTGAGCCGCGATACGGCGATCTACTCATCTACCCGAACACCGCCGGATACCAGATGGACAAGAACGAGACGGAGTTTCACCAGATCCCGTTACCGACCCGTGTCGTGGTAACCCGTGACGAAACAGGATTCCGCTGGTCTCTCGACCGACAATAACGATACTCGAGCACCACTAGCTAAGGGGAATCCTCAAGTGAAGAGAGTCAGCGGTAGACGGCTCGAAAACATTGCCACTCGCCCCTCAGATCTCATCGGTAGTACTCCGCTACTCGAACTCTGTTCCACCGAGTCGGGCAGTCGCCTGTTACTGAAGCTCGAGCAGTTCAACCCGACCGGATCCGCCAAGGTCCGGATGGCCGAACAGATGATTGTCGACGCCGAAAAGGCCGGTCTGCTGCGCCCCGGCGGCCACATCATCGAGCCGACGTCCGGCAATACCGGCCTCGGGCTCGCCATGATTGCCATCGAGCGGGGTTACCGGTTCACCGCGGTGGTCGACCACCATGCCAGTGTCGACAAGCTGCGGGCAATGGCGGCCATGGGGGTGGAACTGGTATTCGTTGGCGACGAGGCGACAGAGGGGCCGCTCACCATCGAACGCAGGCGGGTAGCGGACGAGATGGCCCGAGAGCTGGGCGCCTATCGCCCGGACCAGCACAACAATCCCGGCAACAGCGCCGGATACCGGGGGCTGGCGCATGAACTGCTCGCCGATATTTTCGGCGATGTCGACTACCTGATCAGCACTGTGGGCACCGGCGGCTCGCTGTGCGGGACGGCGCGGGAGTTACGCAGCCTCGGCTCGGAGGTGGCGACGATCGGGGTGGAGCCGGCCGGCTCGATTATATTCGGGGCTCCCGGCGGCACATATCGGCAGACCGGAAGCGGCAGTCCGGAAGGTTTCCCGGTCGGCTCCAATGTCGACTACTCGCTGGTCGACGAGGCGGTCCAGGTCACCGATGTGGACGCGTTTGCCGCCGCTCGTGTAGTGAGCCGGCGCACCGGTCTGCTGCTCGGTGGTTCCGCCGGCAGCGCAGTGCACACCGCGCTGCACCGGCTGGGCTCGCTGCCTCCGGCCAGCACGGTGGTCGTCCTGATCTGCGATGCCGGAGAGAAATACCTGGATACCGTGTTCGACGATAACTGGATGCGTGAACACGATGTGCTGGACACCCGCGCCGAACGGCGGATCCGCGCTCTGCTCGCCGAGCTGGATGGGTCGAGATACCCTCCGGGCGCGGCGCGAAGAACCCGCAAGAACACCAGCTATACGAGCGGGACGAGGTTTTGCGTATGAGGGCGGCGCAACTGTTGCGAGGATATCGGCCGCTGATAGCGGTGGCCTCACCAATTGCCGGAATCCAGCTGGCCCAGGTCGCCCTCACTACCACCGACCTTGTCATGATGGGCTCGCTGAGCCTGCGGGCAATCGCGGCCGGGGGCCTGGCCATCACCCTCTACAACCAGCTACGCACCATGTGCGTCGGTGTGGTCACCGCGGTGGGGAACCTCGTTGCCGGCGCGGCAGGGCGGGGTGAGGCGCGCTCCGGCACCCGGCAGCTCGATGAGCGTGCCCGCGAGGAGGTCAGCCAGATCGGGAGATCGTCCTTCCTGGTAGCTACCTTGGTGGGCCTGCTCGGCGGGGTGCTCCTGGTCGCACTGAGCTACGCGCTCACCCTGTTCGGGCAGGACTCGCTGGTGCTGGAGCTGGCCCGGCCCACCATGATGGCGCTGGCCCCGGGGCTGATCCCGATGTTGTGGCTGAACGTGCTGCGGCAGTTCGCGGTTGGCATGCGCCGGCCGGGTTCGCTGCTCGGGGTGACGTGCGCGTCCATCGCGGTGAACGCCGGGCTGGACGGCGGGTTCGCCTACGGCTGGTTCGGCTTCCCTGTTCTCGGCCTACCGGGTATCGGGCTGGCCACCACGGTCGTACAACTGCTGAACTTCGGTGCATTCCTTGCCATTCTGCGCCGCGACCGCATACTCTCCCCGCTGTTGTCCATCCAGGCGTGGAAAGCCGATGCCGCGACCGTGCGGTCGGTGCTCCGGCTCGGTGTGCCGATCAGCCTGACCTATGGTTCCGAAGCGGGGATCACCTCGGTCGCCACGCTGATGATGGGGAATTTCGGCCCGGCCGCGCTCGCCGCGCAGAATGTGGTGAACCAGCTCGCCTATATCGTATACCAGGTGAACATCGGCCTCTCCCAGGGCTCGTCGGTCCTTGTCAGCCGGGCCATCGGGCAGGGCAACGGGGCGGAGGCCCGGCACATCGCGCGGCGGGCCATCTCCCTCGGCTTCGCCATCATGACGGTCGTGGGCCTGGCGTATATTCTCATTCCGCTGCCGATTCTGCGGCTCTTTCTGGAGAAAGATGCCGACCCGACAGTGGAGTCGATGGCGAGGACGCTGTTGTTCTTCGCCATCGCCCAGCAGTTCTTGAAGGGTACCCAGAACATCAACATCGGTTTGCTGCGTGGCCTCGGAAATACCCGCGGCGGCTTCCGTATTACCTTGGTCGGCTACTGGGTCATCGGGATCCCGGCAATGCTGCTGTTTGCCTACGGGCTCCACATGCGAGGGCCAGGAGTCTGGACCGGACTCTGTGCGGGTTTCGGTGCCACAGCCATTCTGCTGCTGAGGCGGTTCCGCCTGGAGCTGCGTCCCGAACAATCCGATGACGCCCGGTTGCAATGTGGCAGGTCGTCTCACTAAGGTAAGCTATGCCTAATTTTCGGCCACGGCTGGCGCGAAAGCTGGTGACCAGCGTATTGGTGGCGCTGGTCGCCACCAGCCTGGCGGCGTGCGGCAGCAACGCCCGCACCGCTCCCACCCAGCCCGGCCCCCCGGCGCACCCCACCACCCTCACCGACGTGCTCGGCCGCACCGTCACCCTGAACCTGCCCTCGTCGCGCATCCTGCTGGGCGGCTCCCGGTTCCTCTACACCATGGCCATGCTCAACAAGGCCGACCCGACCGCGCACGTGGTGGGCTGGCCCGACGACCTGGAACAGAACGACCCGGACACCTACCAGCGCTATCTGCAACGGTTCCCGGCGATCAGCAAGATACCGACGGTCGGCCAGCTGCCCAACGGCTCGCTGTCCGTGGAGCAGGGCATCGACCTGCGCCCGGATGTGTTCGTGGTCAGCGCTTTTAGTTTCAAGGCCGCGCAGGACGCCGGGATCGTCGGCCGGCTGCAGGATGCCGGCGTCCCGACCGTGGTGCTGGACTACTTCGTCGACCCGCTGCGCAACACGGTGCCCAGCGTCCGGCTGATGGGCCAGATCATGGGCCGCTCCGCCGAGGCGGAGAACTACATCTCCTACTACCAGGCGGCGGTGCAGAAGGTCCGCACCCGGCTGGACAACGCGCACCAACTGCCAACCCCGGCGTTCCTCTGGCGGGCACCCGGCTACTACGACTGCTGCGCCACCTTCGCCCGGTCCAACCTGGGCTCGATGGTCACCTTCGCCGGGGGGGACAACCTCGCGGACAGCCTGCTGAACACCCAGCAGGGCACGCTCGCGCCGGAGACCGTGCTCACCCGCAACCCGCCGGTGGTGATCGCCACCGGCGCCGACTGGGCGCCAGGGACCCCGGCGAAGCAAGGGGAGTTCGTCGCCCTCGGCTACAACGAGTCGCAGGCGCAGGCGCAGGCGCAGCTGCGGGCCGTGCTCGACCGGCAGGCCGGCTTCGACAACCTTGCCGCCGTGCAGAACCACCGCATGTACGTCGTGTGGCACCACTTCTACGACTCGCCCTACAACTACCTGGCCATCGAGTGGTTCGCCAAGTGGCTGCACCCTGACCTGTTCACCGATGTCGACCCGGACGCCAGCATGCGGGACCTGCAGAACCGGTTCCTGCCCATTGCGCCCGGTGGCACGTTCTGGGCTGGAGTCTCATGACGGTTTCGAAGAGCGGCACCGAGCAGCAGCTGCCGGACGACCTGGAGGAGCCGGCGGCTCTCGCCGCGACCGCCTACCATGCGCTGGTCCGCCGCAAACGGATCATCGTGGGGCTGCTCCTGCTGCTCACCGTGCTGGTGCTGATCTGCGACGTGGGGGTCGGCGGCGGCGGCATGAGGCTCTCTGAGCTGCTGCGGGCCTGCTTCACGCCCTGGTCGGGGCCTCGGATCAACGAACAGATCGTCTGGAACATCCGGATGCCGAGCTCCATCACCGGGGTGCTCGTCGGCGGGGCGCTTGCGGTGGCCGGCGCCGAGATGCAGACGATACTGAACAACCCGCTGGCCGAGCCCTACACGCTCGGCATCTCCGCCGCCGCAGGGTTCGGCGCGGCACTGAGCGTGGTACTCGGCCTCTCCGCGCTGCCGCTCGGCGGGTTGCTGGGCACCGCGGGCAGCGCCTGGGTGTTCGCGATGATCGCCTGCGGCGCAATCCTGAGCTTCAGCTCGATCCGAGGCGCCACCACCGAGAGCATGATCCTGCTCGGGATCGCGATGGTGTTCCTGTTCACCGCGCTGCTGTCGCTGATGCAGTACATCGGCTCCGAGGTACAGATCCAGCAGATCGTCTTCTGGACACTGGGCAGCCTCAGCCGTGCCACCTGGCCGCAGATCGGGACGCTGGCCGTCGCACTGGGAGCAATCACGCCGGTGTTCTTCCGGATGTCCTGGAGACTCACCGCGTTCCGCCTCGGCGACGACCGGGCGCGCGCACTGGGCGTCAGCGTGCAGCGGACCAGGGTGTTCGTGCTCATCGGGGTGTCGCTGCTCGCCGCAACCGCCGTCGCGTTCGCCGGCACCATCGGTTTCATCGGCCTGGTCGGCCCGCACATCGCCCGGATGCTCGTGGGCGAGGACCAGCGATACTTCCTGCCGAGCTCGCTGCTGTGCGGCTCGGCGCTGCTGTGCGGCGCCTCGCTGGCCAGCAAGCTGATCGTGCCCGGCATCATCATCCCGGTGGGGATCATCACCTCGCTGGTCGGCGTGCCGGTGTTCCTCATCCTCATCCTGTCAAGGCGGCGGCAGATATGGTCCTGAACCTGCGGGCCGACAACCTCAGCTTCGGCTACGGGGCCACCCGGGTGCTGCGCGACATCACCCTGCCGGCCATCCGGTCCGGCGAGGTCACCGCGCTCATCGGACCCAACGCCACCGGTAAGTCGACGCTGCTCAAATGCCTCGCCGGGCTGCACACCCCTTCCGGGGACATCTGGGTCGACGAGGCCGGCCAGCGCAGGGCGGCACACGCCGAGGCTCGCCGGGGGCGCCTGCTCCCTCGGCGCCGCAACGGGCACGACCTCATCCAGTACGTCCCCCAGGAACTGCCGCCGCCCAGCTCCATCACCGTGTTCGAAGCGGTGCTGCTCGCCCGGCTGCAGCAGAGCCACGTCCGCGCCAGCCGGAAGGTGGTCGACGAGATCGGCCGGACGCTGGCGCTGCTGCACATCGACACACTCGCCGCCAGGCCCCTCTCCGAGCTGTCCGGCGGCCAACGACAGATGGTCAGCCTGGCACAGGCCGTCACCCGGAAACCGGCCTTCATGCTGCTGGACGAGCCCACCAGCAACCTCGACCTGCGCAACCAGCTGCAGCTGCTCACCCTGATCAGGAAGCTCGCCACCGAGCAGCCCGCCGCGATCGTCATCACCGTGCACGACCTGAACCTGGCCGCCCGGTTCGCCGACCAGGCGGTGGTGCTGCGTTCGGGCACCGTGCACTCCAGCGGCCCGCCGGCCTCGGTGATCACCACCTCGATGCTGCGCGACGTGTACCAGATCGACGCCAGCATCCACGAGACGCCGGACGGCACGCCGACCCTCTCCGTCAACCGAAGCCTCTGACATCGCATGCCCCCGCGCGGATGCCACCATGGCGGGATGGAGGACAGCCCGGCCCTGCGGGTCTACGGCGGCATCGAGGGCGACCGGCGCCGCGCGGACCGGCGTGCCCAGGTCCTCGAGGCGGGGCTGGACCTGCTCGGTGCGCCGGACGGCACCCGGCTCACCGTGCGGGGCGTCTGCCAGCGCGCCGGCATCGTCGCGCGCTACTTCTACGAGAGCTTCGCCGACCGTGACGAACTGGCCCGCGCGGTGTACGACGCGGTGGTCGACGAGGTGGCGGCCAGCACCGCCGCCGCCGTGGACGGCTGCGCCGGCGAGCCGGCGAGCCGGGTCCGCGCCGGGGTGGCCAACATCGTGCGGCTGCTCGACGAGGACCCCCGCAAGGCCAGGGTGCTGTTCGAGGCCGACCTTTCCGACGAACTGATGGCCCGGCGGCGGGACAACTCCCACCAGCTGTTCGTCCGGCTGCTCGGCGCGCGGGCGCGGGACGCCTACGGCCCGGTCGGCAGCGCCGAGCTGGAGCTGACCAGTCAGTTCGTCGTCGGCGGTTTCGCAAGGGCGTTGACCGCCTGGCTGGGTGGGCACGTCACGATGAGCCGTGAGGAGCTGACCGAACACTGCACCGCGCTGTTCCTGCGGATAGCCCGCCCGGCCCGCTGATCCGGTCGGCTGGGACAACCTCGGCTGGGGACAACCTCGGCTGAGAGAATCCCGATGGAGGCAAACCGCGGCTGAGCGTCGCCTGATACTTGCGCGGAATATATAGCCGCCTCGGCCCCGCTGGGCATTACCGTCGGCCGGCGTGGGCTGTGCGCACCGCCGATGGGGCCGCCGAGCGTTCCTCGGCATGCTGGGCGTCGGGCTCGCGACCACTGCCTGCGCCCCGGTCAGGACGGCCCCGGCCCCCGCCGGACCCACTGCGCCCGGCGCACCCGCCGCGCCGAACGGGCCGGGCACCGGCCCTTCGGACTACGTCCCTGGCCGTCCGCCGCCCGCGCCGATCACCGAGCCGGGCGGTGCCGTGGTGCTGCGCGGCGGGACCAGCGCCAGCTTGGCGGCCCGGCAGATCGCGCTGACCGTGGACGACGGGTTCTGCGCCGACTGCGTGGCCGGTTATGTGGCGTTCGCGCGGCGCAGCGGCATCCATCTGACGTTCAGCCCGAACGGTCGCTACGCGCAGGCATGGGCACCGCACGCGGCGGCGCTACGGCCGCTGATCGGCGCCGGACAGGTGCAGATCATGAACCACACGTTCAACCACCCGACCCTGACCCGGTTGCCGGCGGGCACGATCCGCCAGGAGCTGGGCCGCAACGAGGTGTGGGTCAACCGCACCTTCGAGACCACCACACTGCCCTACTACCGCCCGCCGTACGGCCGGCACAACGCGGCGGTCGACCAGGTGGCCGCGGCGGAAGGGTTCAACCGGGTCGTGCTGTGGGACGGCTCGTACAGCGACTCGGAGCTGATCACCCCGCAGTTCCTGATGGGCCAGGCGCGCAAGTACCTCTCGCCGGGGGTGATCATGCTCGGGCACGCCAACCACCCAACCGTGCTCGGCCTTTTCGACCAGATCCTGGAGCTGATCAAACAGCGCTCGCTGACCACGGTCACCCTTGACGAGCTGTTCGGGACCCACCGGCCGCCGCTACCCGGCTGAGGCCGGAGCAAGTGAGAAGGCGCCGGGCGCGGTGGGGGTGACGCGCCCGGCGCTCGTCCGAAGTTACCCCATCGGAACTGAGTGAAACGCCGTGCAGGCGGCCGGGAATGAATCGACCCGGAGAGCCGAGCCGATTCATTCCCGGAGAGAACGTGACAATCACCATCTAGGTACGATTCGTACTCTATGAGATGCTCTAAACTGTGACTGTCACCATGCCTCAGCAGACTCGGGGCCAGGGCTGGATACTGCCGCTGTCGGTACTGATCATCGGCACCTTCATGTCCGTGCTGGACACCAGCATCGTGAACGTCGCGATACCGAAGATTCAGATCGAGCTGAGCGCCGCGCCCGACGACGTGGAATGGGTCGTCACCGGTTACACCCTTGCGCTCGGCGTGATCGTGCCGATGAGCGGCTGGCTGGGCGACCGCATCGGCAAGACCCGGCTCTACATCCTTTCCATGGTCGGGTTCGCCCTCGCCTCCGCGCTGTGCGGCGCGGCGTGGGACCTGAGCAGCATGATCGCCTTCCGGATCATCCAGGCGATCCCTGGCGGCATCTTGCCGGTCGTCTCGATGACGCTGCTGTACCAGATCGTGCCGAGGGACCGGATCGGCGCGGCGATGGGCGTCTACGGGCTCGGCGTGGTCGTCGCGCCCGCCGTCGGCCCGACGCTGGGCGGGTACCTGGTGGAGTACGTCAACTGGCGGCTGATCTTCTACATCAACGTGCCGATCGGCATCCTCGGCACGCTCGCCGCGCTCGCGGTGTTCCCCCGGATCCGGCCGACCAGCTGGCCGAAGTTCGACCTGTGGGGCTTCGTCACCATCGCCTACGGCCTGTTCGCGCTGCTGTTGGCCACCTCGGAGGGGCAGAACTGGGGCTGGAGCGGCTACCGCATCCAGGGACTGTTCATCTCCGGACTGCTCAGCCTCGCGCTCTACGTGGTCATCGAGCTGGAGGTGGAGAACCCCCTGATCGACCTGCGAATATTCCAGGGCTGGCCGTACGTCAACTCGATCCTGCTGCTGGGTATCGCGGTCACCGGGCTGTTCACCGTGCTGTACTTCATCCCGCAGTTCCTGCAGGTGGTACAGGGCATGCAGGCGCTGGACGCGGGACTGGTGCTGGTGCCCTCCGCGGTCGTGCTCGTCGTGTTGATGCCGCTGGCCGGGCGGATCTACGACCTGTTCGGGCCACGCTGGCCGGTCGCCATCGGCCTGGCCATCATGGCGTACGGCTCGTACCTGTTGGCCGGTCTGACCCCGAGCACGCCTTCCTTCGACATCGAGGTGTGGACCTCGATCCGCAACGTGGGCACCGGGCTGGCCATGATGCCGATCATGGCCTCGGGCATCTCCTCGCTGCCCGTGCAGCTGACCGGCGCCGGCAGCGGCATGAACAACGTCATGCAGCGGGTGGCCTCCAGCGTGGCGGTAGCGGTGTTCGGCAGCCTTGGCGCCTCCGCCAGCGCCCAGCTGACCAACGACCGGGGCGCGCTGTATGCCTCCGGCGCCGAGGCGCTGCCCCAGGTATCCGCCGCGGCCGGGCAGGGCCCTTCCGGCTTGCTGGGCATGTACCAGGCGATGAGCATGCAGGTGACGACGCAGACCTACGACAACGGCTTCTACATCGTGACCCTGATGTGCGCGGGGGGCGTGGTGCTCGCGTTGCTGTTGCGCTCCGGCAAGCCGAAGACCTCCGCCGAGCCGGTGCACGTGGAGGTCTGAGCGCGGCTCAGGAGCGTCAGTGTTTGCGGATGACCCGCTCGTCCGAGCCCTCTTTCCAGACCGTGACGTCCAGGTGGCCGCCGCCCACCTCGACCGCCGACGCACCCCGCAGGTGCGCCTGGTAGAAGTGCTCGAACTTGCGGCCCCGCAGGTCGAACCCGATCTCCTCGAACAGCCATTCGGCGTAGCGCTGGTGCAGGGCGTCATCCCGGATGTCCTCGACGACACCCCAGACCTTCGCGTCACCCTCGGTGACCTGGGTGTCGACGGTCGCGGTGTGCAGGCAGAAGCGCGGGTCCCGCTCGAGGTCGCGGAACTTGGCCGTGCCCGGCATCCCGCCGATGCACAGCTGACCCCCGAAGAACCTCGGCTCCATCGGGCTGACCCGGGGGAAGCCGTCAGGCCGCGGCGTGCCGAGCATGCACAGGTTGCCGGTTGCGGCGTGCCTGCGGGCGAAGACCTCGGCGATCCTCGGCGCGACCGAGGCGAACTCCTCCCAGGTGGTCATGGCCGTTAACCCTCGATGATCGATTCCGCGAAGTTGGCGGTCAGCGACGGTAGGCGTCCCGGCGATGCGCCACGTCGAGAACGCTCACGGTCCGCCGCGCGTCATCAATCCGATAGATCACCCGGTAGGTGCCACGACGAGCACTGTGCCGGTCCGCCAGCGGGGCATGCAACCGCTTGCCTACCCGATGCGGGTTGTCCAGCAACGGCCCCACGATGAACTCGTACGCGCCAGCGGCCACCGCCCCGGGCAGCAAGTCGGTCGGCTGACGGTGGGCGGTCGGTGCGATGGAGAGTGCGAACCGGTAGGGGGGACTGGTCAGGTGAGTGGACTCGGAACCGGCGCGGCTGTGGCACACCCCCGGCCAGCCCAGCCAGCGGCGCGGTGTTCACCGCTTCTTGAGGAGACGCCACGCTCCGCGACCAGCTGTCGAAGCATCGCGGCAACATCATCATCCGATGCCAGCGTCGTGCGCATCGTCCTCAGTCTTCCTGCTTCGTCGAGCGCACCGGCGTAGGTCAGCGTTATGGGGGGTCTTTCCATCGGCGGCGATGTGTGTCACCCTCTACCGCAAGTTAATCGATTGAACTCCGGCGCGGGAGGGCGGCCACCATGGCGGTGCGCATGCGGGACGTGGCCCGGCTGGCCGGCGTCTCCGAGGCCACCGTCTCGCTCGCGCTCTCCGGTAACCCCCGCATCTCCGAGGCGACCCGCTCGCGGGTGGTCGAGATCGCCGAACAGCTGGGATACCGCCCGCACGCCGCCGCGCGCTCGCTGCGCACCGACTCCACCCAGGCGCTGGGCCTTGTGGTCAGCGACGTGGCAAACCCGTTCTTCGCGGAGCTGGCCGGGCACATCGAGCGGATTGCCGCCGCCGAAGGTTATTCGGTGGTGCTGTGCAACTCCGACGAGGACCCGGACCGCCAGGACAGCTACCTGTTCAGCCTGCTGGCCGGCAGCCAGGTGGACGGCGTCATCCTGGTGCCGGCGCGGGAGGCCACCCCGGGCATCGAGGTGGCCAGCGCGAACCTGGTGCTGCTGGACCGGCCGATCGAGGTGCGCGGCTGCGACGCCAACGCGGAGCGGCTTCGTGCCATCCCGGTGGTGCGCGGCGCGGCAGCCGAGGCGCTGGCCGAGGTGGCCGAGATGCTGGTCGACCTCGGGCACCGCCGGATCGGCATCATCGCGCTGCCGCAGAGCACCCAGATCGGCAGGGAGCGGCGCGGCATGCTGGTCGAGGCGTTTGCCGCGCTGGGCGTGCCGGCCGAGGACGTCACCGTGGTGCCGGGTGACTTCCGGCAGCGCAGCGCCGAGCTCGCGGTACGACAACTGCTGGCCGCGCCGAAGCCGCCGACCGCGTACTTCGCCGCCGACGGGCTGATGGCGATAGGGGCGATGAAAGCGCTGCGCCGGGCCGGGCTGCGCATCCCGAGGGACATCTCGCTGGTCGGCTACGACGACGCGCCCTGGTTCGACCTGCTCGACCCCCCGCTGACCACGGTGGCCCAACCCATCCCCGAACTGGCGGCCGCGGCGGTGCGGGCCATGCTCGCCCGCCTCGCCGGCGCACCGCCGTCCAGCGCCAGCCCGCCCTGCCGGCTGGTCCGCCGCGAGTCCTGCGGCCCCCCACCGGGAGCTGCGCCCAACCCAGCCTGACCCACGACCGTCCCGCACCGATGCGGAGAAGGGAACTCCAATGTTCAACACCAACACCCGGCTTCGAGCCATCCTGGCGGGCCTCACCGGCGCGGCGCTCTGCGTGGGCGTCGCGGCCTGCGGCCGAGGCGGCTCCGAATCCGGCGGCGCCGGTGGCAACGGCGGCGCCCGGATCGCCATCGTCACCCGCGACTTCACCAACCCCTACTGGGCCGCGCTGCGGGACGGCGCACTCGCCGAGGGCAAGGCACGAGGCGTCACCGTCGAGGTGCAGGCCGGCAGCAGCGAGACCGACTCGACCGGGGAGAACGCCAAGCTCTCCACCCTGGCCGGGCAGAACTACAGCTGCTTCGGCGTCGTCCCGGTCAACTCGACCAACGTGATCACCCCGCTGGTGCCGGTGGCCAGGAAGAAGACACCGATCCTGAACCTGGACACCCAGATCGACCCGGACGCTTCGAGTCAGGCCGGTGTCTCCTACGCCTCCTTCATCGGCTCGGACAACCTGTCCGCCGGTGAGCAGGCCGCGAAGGCACTGCTGGCGAAGATGGGCGGTGCCGGCAAGGTGGCCCTGCTGCAGGGCATCGCCGGCGAGCAGAACGGCATCAACCGCCAGCAGGGCTTCACCCAGGCCAGCGCCGGCAAGCTGGACGTGGTCGCCACCCAGCCGGCCGACTACGACCAGGCCAAGGCGCAGACCGTGACCGACGCGATCCTCAAGGCGCACCCGGACATCACCGGCATCTTCGCCGCGAACGACACCATGGGCCTCGGCGCCGCGCAGTCGGTGCGCAACGCCGGGCTGGCCGGCAAGGTCTCCATCATCTCGGTGGACGGCATCACCGCCGCGCTGCAGGCCGTCAAGGCGGGCACGCTGACCGGCACCATCTCGCAGTACCCCTACGCCGAGGGCCAGATGGCGGTGCAGGCCTGCATGAAGCTGGCGGCCAAGCAGAGCGTGCCGAACCGGATCGTGGCACCGATCCAGCTGATCGACGCCGGCAACGCGGACAAGGCGATCGCGTCCTTCCCGCAGCCGTTCGCGCCGTTCGACAACCCGGTCGCGCCGGGCAACGGGAAGTGACGAGGAGATGACCGAGCTGACCGCGCCCGCGCGGCGCGGCCTCTCGGTCGGGGCGGCGGCCCGCTACGCCGCCCCGATCGGGCTGGTCGTGGTGTTCATCGCGTTCTTCATCGCCACGCCGGACTTCCTCACCGTGGCCAACATCAGCGACCTGCTGGTGTCCGCGGCGATCCTGCTGGTGCTGGCGATGGGCCAGCAGCTGGTCGTGACGGTGGCCGGCATCGACCTCTCGGTCGGCGCCAACCTGCCCTGGTCGGCCGCGGTGCTCGGCTTCGGCTACTCGCACGGCTGGGGGCTGGCCGGCTCGATCGGCGCGGCGGTGCTGGCCGGGCTGGCGGTCGGGCTGGTCAACGGGCTGCTCGTCGCCCGGCTGAACATGACCGACTTCATCGTCACGCTCGGCTCGCTGTCCGTGGTCAGCGGCATCACCCTGCTGCTGACCAGCGGCAACACCGTGCCGGTCAACTCCGGGTTCCTGCAGGGGCTTGCGCTGGACGGGGTCGGGCCGGTGCGCTGGTTCTGGGTGGTCGCGCTGGTGGTGGCGCTGCTGGTCGGCTTCCTGCTGTTCCGCACCCGCACCGGCACCTACCTGTTGGCCACCGGCGGCAACATCGACGCCGCCAGGGAGTCCGGCATCGGGGTCTCCCGGATCCGGCTGCTCGCCTACGCCTGCTCCGGGTTGGCCTGCGGGCTGGCCAGCGTGCTGTTCGTCGCGCGCACCGGCGGCGCCGACCCGAGCCTGCAGACCGACCTGCTGCTGTCCTCGATCGCGGCGGTGGTGCTCGGCGGCTCCAGCCTGTTCGGCGGCCGGGCCTCGGTGCTCGGTTCGGTGGCCGGCGCGGTGCTGCTGCAGAGCCTGATCAACGGCTTCACGCTGATCGGCATCTCGCAGTACTACCAGCCGGTCGCGGTCGGCGCGGTGGTGCTCGGTGCCGCCTTCATCTCCCGCTTCCAGAAGTAGCCCTTGGGGGCTCCGCCCCCAAGCACCCCCGACAAGCAAAGAGCAGCCATGACGAACACAGACCCGCCGCTGGTCGAGATCCACGGCGTGACCAAGTCCTTCGATGCGGTGCGGGCGCTGCAGGGGGTGGACCTGAGCATCACCCAGGCCGAGGTGACCGCGCTGCTCGGCGACAACGGGGCAGGCAAGTCCACCCTGGTGCGCTGCCTGACCGGGGTGCACCCGCCGGACGCCGGCGAGATCCGGTTCCGGGGCGAACCGATCCGGCTCGGCTCACCGGACGACGCGCGCCGGCTCGGCATCGAGACCGTCTACCAGACCCTCGGGCTGATCGAGGACCTGCAGGTGTGGCAGAACCTGTACCTGAACCGGGAGCTGACCGTCGGGTTCGGGCCGCTGCGGATGCTGGACAAGAAGGCGATGATCTCCTCGAGCAGGGAGATCCTGTCCAAGCTGGACGTCAACGTGCCGAACGTGCGGGCCACGGTCCGCCGGATGTCCGGTGGCCAGCGGCAGAGCATCTCCATCGCCAGGGCGGCGAACTGGGGCAAGACGCTGGTGATCATGGACGAGCCGACCGCCGCCCTCGGCGTCCGGGAGACCGCCGCCGTGGAGGAGCTGATCCGCAGGCTGCGCGACTCCGGCGTCACGGTGCTGCTGATCAGCCACGACATGGGGCAGGTGATGCGGGTCGCGGACACCGCGTACGTGCTGCGCCGAGGCCGCACCGCCGCGCGGCGCACCGTCGCGGACACCGACGGCGACGAGCTGGTCGGGTTGATCACCGGGGCCCTCGAAGGCGACTCCTCCGGTGGGTGAGCAGGGCTCGGTGCTGGTCATCGGGTCGGTGAACATCGACCACGTAGTGGTGGCCGAGCGGTTCCCCTCCCCCGGCGAGACGATCCTCGGCGACTCGACGCACGTCGGGCTGGGCGGCAAGGGCTGCAACCAGGCTGTCGCCGCCGCGCTGGCCGGCACGCCGACCACGATGGTCGCGCGGGTCGGCGCGGACCAGGAAGGCGTCATGGCGCGGGACGGGCTGGCCGCGCGCGGGGTGGACACCTCCGGCGTGCTGGAGGTGCCGGACGCGGCGACCGGCACCGCGTGGATCACCGTGGCGGCCCGGCCGGACACCGGCGAGCAGGACAACACCATCATCGTGGTGGCCGGGGCCAACCACCGCTGGGACTCCGGCGGCGACCCGCTGCGGGGCCGGGTGGCGAGCGTGGTGCTGGCCCAGCTCGAGGTGCCGCTGGACGTTGTCGAGCGGGCGGCCGCCGGCCCGGGGCTGTTCCTGCTCAACGCGGCACCGGCCGCCGAGCTGCCCGACTCGCTGCTGGCCCGCTGCGACGTGCTGATCGTCAACGAGCACGAGCAGGCTGTGGTGGCCGGCCTGCCCTCCGCCACCCCGGTCAGCGAGGCGCACGCCGAGCTGCGCCGCCGGGGCGCCCGCGCGGTGGTCACCACGCTGGGCGGCGCCGGCGCGGTGGTCACCGACTCCTCCGGACAGCGCACCGAGGTCGCGCCGGTGCCGGCCCCGTCCGTGGTGGACACCACCGGCGCCGGCGACGCGTTCGCCGGCGTGCTGGCCGCCCGCCTCGCCGCCGGCGACCCGCTCGCCGAAGCCGCCAGATGGGGCGCGGCGGCCGGTTCGCTCGCCGTCCGCGCCGCCGGCGCCCAGGAGTCCTACCCCGACCTGGCCCAGCTACGCACCGCGCTCGTGAGTGGAAAGTAATGCTATCTAGCCCGTTTCAAACGTTCCATGTTGGCCGCTCTGTGCCATCTCGGTGTTGCTCAGTACTACTCGCACCGCATGACCAGTCGGGTGTGTTCTTTCTCGATAACCAGTCCCGAGGGGAGTTCGCTGAGAGGTGTGTTCGGCGGGTGGGCGGTGATGGTGGGTGGTGTGGTTCGGTGCGAGCCCCAGGCGCGGACCTGGTCGTTGAGGCGTGCGGCAAGGTCGTGGCCGTTGGTGCCGTGGCCTACGGCGCCGAGTTCTGAGCGGCGGGTCTCGGTGTTGTTGCTGGTGAGGCGGCGGTAGGTGAAGTAGGCGAGGGAGTCGCCTTCGGCGATGGCAGGGCTGCGTGCGGGTATGGCCGGGGTGCATGTCCCGGTCTTGACCGCGGTGGGATGGGCGGCGATGCGGCAGGTGTGCGGTTCGGTCGCGGTGAGGCGTAGCCAAGCTCCGCTGAATGGTTCTTCGGCGCCGACGGTCACCCCGGACCAGGCTTCGGTGCGTTCGCGTTGCAGCACGCCGTGCAGGTCGGCGGGTGTGATGTCTTGGTCGATGTCCCAGTAGAGGGTCACGTCGCCGGCATCGTCGATGGCGGCGTGTTGCTCGCCGTGTTGGCCGATCATGGGGACGAAGCCGCACAGTTGCAGGTTCTGTGACCGCAGGTGGTCGGGTTCTTTGCTGAACGCGACGCTGTGGGTTTGGCCGCGCCAGCGCAGCGGCACGACGAGGCGCCCGCCGGGGGTGAGTTGGTCGAACCAGCTCGCGGGTAGGTCCCAGGCCCCGACGGTGACGATGATCCGGTCGTAGGGGGCCTGTTCGAGCGCCCCGTGTGTTCCGTCCCGGGTGATGACCTGGACCTGGTGGTTGCCGGTTGCGTCGAGCGCCCGGCGGGCCTGCCCGGTGATTTCCGGGTCGATGTCGAGGGTGGTGACCGCACCGGTGGAGCCGGCCAGGTGAGCGAGCAGGGCGGCGTTGTATCCGGTGCCGGCACCGATCTCCAGGATCCGGTCCCCGGGGCGGACATCGAGTTGGTCAAGCATCATCGCGACCACCGAGGGGACCGAGGCGCAGCTGAGCGCGGCGCCGTCGGCGGCCCGCTTGGTGATCACCGCGTCGTCCGCGTACGCGGCGGCGAGGGTGGCGTCCGGGACGAACAGGTGCCTCGCCACGATGCACATGGCGTGCTCGACCGGTTCGGTTCGGGCGTAGCCGGCGGCAAGGACGGTCTGCACCATGTTCGCGCGTAACGCCTCGGCGGTCGGTTCGGTGCTGGTGTTCATAGTGCCCTTCCCCAGGTTCGGTGTGTGCGGGCGGTGGGTGGTGATCCGGTGAGCAGGAGACAGCCGTCCCAACCAGACGGCGGCGGTGCGTGGGTGATGGTGTCGTTGACCAGGTGTAGGCCCGCGTCACCTTCCAGCAGTCCGTCACCGTTGAGCCTGTGGCGGCTGGTTTGCTGTGTCACGCCTGGATGCAGGCGCGGCAGGCGGTCGGCTAGCTCGCCGGTGCGGCTGTCGGCGGCTGCGCGGTAGGTAGTGTGAACGAGCCCAGCCCATCCGTGGCACAGCGACGCGTCCGTTATCTGGCCCAGCTGGTGGTCGTCATCAAGGCAGCCGATCAGTGCCTGCTCGGCGCGGTGTTGGCGGTGTGGGTCGCCCAGAGCGAGCGCGGCGAGCTGTTGGGCGCGGGCGAGCCCTGGGGTGCCGTAGCACCACGAGGGCCGGCCGGGGCCGGGTTGTCGAAGGATCCCGGTGTGGGCCTCGGGTAGCGAGAGCATCTCCGGCCACCAGGCCCGATCCGGGGTGCCGCGGCGCCAGTGCTCCAGCCAGTCACAGATTCGGCCGATGGCGTCGTGGTGGCCGGGCACGGTGATGTCGTGGCGGGCCGCGGTCGCGAGCAACGCGAGCGGGCCGGCGATGCCGTGGGCGATACCCAGGTTGGCGTGACCGCCCACCCAGAGTGCGGCTTCTTGACTGGTCGGCCCTGCGTCGCACCACATCCCGGCAACGACTCCCCGTCTCGGTGCAGCGGTTGGGTGAGCCGCACGAGGTAGCCCAGTACTGCGCGGGTCAGCTCGGTGTCGCCGTGGCGGCGCAGCAGATACACCCCGAGCCCGGTCAGGCCGCTGATCAGGTCGTACTCGCGCATGCTGGTCGGCTGTTGCTGCTCGATGCGCCGGTGCGCGGCGGCGAGCCGACGGCGGGTGAGGCCGGCGATGTGCGGCTCCAGCGTTGCCAGGGCGCCGGCATAGGCCGGGTGCCCGGCGACGTGCAGGGTGTACGCCACGGCGGGCGCGCCGCGATAGAGGCTCGCGACCTCGGTGTGCGCGGTGATCGGCTCGCGGAGCATCGCGGCGGCCCAGTGGTGGGCGGTGTCCCAGTCCCCGAGCCTGGCGCGGGCCCGGTGGATGTGCAGCAAGGCGATCCCCGCCGTGCCGGCGCCCAGGTCGGCTCCCCATCCCGGCCGGCGCGCCGGTGCTGGCTGTGCTGGTGTGGCTCGGTTTGGGATGCCTGGCCGGTTCATGGGGTACCGCCGCTGTGGCGTGCTACCCAGCCAAGGGCGGTGTGGCGGGCCACGCGGCGGCACTCGGCCTCGTCGGGCCGGTCGATACCCCTTGCCCGGTTATGGTGCATGTGCAACAACGCTTCCAACACCGCGTCCAGGTCGACGCCGGGATGCAGCGTGCCCCGGTAGTGGGCTAGGGCCTGGTGACGTTCGGCCCATGCGGCCGCCGGTGGCCCGGTGAACTCGGGCAGCCCGGCCGGTGTCAGGCCGCGGTGCAGGCGCGCCGCCTGCTGGAGCGCCGCCCGGTCGGCGGCCGGCGCGGTGGATGCGCGGGATCGGGTGAGAAACCAGCGCATCGCCTCGGCGGTGCCGCCGAGGAGACCGGCCACAGTGTGGATCATGTTGAGGGCGGTGAGCGCTCTGGGGTCGATGACCGCGGCGGGTAGCTGACGTAGTTGCGTCGCCACGACCCGGGAGTCAGCGACGAACACCGTCTCAGCCGCCGCCATGGCGGCACCGTGCCCGTAGCGGCCGGTTTCGGGGTAGTAGGTGTCGAACACAACGCGGCTGGCAGCCCCTCGGCGGCGTAGCTGCTCCGCCCACGCGCCGACGGCAGCGGCGCGGTGGGCGAACAGCTCGGCGGTCGGGGTGTCCAGTCGTAGTCGAAGGTGATCGGTTTCGTGCCGGCCGCGGAAGCGCACGAACCACACCCGCGCGGCCTTGTCGTCGAGGCTTGCCTCCAGGTGGACCAGGTATTCGGCGATGAGGTCGTCGATCCGCTCGGGGTGGCTGAAGATTTTCGCGTTCAGCCAGTTCGCTTCCACGCCACCCGGGATGTGCCCGTGGGTGCTGTTGGTGACCTCGGGCCGGTGGCGGGTCAGCGGGGACGGTACCGGTGGGCGGGTGGTGAGCAGCGGAACGACGATGTCGTGGGCATGGCCACCGATCCAACCGAGCTCGTCCACGCTGGCTGTCTCGGTGAGAGTGGCGCGACCGTGCCGCGCCAGGTGAGCGGCCAGCAGCCCGGTGTGTGAAGGTTCGTCGAGGTTCAGCCGCAGAGTCTGGTCGGCCTCGTGCAGTTCGACCGTGCCGGAGCAGCGCCACCGTTTGCGCCACTGCGCAAGTTCTCGATGCCACCCGTCGCTGCCTGTGTGGGCGGCAGGTCATTGTCGCTCAGGTTCCATCGGGCCGGCGCCAGGACCGATCTGTGGTAGCGCACCCGGGGCAGATAGGGCAGTCGGTGCGCATGGGGCCCCCAGTCGAACTCGTGCCACACGGCGGCGAGGGCACGGGGAAGGTGCGCGAGGAAACGGGCCAGCGGCGGGAGCTGTTTCTCCAGGGCCAACGCGTGGAATACCTGCGGTTCTACAACACACCGTCGAGACATGCTGACCAGGTGCAGACCCTCACGAGTGGCGAGCACTGCGAGGTCATTGATCGCGATCACCTCCGGGTCGTGGACGCATCGACCGTCGCGGTGTTCGCCGAGGGCCAACGTGTGCGGCAGATACGCCGGGACACGGGCGATGTTCTGCGCGTGCGGGTACGCCGGGGGGCACGACATCTGCACCGGCAGCGCGCCCGCCGTCGCCACCGATACGTTGCGAAACAGCCGTGGCAGTGCCTGGCTGGTGAGGATCGGGGTGAAACGAGAGGTCAGCGTCCCCGCTGAGCGCGCCGGAGCGACAACCAGCGTGAACTCGCCCCGCTGCAGCGCCGTGGAACTGCTGGCGTACACCCGTGCGGCGAGCTCGACGTGCGGCGCCATACCCACGGTGTCGGCCTCGCTCACGGTGACCCGCCGCAGGGTGTCCTCGTCCAGGACGATCTCCTCGGCACCGGTCACGACCGCCTGCCAGGCCAGCGCCAGGAGTCCCTCGTCGCGCTCGGGCGAGCCGCTAGGGCCCGGGGCGGTTAACGTGGCGCCCGGGTAGCCGGGCGGGAAACCGAGTCCGCTGTCCGGGTCGAGGACATCGGTCACCGGCACCAGGGTTCCGGTGCCGTAGCGGTCGCAGAACGCGGTGTAGAACTCTCGCCAGGCCGGCGTGCCTGTCGGTTGCGTGCTCAGGCGTGCCAGCGCGGTCGCGGCCCATTCCAACTCGCGAGCAACCGTCTCTGGTAGCCGAATGTCGGCGTCCAGACACAGGTCCACAGCCAACGGTGTGCGCCCGGCTCCGGACAGTTCCCGCATGCGCGCGGTGAGCCGTCCGCGTACCCGAGCCCGCTCAGCGTGCGAGCCGGCACCGTTGTGGGCGGCCATCTCAGCACGGATCGTTTCCAACTCCGCCAGCAGGGACCCGACCGCGACGGGGTGCGTTGTCCCGAGGCTGTGCAGGCGAGCAGTCAGGTGGGAAAGAGGGTCGATAACCGTGAGCGGAGCGCGTAGACATGTGATGAGGAAGCCCTGCCTTACGAGTTCGGTGAGCAGGTCCCGTACCGTCGAGCAGTCAGCAGCGGGGAACTTTTCGCCGACCATTCTGGCGAGCGCGCCAAACTGGAGGGGCGTGCCGGAGGCGCGCTGGACCATTTCCACGGCGCTGGTGTAGCGGATGGTGACCCTACTTGTGCCATGGGGTAGTTCGAGCCGCTGCCCGCGCTGCCGGGCCAGGTTGTTGAATAGCACGTCAAGACAACCCAACACGTCCGGGTCGTTTTCCAGCCGGCCAATGACATCACCCAACCATTGATTATCTACCCGCGCGGTGGGTTGGTGATCGCCTTCCCAATGCACCTCGGTGTGGCCCCACGACAGCGCGGTTACTCCCGCGAACAAGCCGAAAGGTGTGTGTCGACCGACGCTGCGCAATAGATAGCGCAGCGTGGATGCCGACGCGCGACGGATCGCCTTGTCGTCCGCCTTGCCGCCGCTTGCGATGTGGTCAACACGATCAGCGAATCCCGGACTTGCCTGACGCACAGCGTCCGCGAAACCTGGCCGACGCCACACCCGCCGCAACCACTCACTACCAGCCCGCGCATCATCGAGATTCGGTGAGTGGTCCAGACAATCGCGTAGCGACATCGATGCGGCACGCACCAGGCCACTTTCGCCGCACTGGTAGGACGGCTCTTCCTGAGCGGCGCGCATCCAATCTCCCTAGATATCGGTGTTGGTGAGGGCCGGTGGGTACACCGACCCCCACCCTGCGGGTCAAGCGTTGCTGGTGCACGCCGAGGCACACGTGTTCGCGCACCCATCGTCAGTCTGGCACGGGGTCGCAACATCAAACCCGACATCGCTCACGACGCACACATCCAATTCGAAGGCACGCTCAACATCGGACTCCTCCATGACTTTCCCTCCATCTTTGCTAATCCCGCCCCAATGGCGGGAGTCTGTGACGGTGCCTGGCGCGGTTCCGTCGAGCGTGAGAGCTAGTCGGCGGCGGGTAGTTCCGTGACCGGATCCCAGTCGAGCGGGGCCCTGGGGTCTACGAGGTAGCAGCTCCACCCCTTCTTCTCTAGCTGGCCGCTCACCGTCACCACGAAACAGGCATCCCTGATCTTCTTGAAGAACTGACTGTCGCGCTGCGAGTCGAGGACGCATTCCGCCCACGACATCGCCGCCTGCCGGGTGCGGAAGCGGCTAAATTTCCCGTCGATCAGCCAGGTAAAAGTCTTGTCGTTGTAGTCGTAGGTGAGATATAGGCCGGCGACCCACAACAGATCCTGGCCCGACTCCGACGCTTCATACTCCATCTGCACCGCCCGCCGCGACCGCGACAACAGCGCCACATGCGCGCCGACGCCATCCGGGGCGGCGTCGTCATCAATCTGACGTCGGGCCGGCACTGGGAATGGGAGCGCTCCGTCGGGGCGGGGCCGCCCGCTCGACATGGTCACTCGTCGCCCTCCATCAGCTCGGAGAGGTACACGGCCACCATCACGTGCGTCACTTTGTGCCGGCACGTCCGGGCCTGCTCCCACGACATTGGCCAGGCCGAGTCGATGCCCTCCTGGTCGACCTTGTCACCGAGCGCCACCCAGCCGCCCGCGGCCTGAATGAAATGTCGGTCGCGGGGAGGCTCGCCGTAACGGGCGTAGCCGCACACCGGCTCGCCCCATTCCTCCGGCCCCTCCGGCTTTTCCTCATCCCATGAGTCCACCTCGTCTGGGGGCGCCACCAGCGTCAGTCCGCACCGGCACAGGTACTCGGTAGCGTCCGGCTCTGGCGCGCGGCCGGGGTCGGCATCGTCACCTCGCCATGCATGGCATGACGGGCTCGACGCTGGCTGGTTGCTCATGTGCACTCCGCCGGGGGGACGGCGACAGCCACCGGCACGATGATGTGTGAGATTCCGCATCGGCAGCTTCCGAGTCCTTCCCACGTCAGCTCGCGGGTCCAACCCACAGAAGCGATCGAGATGCCGGACATCTGCCAGAGCTCGCCAACTCGAACGAAGCACAGGAACACGGGGTCCTCGCCGTAGTCGGCCACGATCCGCACCGACTTGTCCGGCTATCGCTGGCGGTCGGCAGCCACCAGTCCTCGCCCTCGTTTGGCGGGCCGAGCACGCGACCGTACGCGCATCGCCGAGCGCCAGGGCCGACGCGGTGCATCGCGCTGAGATTGGGCGGCAGGACTACTCGGGGCACGACGGTCAGTCGGCCGCATTTACCCGGCCGAGCAAGTACGGCCCGAGGTGCGAGCGGCAGAGGCTCAGACCCGCGACGTTCCAGCAGATGATTCGTCGATGACAATGGTTCTCTCCTACGCGGTCGATGCGGGGAAATTAGCCAAGGTGAGGGGGAAAATCTCAAACAGCTCGGTTGTGACGACATACCGGCGAACAGGTAGTACGGCGGAGCGCCCCGTCGTCGTCAGTGTTTCCTGGCGAAGCGGAAAACGCACGATGCCTCGTTCGCCGCGTGAGCATGGACGCAGGTCCAGTTCATGGCGAGCAGTCGCCGACCCAGCCCATACCGCGAGTCCGGGTTCATTGGCCGCCGACCTGAGTTAGTTCTTCGAGGCACGAGAGAAGGTCACCGGTGTACTCCCAAGCGATCTCGTCGGGATCATCGGTTCTGCCTACGAGCAACCTTGTGGCACGACACCCGGCTGGGTCGAAGATCCAGAGCGCGTCGATCGTCTCGGTGGTAGCGCGCCAACCGACGACGCCGATGCGGCAGCCGTTCTCATCCCCGAAGTACCGGAACGCCCACGCGGGACCCGCAAGCGTTGTGAGCTGCGCCAGTTCAGGATAGGTACAGGTCGCCTCGTCGGTTGTTATGTTCCAGTCAGCAGTTGCAGGATCGTCAGTCTCGCCGATCAGTGCAGCTGTCGTTTGTGTTGTGAAAACCCAACCCAGATTAGCCACTTCTTTCGCACCGCCCCCGCTAGTGTCCGTCGCGTGGGGTCTGACGCTTTCAGCTATCAGCTGTGGGAGCTACCACAGAACTGCCACAGCCCATGCGGCCGCTTGCTCGCGGCCTCGCGGCTAGGCTCTGATGGGAAGGAGCTTCCAACCGGAGGATGTCGATCCGCAGGTTCGTCGCACGACCGAGCGACCGCGAGCAGCATTTCGGAGGCCCCAGGCCATGAAAGCAGGCAGCGACGAGGGACACGCCCGCGAGGACGGGCCCCCGCCCATCCCTGGTGATCTGGAGCAGAGCGGCGACCAGGCAGCTACCGGACTCGGTGCCCGCGTCGCCGAGCTGCGTAAGCTCCACGGCTACACCCAGCGTGCGTTGTCAATACGCGCCAACGTGTCGTATTCGTTGCTCTGTAAGGTCGAGAGCGGCGAACGCCCGGCCAGCCACAGCTTCGCGGCCCCCGTCGCGCGAGCGATGTCAGTCAACGTCACCGATATCACCGAGCAGCCCTACGGCGCCCGCAACGCCACGCCCTACTCCGAACAGGCAGGCGTTCCCGCCCTGCGTCAGGCACTGGTCGAAGGCGACGACCCTGACCTGGACACAGCCACACGCGGCGTCGAAGAGCTGAGGGCCGAGGTTGCCCAGATCAAGGAGTGGGATCGCAAGACCAAACACGCCGAGGCCGTCCGGGCACTACCAGATGTGCTACGCCACCTCCACCGCGCCTGCCAGGAACTTCCAGTTGATCAGCGCCCACCGCTCCATGAGTTACTCGCAGCAGCCTATTCCTTCGCGGTCATCGCGCTCTACCGGCTCGGACATCTAGACCTTTCCCACCTGGCAGACGAACGTGCCCGGGTTTCAGCGGGACGGGGTGACAATCCACTTCGCTCGGCGGTGGCCGAATGGAATCATGCTCTGATCCTGTTGTTCGACGGTTCTTATAACGCTGGGTTGCGCTCGATCGACCGTGCATCCGCACTCATTGATCTCGCCCCGCCACAGCCAGCGCGCGCCGCGGTGCAAGGTGCCCTGCATTTGCGGGCGGCGATTCTCGCGGCGCGCACCAGCAATACCGATTTAGCCGAAGCACACCTAAGCGAGGCGCAGAGAATGGTCACGCCGACGCAGGAAGAGGCGAACTACTACGGTACTAAGTTCGGTTCCGCCAACGTTGATATCCACCGCATCGCGGTCCCCGTCGAATTAGTTGACGGTACAACGGCGGTGAGCAGGGCGGCCAGCGTGCGACTCCCGGTGGGTACCGCGCCCAGCCGGACCGGCCATTACTGGATCGACCTCTCTCGCGGGTGGCTTCTCCATGGCGATCGACGTCGAGCAATGGCCTCTTTACATACCGCCCGTCGGATAGCCCCGCAACTCACTCGATATCATCCCCAAGTCCACGAGACAATCCACTCGCTCGCGGCGGGCGACGCCCGTTCCAGTGTAGAACTCTCCCAATTCGCAGCCTGGTGCGGAATTAGAATCTAACAATCGAGTAGCGAGGATCATGAACGATAAGCGTAAATCCGTCGTCTACATCATCGTCACCGGCTCACCGGCAGCCCGCGACGTTGGTGAACTCGTCGGACTGGCTCAAGCCGACGGCTGGGAAGTCTGTGTAATCGCATCTCCCAGCGGTCGAAGATCTATCGACTCGGATACGCTTTCCCTAAAGACCGGTCACTCTGTCCGAAGCGAATACAAAGAGCCGGACGCGCCCGACGAACTCCCTCCGGCGGATGCGATGATCGTGAGCGTTATTCAGAACTAGCTTGATCAAAATCTTGCCAGCTTGCGGCGTGTCGTGGAGGGCAACGGCCTTCCTCAATGATATCGATGAGGTTACTAAGCCGAAACCGACCTCATC
>DASYBQ010000074.1:0-4627 GCA_036500625.1 Pseudonocardia sp. | reverse complement strand
AGGTCGGGACGGGCGGTCTGGACGGGACGGTCCGGGCGGCCGGCATGGTCCGGGCGGCCGGACAGGTCCGCGCCGGGGGTGACCCGGTCCGGACGGGCGACGTGCTCGCCGCGCTGGTGGCGCGACGGCCCGGGTGGCGCCACCGGCGCCCCTGCCGGACCAGCGCCGGGCGGCGGCGGTCCGCCGGGCAGCGGCGCAGCGCGGGGTGGCGGCGCAGCGCCGGGCGGTGGCGCAGCGGGTGGGCGCGGGGCCCTCGGCGGCGGCGCGGCGGGCCGCGGCCCAGGCGGTGGCGGCCCATGCGAGGGCGGAGGTGGCGGCGGCACAGCGCCCGGCGGCGGCCCTGGTGGGCCCGGTGGGCCGGCCGGACGGGGCGGGGGTACCCGTCGGCGCGGATCGCGCTGGTCGTTCACGTCGACTCCATTCAGCGGCGACCGGCGGGGCGGGGTGTGCCCGGACGTCGCTCTGGGTCTCGATCGTGCCTCACGATCGGGTGAGGGATCCGTTGGGTCACTCGGCGGCGGTCTTTCGCCTGGCCCTCGTCCTTGCTGACTCGGGCGCGCCTAGTACATAGGACTGAACGAGATGGTTCCAGTGGCAGGTGCGGCAGACTTCGACCACGTAGACGGAGAACTCCGGCGCGGTGGCTGCCAGCTGGTTCAGCTCGTCGGGGGTGCGGGCCGAACCGGACGCGTGCTTCAAGCTCTCGCCGAACACCCAGGACACCTCGGTGAGCCGCTCCTTGCGACAGACCGGACAGGTCACCTCGGTGGGCTCGCCGTGGAACCGGGCGGCACGCAGCAGGTACGGACTGGCATCGCAGACCGCCGCGACACCGGCCCGACCGGCGTAGACATCGGCGAGCAGCGAACGGCGCTGCAGCGCATAGTCGACGATCTGTCGGGGGTTTCGCACCAGCCCAGAGTACGCGGAACCACCGACATGGCCCGCCGGGCCGGGTCACCCGACTCCCACCCGACCCGCCAAGCCGTGCCCCCGACCCGCCGTTGACGCGGCCCGCCCACCCAAGGGGGCTTCCCCCAGCTCGAGTCTCGCCGATGCCACCGACAGTCTCGTCGCGCTGCCGGTCCCTGGACCGCGAGTTATCCACAAGTCACCTCGTCAGCGCCCGGAGTGGGCACCAGCCCTCGCGTCGCCCTTCGTTGCGCTGTCAGATGAACCACACCGCCAGACCCGGTACGCGATGTATCGGTCCGATACACTGGAGAACACCATCGGGAGTCACCGGTACCGAAGGGAGGGGCGCGATTTGCTCGACTTCGCGGTGCTCGGGCTGCTCTACGAGGCGCCCATGCACGGCTATGAGCTGCGCAAGCAGCTGGGCACCCGGCTCGGCGGTTTCCGGGCGTTCTCCTACGGCTCGCTCTATCCCGCGCTGCGCCGACTGGTACACGACGGGTTGATCGTCGAGGAGGCCGAGCAGCCGGTCCGGCGAAGTGCCACTGCCGCCGGCAGCTCCGCCGGTTCGTGGTCGCGGCGCAGCCGCAGGCGCACCTACCGGATCACCGCCGAGGGAAAGGAACGGTTCGCCGAGATGCTGGCCGACGCCGGCCCGCAGACTTGGGAGGACGAGGGCTTCGGCATCCACCTCACGTTCTTCTCCCGGACACCGGCGGACACCAGGATCCGCATCCTGGAGGGCCGGCGACGCCGCGTGGAGGAACGGCGCGAGGGGTTGCGCGCCACACTCGGCCGGGCCGGCGAGCAGATCGACCGCTACACCCGCGAGCTGCACCAGCTGGGGCTGGACGCCAGCGAACGGGAGGTTCGCTGGCTCAACGAGCTGATCGCGCACGAGCAGGCGAACCAGGGTGCTTCCGCCGAGCCGACCGGTCACCCGGCCGACAACCCGAAACCAGACTAGCCATAACCCACAAGGAGGAACGGGCCGTGAACTCTGCTGGCCATGACGTACGAGTCGCCGTTGTCGGCGTCGGCAACTGTGCCGCGTCGCTGGTACAGGGGGTGCAGTACTACGCCGACGCGGACCCGGCAGCCCGGGTGCCCGGCCTGATGCACGTCGACTTCGGCGGCTACCACATCCGTGACGTGCGTTTCGCCGCCGCGTTCGACGTGGACGCCAAGAAGGTCGGGCGGGACCTTTCCGAGGCCATCTCCGCCTTGGAGAACAACACCATCAAGATCGCCGACGTCCCGCCGCTCGGGGTCACCGTGCAGCGCGGCCCGACGATGGACGGGCTGGGCCGGTTCTACCGGGAGACCATCACCGAGTCCGACGAGGAACCGGTGGACGTGACCGCCGCGCTGCGCGAGGCCAAGGTGGACGTGCTGGTTTCCTACCTGCCGGTGGGCAGCGAGGACGCGGACCGCTACTACGCGCAGTGCGCGCTGGACGCGGGTGTCGCGTTCGTCAACGCGCTGCCGGTGTTCATCGCCTCGGACCCGGTGTGGGCGGAGAAGTTCCGCGCCGCCGGTGTGCCGATCATCGGTGACGACATCAAGTCCCAGGTCGGGGCCACGATCACCCACCGCGTGCTGGCCAAGCTGTTCGAGGACCGGGGAGTACAGCTCGACCGCACCATGCAGCTCAACGTGGGCGGAAACATGGACTTCCTGAACATGAAGGAGCTCGAGCGGCTCGAGTCGAAGAGGGTGTCCAAGACCCAGTCGGTCACCTCGCAGATGTCGAACGACATCGGCAAGGACAACGTGCACATCGGCCCTTCGGACTTCGTGTCCTGGCTGGACGACCGCAAGTGGGCCTACGTCCGGTTGGAGGGCCGCGCGTTCGGTGACGTGCCGCTGAACCTGGAGTACAAGCTCGAGGTGTGGGACTCCCCCAACTCGGCCGGCATCATCGTGGACGCGATCCGGGCGGCGAAGATCGCGCAGGACCGCGGTATCGGCGGGCCGGTACTGTCCGCGTCGAGCTACTTCATGAAGTCGCCGCCGGAGCAGTACTCCGACTCGGTGGCCCGGGACGCGGTCGAGGCTTTTATCCGGGGCGAGTAACCAGAAGCGCAGTGGCCCCTCGGGAGCGGTGTACGACTCCCGAGGGGCCATTTTTGTGTTTCCGCCGCACGGCTATTGATTTCGACGTGGAAACATTTTGCGTGATGGCAATCACGAAGATTTTGCCAATAAAGGTGATCTGTATCATAACCAGTCGCGTTTATCGTTTCGTAACTTCTCCGAGGCTTTGCGGTAATCGGCTGCCCGCTGTGGGCGGCTCCGCACTGGCTGCCGTCAGCACCGTGCCGACGACCGATGGAGAAGGAGCCCGACCTCGTGTCGTACCCAGACCGTGCCCGACATACCGGGTGCTCAAACCTCACCGCCGCACTTCCCCAGCTCCGCCAGCTTCCCCAGCCGAGGCGCGCCACCGGGCAGTCCGCCGAGCCGCCGCCGGCCCCGCTGGCCGCGAGCCCTGGGTCGGCCCCCGCACTGGTCGAGACCAACGCCGGCCGCCGGTGGACCAAGGCGACCGCCGCGCTCACCCTGGCCGCGGCGACCGCGTTGACCTGTTACACCAGCGGGCCCTCCGCGCACTCGACCAACACCGCGGCCGCGCGTCCCGCGAGCCGGCCCGCCACCACCCCGACCGACTCCCGCGTCGACCCCGCCCGCGCCGACGGGGCCCATCTCGATGCCGGCCTCCGCACCGCGATGGCCAGCCAGGCCCGCATCTCACTCCCCGGCCTGGCAGCGACCCCACACGCCACGCCGACTCCCGGCCAGGCAGCGACCGCGCCGGCCACCGCGCTGCTCGGTCAGGCAACGGCCCGGTTCGCGCCACCGGCACTGGCGCCGAGCACCGCGCACTCCGCCACGTTCCGGATGACTCTCACACCGGCCCGCCCGGCCACTCCGACCCCGACGCGGCCGGCCAGCAAGCCGGCCGCCCCCGCCAGTGCGCCATCCAGCGGCGCGCGGGCGTTGTCCGCCGCGGCGACCGCGAAGGGCACCCCGTACGTGTGGGGTGGCACCGGCCCGTCCGGCTTCGACTGCTCGGGGCTGGTGCAGTGGGCCTACCGCAAAGCAGGCATCACGCTGCCACGCTCCAGCCAGGCGCAGAGCACCGTCGGCACACCGGTCTCGGAGAGAGACCTGCAACCCGGCGACCTGGTGTTCTTCTACCGCCCGGTGAGCCACGTGGGCATCTACCTGGGCGGCGGGCAGGTGCTGCACGCCCCGGAGCCCGGCGACGTGGTGAAGGTCAGCCCGATCAGCCGCATGCCGTTCCACAACGCGCGGCGCCTCTGAGCACCGGCGTTCCGCAACGCCATTATTTCAATTGTTACCGGCGGGTAGCTATGTGCTATCGGACGAGGAATCCGTACATCGACATCACTATGAGACCCGATGCGAGCATCAGGACAAAGCCTCTGGCCAGCGCCTCAGACCTAACCACGATTCCTCCGGGGGGAGCAGTCGGGAGACTCAGCTCCCGAAGCCAGCGAACAGTAGGGGTTACTTTGCTGTAAGTCAGTTGATCGCGTCAAGCAAAGTTGCTGCCGCAATCGCAATACCGAATCGCACAACGAGTCCGCGTGAAACAATGCGTCGAATTTGTCGCAACGACCAGCAGTGACCCGGCGGCCCGGCGGCTGGACCGCGCGGCCGGCGGACGCTGGGCAAATCGGCTCAC
>DASYBQ010000073.1:0-9417 GCA_036500625.1 Pseudonocardia sp. | reverse complement strand
GCGCCGGCGCCACCGGCGGTCGGCTAGTACTACAGGGCCTGTTCTCGCGCGAGAACTTCCGATCGGGGACCCTTCGGGCCCGCCTCCGCAAGTTCGCCTTCGGCCGAAAGAGCGCGCTTGTGCTCACCCTTGGGTGCCGCCAGCAGGGGTTCGGCCCTTGGTTGCCGACATTCACTGCGCCGGCCTTCGCCGGAACTCCTCCGGAGCCTCGCAGGGGCGACTCGCCTTACCGGCCCTGCAGTACTAGCTCGTGGTGAGGCCGAGTTCGACGGCGCGGTCGTAGTTGTCGTCGAGCAGCACGACGTCGCGGCCGGCGCGGTCCAGCAGGCTGGCCGCGATGCTGGCGCGGTACCCGGACGCGCAGTGCACCCACAGCTGTCCGGCGGGCGCCTCGTCGATTCGCTCCAGCAGATCCTGCAACGGGATGTGCACGGAGCCGGTCACGGCGCCGTCCGTGCGCTCGTCGCCGCGCCGCACGTCCAGCACCGACTTGTGATCGTCGGCGAACTCGCCGGCCTCGGTCCGCTCGGCGAGGTCGTCGAAGCTAGCGCTGGGGTAGCACCCGAGGCGCCGTGCGGGGGCCAGCTCGGCGGGTTGGCCGGTGGCCGCGCCGGCCGGCCGGTCGATACCGATCCTGGCCAGTTGGCGCTGCGCGTCGGCCACCTGTTCTGCGGTGTCCCCGATCAGCGTCACCGGGCTTCCCCACGGAATCAGCCAGCCAAGGTAGGTGGCGAACTGGGTGCCGAGCGCAATGCCGATGGTGCCGGTCAGGTGCTGGAGGGCGTAGGCGGTGCGGTCGCGCAGGTCTACCACCCACTCGCCGGTCGCGATCTTGCGGCCCAGCTCGGCCGGGTCGACGGGCCGAGGTGGGGACAGATCGATCGGGTCGGGCCCCTGCCGGTTGCGGGCGTCCATGTGCGTGTAGTAGCGCGGGTAGGCGGTCAGGCCGGTGACCAGCCGCCGCACGAACGCATCCTCGTCGGCTTCGGTGAGGGCGTCGTTGCTACGGCGTTCCGTGCCGATCGTGCTGTCCTGCCCGCCGGTGGCAGCGCCCGAGGAGCAGAAGCTGCCGAATCCGTGGGTCGGGTACACCCGGGTCTCGTCGGGTAGCAGCTCGGCGAGCCGGTGCACGGAGTGGTACTGGGCATGCGTCAGCTCGGTGGTGCGCTCGCTCTCGACCAGGTCCGTGCGCCCCACGCTGCCGTAGAGCAGCGAGCCCCCGGTGAACACCGCCGGCGCGCCGTGGCCGTCCTCGATGACATAGGCCAGGTGGGTGTCGGTGTGTCCCGGGGTGGCCAGTACCCGCAGCGTCATCGTGCCCACCGCCAGCTGGTCCCCGTCCTTGACCCCTCGGCGGTCGAAGGCAACGTGGTCGGCGGCGGACCCCAGGTGGTCCACGCCGAGCTGGCTGGCAAGTGTGTGGCCACCGCTGACGTAGTCGTTGTGGATGTGGGTCTCCACCACCATCGCGCACCGCAGGCCCTTGTCTTCGAGCGCCTGGAAGACCCGGTCCAGGTCCCGCTGCGGGTCCACCACGATCGCGTCGGTGCCGTCATGGGCGAGGTAGCTGCGGTCGCCCAGCTCTTCGGTCGAGATGATCTCAACCTGAACCATCGGAGTGGTCCTCCTCGGATCGAGATATATGTACCTACATTAGATGTTTTGGGGGTGCCCGTGTCGGTTCCGAGGCAAACGTGGGTCGACAGACGTGGGTCGACAGCCCACCGCCGACGGCGGCGCAACCAAATGATGCACTGTTTGCCGGGGCCGGACAGGAAACGGGAGAGTGGATGTGAGCGCTGGGCGGCCTGAGCTCGCGGCGCGGTTCGACGACCTGGTGTCGAACGGCGCGCTGGTCTGCCCCCGTACCGACCGGGTGATCAGCGCGCACCGGGTGGACGAGGTGGTCGACGCGCTCCGCGAGCTGGAGCGCGCCACCTCGGCGGGCAGCTGGGCCTTCGGCTACCTGGCCTACGAGGCCGCCGCCGCGCTGGACCCGGGGTTGGCGACCCACGAACCGGCGCCGGACGGCCCGCCGCTGCTCTGGTTCGGGTTGTGCGGCGAGCCGGAAGGTGCCGAGGCCCTCGCCCTCCCGGGTCGCGTCGAGCCCGGCTACCGGGCGCAGCGGTGGCGGCCGGCCTGGGATCCCGCCCAGCACCGCGCCCGCGTGCAGCGGGTTCGCGCGCACATCCGCGCCGGGGACGTCTACCAGTGCAACCTCACCATGCAGCTGCGTTCGCGGGTCACCGGCGACCTGCGCGCGCTCTACGCCGACCTGGCCACCGCGCAGCGCGGCGCCCACTCGGCGTACCTGGACACCGGCCGGTACGTGGTGCTCAGCGCCAGCCCCGAGCTGTTCTTCGAGTGGTCGGGGGACCGGCTTGTGCTTCGCCCGATGAAAGGCACCGCCCGGCGCGGGCGCACCCTCGCGGAGGACGAGCTGCTGGCCAACCGGCTCCGGACCAGCGAGAAGGAGCGCGCGGAGAACGTGATGACCGTCGACCTGGTGCGCAACGACGTGGGTCGCGTCGCGCGCACCGGCTCGGTCGCGGTCAGCGCACTCTGCGCACTGGAGCGGTTCGACACGGTCTTCCAGATGACCTCCGAGGTGACCGCCCGCGCACCGGAGAGCCTGACCCTGGTCGAGCTGCTGCGGGCGCTGTTCCCCTGTGGCTCGGTGACCGGCACGCCCAAGGTCAGGACCATGCAGCTGATCCGGGAGCTGGAGGACGGGCCACGGGGCGTCTACTGCGGCGCGGTCGGGCTGCTCGGGCCACCGTGGGCGGCCACTCGGGCCCGGTTCAACGTGGCCATCCGCACCATGGTGATCGACCGGGAGACCGGTCTGGCGAGTTACGGCACCGGCGGCGGCATCACCTGGTCCTCCGAGCCGGCCGCCGAGTACGCCGAAGTGGTCGCCAAGACCGCGATCCTGCACCACCGTCCCGCCGTGTTCCAGCTGCGCGAGACGATGGCCTACCACCTGGGCACCGGGATCCGGCACCGCGACCGCCACCTGGCCCGGCTCGGCCGCTCCGCCGAGTACTTCGGGTTCGCCTTCGACGCCGACGAGGTCGGCGCCCGTCTCGACGCGCTAGCGAAGGCACCGGACCCGGCGATGATCCGGCTCGCGTTGCACCGGTCAGGGCAGGCCACGATCACACTCGAACCGCTGCCCGACGCCCCGGACCGGCCGGTCCAACTGGTCGTCGACCCCGAACCGATCGACTCCGGCGAGGTGTGGCCCTACCACAAGACGAGCCGGCGCGAGCCCTACTACCGGCGCCGGTGCCGCCATCCCGGCGCGGACGACATCCTGCTGGTCAACGAAGCGGGCGAGCTCACCGAGTCGACCATCGCGAACCTGGCTGTCCGGCTGGGCGGCCAGTGGTGGACACCGCCGGTTGGCTCCGGTTGCCTGCCGGGCATCGAACGCGAACAGCTAATCGAGCGCGGCATACTGCGCGAGCGGACGCTGTGGCCGGAAGATTTGGGCCGCGCCGACGCCCTCGCGCTGGTCAGCTCGGTGCGGGGATGGCGCGGCGCGACCCTGCTCGACCCGCCGGGCGACTGACCCGCCGGCCGGGTCCGGCTCAGTGTGCGCCTTTCGGGGCCGGCGCGGTTGGCTGGTGGGCGGCGGTCTCCCGGTAGGACGCCTTGGTGCCCGGCTGCTGGTGCGCCGGGGCGGAGGTGTTGGTCACCACGATGATCCTTGGCGCCGCGGTGGGGGAAAGGCCAAGGAACGCGGCGACCTGCACGCCGAGGTAGGCGACCACCGCGACCGCGGCCGAGGCCAGCCCGGCCATACCCAGCGAGAGCTTGCGCCGGGCACTCCGCCGCGACGCGCTGACCGAGCCGGTACGCCAGGTCTCCTCGGGTCCGCCCGGTGCTCCGTCATCCGGCGGGGGAAGCAGCGTGGCCGCCGACTCGGCCGACTCCGCGAGCAGCTGGCTGGTCACCCGGTGTATCGCGGCGGCGGTGCGCAGCCGCCCCGAGGAGGCCCCGCTGCCGAGCGCTCCCAGCACCAGCGCGGTGACCTCTACCGGCAGGGCCGGTCGCAACACGGCCGGCGACACCGCCGCGCCGTTCCTTTCCAGCGGCGCCCGGGGCAGCCCGTCCAGCTCGGCGTCGGTGGCCGGCAGCGGCCAGTGCCCGGTGAGCAGCACATACAGGATTGCGCCAAGACCGCGCACGTCCTCCGCGACGGACACGTTCGGATCGGGCATGCCGAACGCCAGCCGCGCCGCGCCCTGTACCACCCGAACCCGTTGCGGGTGTCCGCAACCGAGCACCTGGCCATCGCGGTGCGCGGCGTCCACCGCACCGGCGAGCGCGCTGACCATGCCCAACACCGCCCTGGTGCCCAGCGGGTTACCGGCCACCACCCGTGCCAGGGCCTGGCCGGCCACCCACTCGTTCACCCCGAATGCGGCAACGTCGCCCGAAGGGCCGGGCGAGTGGTGCGGAGCCCGGACCACCTCCAGCACCCGAGGGCCGGCGACATTGCCGAGGTGTTGCCAGCGTGCGGCCACGCGGACCATCTCGGCCACCCGTGCCGGACCGCCCCGCTCATCGGTCCGGCGCACCAGCACCAGTCCCACCTCGCGCGGTGGCACCGTGTCGAGGGCGCGCCACAGCTCGGCGTGCACCGACGCATCCACACCGACCTGCTCCAGCAGCCGGTACCGCCCGCCGATCACTACCCCCGCGCCGCGCGAGCCCCCAAACACCCAATCCTCCTCAGCCAGCCCTGGTGGCCAACGCGCGAGCGCACCGAGGCGATGCGGCTGAACCCCCGATCGAGCTGCTGAGCAGCGGGAAACGCTATGAAAAGTCTGCCCGGTACCGATACGGTCCACTCTGGACAAGGCTTGTCGTTGGCGGAGGCTCCTCGCATGGAAATCACCCAGCTGGTCACCAGGACGATCTAGTCGCATCCGATGAGGCCCTTCACCAGAATCGTCATCGAGACCATCGTTCTGCTGGTGGTGGTCATCATCGTGCTGGTGCTGATCGCCTATCTGACCGGCGCATTCGTCGCTTAGTACGGCTCCCGCCACGCCGGGAGTCGGCGCACGCTGGAACGTGGTGAGGGCCACCCACCTGCGCAAGCAGAGCGCTTGCTGCAGCTAGCGTTGTGCTTTATGGTCGGTGGGGTCAGTAAAAAACAGCGGCTGGTCGCCCCACTGGCCAGGGTTGCGCCCGCCGGAGGCCGCGGGTAGCCGACTCAGGTGCGGGGCCCGAGGTGTTCGGTCGTGGACCAGCCACACTCACTCGAGGTGATAATCACTATGGCTTTGACGCTGCCGACCTCCGCGGACGTCCGCGACGCCCGTCGTCGCGCCGACGATCTGCTCAACACTCAGCTGGAGCGGCTGCGCACCCCGGTGCTGGCCTGGATCGGTGCCGGTGACCAGGCGGTACAGGTGCTGCGCGAGCTGCCCGAGCGGCTGCGCCCGGCGCGGCTGCGCGAGCGGGCGAACCAGGTGAGCGACCAGGCCATCGACAAGGCCCGCGACACCTACCACGAGTGGGCCGGTCGCGGCGAGCACACCGTCGAGCGACTGCGCAGCCAGCCGCAGGTGGCCCGCGCGCTGCGCTCGGTCCGCCAGACCGACGAGCGGCTGAGCACCGGGATGGAGAACATCGTCGACGAGATGCACGACGCCGGCACCGAGCTGCTCGACTCGGTCAGCACCCAGACCCGCTCGGTCGGGGAGAAGACCGCCCGCCGCACCCAGCGCATCGCGCACGAGGCGGCCACCACGGTCACCGACATCGGCGCCCAGCTCGCCGCCGAGATCACCGAGGCCGGCGACGAAGCCGCCCACGAGACCCGAAGCATGACCCGCAAGGCGGCCAACCGCACCGCCCCGGCGGACACCACCACCACCAGCAGCAACAACAACACCAGCACTACTGCACGTCGCAGCAACAGCACTACCAGCAGCTGACCTGCGCGCGGCACACCACGAAGGCCCTGGAGCACCCGCTCCGGGGCCTTCGCCGTACTCGCCGATCAGGGCACCAGGGCAGTGGAGTCGGTGGACGAGCGTGCTTGATCCACAAAGCCGGTTCGAACACAAGGTCTATTTCGGCACCCTTTCGGGTACTCATCAGATCCAGTAGATCACTCACAGGAAGGACATCCGCTGTGTCCACCCACCGCGGACCCACCATTGTCGGCCGAGCGATCTCGGCGATCTTGCTCACCGTTCTGCCCGGCGCCGTTGCGGTCACGACCGTGGCGGCCCCAGGCCCCGACTCCGCGCCCGCCGCCCTCGGCACATCGGCCGTCACGGCGTCACAGCAGGCGCCTCAGATCAGGAACACCGCTTTCCGTGCGCCGGCGGCCGCATCGAGCACACCCTGCGCGGCGACCGCGAAGGCGTGCGTCAACCTGTCGACCCGGCAGGCCTGGCTCACCGACGGCGCGGGCCACGTCACCTACGGCCCGGTCGCCGCGCACGGCGGTTCGAGCCACGCGCCCACTCCGGTCGGCACGTTCGGGGTGATCTACAAGGACCAGCACCACTACAGCAAAGAGTTCGATGCCCCGATGCCGTACTCGGTGTTCTTCTACCCCGGCGACGCGCTGCACGCCGACAACCCGTCGTCGGCGTCCAACGGCTGCATCCACCTCGCCTTGTCCTCGGCGCAGCGCTTCTTCAACGGGCTCGCGCCCGGCGACCAGGTACAGGTAATCGGCTGACCAGCGCGGACGTGCTCCGTTATTCCTTGGACAGCCAGAGCCGAGGGTTCCAGCCGGCGCGGAACGCCTGGCGCAGCATGAGACCCCTCGTCGATCGCTTAAGGCCTGGTCGGGCCAGCGGCCGTGTGATTGAAGCTCTTGAGACCCGGACCGCCTGGTCGCCGCCTGACACTGTGCCTTCCCGGCAAATGTAGCAACTCATGCGGCACCCGAGTGATCCAGCCAGTGAGTAATTGGTCTCGAGCGGATTACTGCTATTCGAGCGCCGCCATGCTGCAACCTCGGCTGGTGGCCGGTTTGGTGATACGCCATCTGAGGTTTCGTCGGCGGCTGAGTTGTTGACTGTGCAGGTACGTACCGTCCAGCACCCTGCCTCGTTACACCGTTCGAGTGGTGGATGGCCGACCTAATCCGCGAAGGGGGCGGGATGAGTGCAATCGAGTCGATCAAGAGAATTCGCCGGATCGGGATAACGAAAGGTATCATCGGAGCAACTTTTGTTGTATCGTCCGCGATAATGCTGGCGCTCGTACAAGGCCCGCCTGTGAACGGAACGGAGGTCGTTCCGGCTGCCTATTCTCCGCCCTCGCCGCGCGAGAGTTATGAAATGCACTTGCGAGCGGAGTTCGGCTTTAGGCATGAACTAAGCTATATCCGAGCGGTGCGCGAGCGGCCCGACACTGGCCTAGGGGATATGGCTACCCTAGGCATGCCTATGACGCCAGAGGAGCGAGCGGGCCTTGACCGCCGCCGGAAACTTGGAGAGCTCATCGCTCAAATTAGCTCCCTGGTCAATCGTTCAACTTATGCCGGAGCCTGGATAGATCAACAAGCCGGTGGAGTGCTGAACATTGCATACACCGATCTGCCGTTAAGCACGGAGATAGCCGCTTTGACTGGTCGGCTCCCACTCGGCAGTCGGCTGGTAATTCGTCACGCTCTCGTGTCACTCGATAGGCTAGAAAGCCTGCAGAGTAAGGTCATGGCTGATTTGGACAACTGGAGGAGTAAAGGCGTCGTGATCGTAGGATCTGAAGTGAACGAGGTCGGCAATGACCTCCTTGTTCGTGTCAGCTCTGATACCAACCAGGCTAAAGAACAGATGGCTGCAGTCTATGGTCCGGGAGGGCTGGTCGTGGAAGAGGCCACAGGCGGGAGAGCGAGGTTGCTCGGTGCCGCTTCTGGGACTGAGTTCGTGCCGAGTTCCCTACCGCGCCTCATGATGCCGATCTTCAAGACGCAGTCGCCCGGTGTCCGAGACAGCCGGTCAGGACCTCTGTTTGGAGGTACGTGGATCAACTCCCCCAATCCAGGTTCAGGCACTCCGCCGTGTACGGTTGGCTACGCTAATGCTACCGGTATCGGAGGACCGCAACTCATTACTGCTGACACTGTGGGCAGCCTGGGGCCACATGGCATCAGGGATTCGATGCTAACCAGGGTCCAGGGATTGGAACTGGACGGGGTAATGGCTTCTACAACGGTCGGGCAACCACCAACTGCGATTGTCAGGCCATCGGTACTCTTCCGGCAGGGAAGAATACCAATAGCGTTTTAGTTAACGGTAACAAACCGTTCAGTTATACTCGCCTGGCCCTCCTCGCCGATTATTATGATGGTCGTCCGGTATGTTATTCTGGAGCGCGAGAGTACGAGCAGTATGGACATATAATTTGCGGTATGATCGTTTCTACAAACTTAGAAGCTCCATTTGATAAGACTGAGTTCGGTGAGACAAAGGACTTTTTAGCAACCGATCAGGTCGACACTGACATCATCGGGGGCCTCCCAGGTGACAGTGGCTCGTCGTTCGGCGACGGCGGCACGTACATGGGTGTGGCTAGTTCACAGTTTCACGGAACTCTAGTCTTCTCCAAATCGTTGTACGTACCTTCCTCGACCGGTGCCACGCCAACGTTCTGAGTCCATTGATCAGACAGGAGTAGCATAAGACATGGGTGAGGTGGTGTAATCTATGAACAGTGACGGCGAGGTCTCAGGCGATCATGCTGGAGCAGCAATTCCGTGGAGTGGCCTGGTAACACCTGCGCCAAGAGTCCTACAGCTGCCGACAACCGCGATCACGGTATCAGTCAATCAGGTCGCCGGTTTGCCTATCGCCGATGTGCTCCATCAAAGATGGTCGGCGGTTGGTCTGGTCGAGACGAGCAGGAACGTCACCGTATTCTACTTGGCAAGCCCGTTGAGCCGAGGGTGTCCCTTCGTCTACCAGGCACGTGTCAGCGAATCCGAGAGCTGGATCTGTATTCAACTCTTGCTCGAGCCGGGGGATCCTGACTGCGCCTGCCCTCTGGGTGCTGTGCCTACTGTTACGTCGGTCGAACTGAGTACGGCTCTCGGGTCGCGGCAATTGCTCCAACCGCGAGACGGAGTGTAGAGCGCGCTCCGCTATTCCTTGGACAGCCAGAGCCGAGGGCTCCAGCCGGCGCGGAACGCCTGGCGCAGTGCGAGGCCCGCCTCGTCGAGGCACCGCCTTCCCTCGTTGATCGCCCCGGCGAAGTTCGCCGCGAAGGCGTGGATCTGGCCCGGGTAGCGCGACACCGTCACCGCCGTGCCTGCGGCGGTGAGCCGCGCGGCGTAGGCCTCTCCCTCGTCGCGCAGCGGGTCGTAGCCGGCGGTGACGATCAGGGCCGGGGCGAGCCCGCTGTGGTCCGGCGCGTGCAGCGGGGAGGCACGCGGGTCGG
>DASYBQ010000072.1:0-59959 GCA_036500625.1 Pseudonocardia sp. | reverse complement strand
ATCGTTGTCGACGTAGACGATTTTCGACTCAGGTGCGACAGCCTGGGCGACCTCGTGGGTGTTCTGCATGGTGGGCAGGCCGGCACCAATGTCCAAGAACTGCCGCACCCCGGCTTCAGCGGCGAGATAGCGCACCGAACGCACCAGGAACTGCCGGGACAACTGGGCCAGCAAGCCCATACTGGGATACTCCTCGGCCAGTGCGGCCCCGACCGCCCGGTCGACGGCGTAGTTGTCCTTACCTCCCAGCCAGAAGTTCCACACCCGGGCCGGCGACGGGTGACGAAAGTAGTCATCGGGCACCCGCCGCGGCTCATCAGGCATGCTGGCGATCCTAGATGCGGTGGTAGCGGGCTTCGAAGAAACAGAACACGCCGTAGCTGGCCAGGCCCAGCGCGACCCCGCCGAGCAGCAGCGGCCCGAACGGCTGGGCGGCCAGCGTCTTGAGCGCCACGTCGAGACCCTCCGCCCGGGCCGGCTGGTAGTACAGCGCGGCAAGTCCGATCAGGACGCCGATCGCGGTAATGGCGATGCCTTTGGCCACGTAGCCGACCTGGCCGAACCGTTCGGTCAGCACGCGGGCCAGCGGGGTGGCCTCGCGCAGGTCCAGGTCCTCCACGAACATCCTGCGCGAGCCCCGGTAGGCCATCGCCACACCGGTGACGACAAAGCCGATGCCGACCGCAACCACCAGCCAACGCCCGCCCGGTACCCGCAACAGTGCCGCGGTGGGCCCCTGGCCGCCGCTGCCCCCGGTCGAGCCGGTGGCGACCCGCGCGGCCAGCACGGCGAACGCTATGAAGACCACGACCTGGCAGGCGGAGAACAACCGCTCCTGAGTGCGTTTGGCGCGGTCGGTCAGATAGCGGAAGCCCCAGATCACCTGGCTGAGCCGCCACACCACCACCGCCGCGAACGCGGCCACCACCAGCCACAGCAGCCATAACCCCAGCGGCTCTCCCGCAAGTACCTGCAGCGCGCCGACCTGGTCGGCACGCTCGCCTCGGCCGCCGGCCGCTACCCGAGCGGCCAGCCAGGCCACCAGCAGGTGCATCACGCCGTAAGCGGCCAGGCCCGCCCTGGCCGCGAGGTGCACCGGCCGGCTCTCCACGACCTGCCGTGCGGACTCTTCGGCCTCCTCGGCGGCGTCCATGCCGGTTCAGCGATGCGGCTCGGCGGCGACCCGGGCGACATCGGCGCCGAGGGCTCGCAAGTTCTCCACGAATCGAGGATAGCCGCGATCGATGTGTTCGACGTCCCACACCTCGCTGACGCCGTCCGCGCAGAGCCCGGCCAGCACGAGGCCCGCGCCGGCCCTGATGTCGGAGGCCCACACCGGCGCCGAGGACAGCCGGTCCACGCCCCGCACCACCGCATGGTGACCGTCTGTGCGGGCGTCGGCGCCGAGCCGGATCATCTCGTCGACGAACCGGAACCGCGCCTCGAACACATTCTCGGTGATCATCGATGTGCCGTCGGCCACGGCGGACAGCGCGATGGCCATGGGCTGCAGGTCTGTCGCGAAGCCGGGGTAGGGCAGCGTCACGAAGTCCACCGCGCGGGGTCGGTCGGCCATCGTCACCGTGAACGAGTCGAGGGTGGCGGTGGTGTCCGCGCCCGCGGTGCGCAGCTTGTCCAGCACCAGCTCGATGTGGTGCGGGTCGACCCCGTGCACGGTGACCTCGCCCCGGGTCATCGCGGCGGCGAAGGCCCAGGTCGCGCCCACGATGCGGTCGCCGATGACCCGGTGCTGGGTGGGCTGCAGGCTGGTCACGCCGTGCACGGTGAGCGTGGAGGTGCCGCTGCCCTCGATCTTGGCGCCCATCTGCGCCAGCATGGTGCACAGGTCGACGATCTCCGGCTCGCGGGCGGCGTTGTCGAGCACCGTGGTGCCCTCGGCAAGCACGGCGGCCATCAGGATGTTCTCGGTGGCCCCCATGCTCGGGAAATCCAGCCAAATCTGCGCCCCGCGCAGGTCCTCCGCGTGCGCCACCACTTTGCCGTGGCTGATCTCGGTGTGCGCGCCGAGCTTGCGCAGCCCGTTCGCGTGCATGTCCAGCGGCCGGGAACCGATCGCGTCGCCGCCGGGCAGCGGCACCACCGCGCGCCGGCAACGGGCCACCAACGGCCCCAGCACGCACACCGAGGCGCGCAGCTTGGACACCGAGCGGTAGTCCGCCGCCTCGTGCGGCTGGGACGGCGCGGTGATCCGCACCTCGTCGTGGTCGATCCGCACCGAGCAGCCGAGGCTGCGCAGCACGTCGGCCATCAGCGGAACGTCGAGGATCTCCGGACAGTTGGTCAACGTGGTGGTGCCCTCGGCAAGCAGGGCCGCCGCCATCAACTTGAGCACGCTGTTCTTGGCGCCGACGACCTGGATGTCTCCGGTCAGCCGTGCGCCACCCATCACCCGGAAGTGCTCAGCCACGGGGTGCACGCTAGCGGTCAGCCGGCACCCCTCGGCGCGCGGCCTCCCGGAGGCGGGACCGCGGCGCGACCACCTGGGCCCGCCGCAGGCATCTAGGGTGGGTGCATGGCCGTGCACCTGACGAAGATCTATACGAAGACCGGCGACGCCGGCAGCACCGCGCTCGGCGACTTCTCCCGGGTGAGCAAGACCGATGTGCGACTGGCCGCCTACGCCGACGTGGACGAGTGCAACTCCGCGATCGGCGTGGTGCTGGCCGTCGCACCGCCGGTCGACGAGGTGGCGCAGCTGCTGCAGGCGGTACAGAACGACCTGTTCGACGTGGGCGCCGACCTGTGCACACCTATCGTGGCGGACCCGCAGTACCCGCCGCTACGAGTCACCGAGCCCTACGTCGAGCGCCTGGAATCAGAGTGCGACAAGTTCAACGCCCAGCTGGCCAAGCTCGAGTCGTTCATCCTGCCCGGTGGCACACCCTCGGCGGCCTACCTGCATGTGGCCCGCACGGTCACCCGCCGCGCGGAACGCTCGGTCTGGGCGCTGCTGGAGCAGGACCCGGACCGAACCAACCCCCTCACCGCCAAGTACCTCAACCGCCTGTCCGACCTCCTGTTCATCCTCTGCCGAGTAGCCAACCCGAACGGCGACATCCTCTGGCGCCCCGGCAATGGCTCCAACCCCGAGTAAAGACCGAACTAGCTAGCCTGGCGGAAGCCGTAGCGGCCGGGCGGAGTGGCCTCGAGCCAGGCCAGGAAACCGGTCAGTACATCGGGGTTCATCGCCAGCTCCACGGTGCGCCGACCGTCGCGGCACCGCACCACCGTCGCGTCCGCCGGCACGACGTACTCCTCGGCGGGGCCGGGGCCGCGCCGGTCGGTGATCTCCAGCTCCTGGCGGCGCAACGCCACGTCGGCCCGCCGGCCGAGGCTGATCACCCGGTACCAGACGAACTCGTCACCCCGGTAGCGAGCCACACCGAGGTTCCAGCCCCGGGTGGAGTCCGGCGCGGAGGCCCGCACCCGCCGCAGCGCCACGTCCACCCCGCCGACCCTGATGAGCCGCAGCCGGCGGACCGCCAGCCAGCCGATCAGCAGGCAGGCGAGCAGCAGGACGATAACGAGAACCTCCGACACCCCCATCGTCCGCCGCTCGAGGATCAGCCGGACGCGTCCGCGGCTTTCAGCCGCGTCTCGGCGCGGGCCGCGGCCGCGGCGCCCTCGTCGGTGGATGTGTCCGCGCGGTCCTGCGCGGACCGGGCCCGCTCGACGTCGATCTCGTCGGAAAGCTCCGCCATCTCCGCCAGGATGGTCACCGTGTCCGGGGTGATGGACAGGAAACCGCCGTGCACCGCCACGGTGAGCGACTTGCCGTCGGTCGAGTCGATACGGACCACGGCGGCCTTCTCCAGCTCGGCCAACGTGGACACGTGACCGGGGAGCACGCCGATCTCACCCTCAGTGGTCCGCGCGACGATGAAGCTCGCGTCCCCGGACCACAGTTGCCGCTCGACGGCGACCAGCTCGACGGTCATCTCCGCCATAATGCCTCACTCTGCGTCTGTGATGAACGATGACCGCTCATCAGCGGCCCCCGGTGCAGCTTGGTCTCAGCCCTCGAGCTTCTTGCGGTTCTTGTCCAGATCCTCAAGGCCACCGCAGAGGAAGAAGGCCTGCTCGGGCACGTCGTCGAAGTCGCCCTTGGCGATCTTGTCGAAGGACTCGATGGTCTCCTTGAGCGGCACCGTCGAACCCTCCTGGCCGGTGAACTGCTCGGCGACCAACAGGTTCTGCGACAGGAACCGCTCGATCCGCCGGGCCCGGCCGACCAGCTGCTTGTCCTCCTCGGACAGCTCGTCGATACCCAGGATGGCGATGATGTCCTGCAGGTCGGCGTACTTCTGCAGGATCCGCTTGACCTCGTTGGCCACCCGGAAGTGCTCGTCGCCGATGTACTGCGGGTCCAGGATCCGGGACGTCGAGGTCAACGGGTCCACCGCCGGGTAGATGCCCTTCTGCGAGATCGGCCGGGAGAGCTCCGTAGTCGCGTCCAGGTGGGCGAAGGTCGTGGCCGGCGCCGGGTCGGTGTAGTCGTCGGCGGGCACGTAGATGGCCTGCATCGAGGTGATGGACCGGCCTCGGGTGGAGGTGATCCGCTCCTGCAGCTCGCCCATCTCGTCGGCCAGTGTCGGCTGGTAACCCACCGCGGACGGCATCCGGCCGAGCAGGGTGGACACCTCCATGCCGGCCTGGGTGAACCGGAAGATGTTGTCGATGAACAGCAGCACGTCCTGCTCCTGCTCGTCGCGGAAGTACTCCGCCATGGTCAGCGCGGACAACCCGACCCGCATACGGGTGCCCGGCGGCTCGTCCATCTGACCGAACACCAGCGCGGTGTCCTTGATGACGTCCGCCTCGGTCATCTCGGTGATGAGGTCGTTGCCCTCACGGGTGCGCTCGCCGACCCCGGCGAACACCGAGGTGCCGCCGAAATTCTTCGCGACACGGGTGATCATCTCCTGGATGAGCACCGTCTTGCCGACGCCGGCGCCGCCGAACAGGCCGATCTTGCCGCCCTGCACGTACGGGGTGAGCAGGTCCAGCACCTTGATGCCGGTCTCCAGCATCTCGGTCTTGCCCTCGAGCTGGTCGAAGTTGGGCGCCTTGCGGTGGATGCCCCACCGCTCGCCCTTGATCTCCAGGTCGGGCTGGTCAAGGCAGTCGCCCAGCGCGTTGAACACATGTCCCTTGACCTGGTCGCCGACCGGCACCGAGATCGGGCCGCCGGAGTCGGTCACCGGGGCGCCCCGAACCACACCGTCGGTGGGCTGCATGCAGATGGCCCTGACCATGCTGTCGCCGAGGTGCTGGGCAACCTCCATGGTCAGCGTCTTGGTCTCGTTGTTCAGCGTCACCTCGACCGTGAGGCGGTTGTACATCGAGGGGATGGCGCCGCGCGGGAACTCCGCGTCGATGACCGGCCCGGTCACCCGGACGACGCGGCCTTTCCCTGCCTCGGAGCTGTCGGAGCGATCGGTGGCTGAAACGTCGCTGACGGTAGTCATCAGTTCTCACTTCCTGAGCTCACGAGAGCTTCGGCGCCCCCGACGATCTCGCTGATCTCCTGGGTGATCTGGGCCTGGCGAGCCTGGTTGGCTTGCAGGGTCAGGCTCTTGATGAGGTCGTTGGCGTTGTCCGTCGCGGCCTTCATCGCACGCTGGCGGTTGGCGTGCTCCGAGGCCGCCGACTCCAGCAGCGCGGCGAACAGCCGGGAGCGCACGTACTTCGGCAGCAGCGAGTCGAACAGGGTCTCCGCGTCCGGCTCGAACTCGTAGGACACCTGGTTCGAGTCGGAGTCGTCGGAGCCGGACTCCTCACCCTCTTCGGCGTACTCCACCTCCATCGGCGCCATCCGACGGGCCTGGGGCGTCTGGGTGACCATGTTCTTGAACTCGGTGTACACCAGGTGCAGCTCGTCAACGCCCTGGATGCCGTCCTCGCCGGCCGGGTCCTCCGGGGTGTCGTCGCTGCCGGCCATGAACGCGGCCACCAGCGTGTCGGCGACCTTCTGCGCGTCGGGGTAGGCCGGCTGCTCGGAGAAACCGGTCCAGGACCGTTCGACGCTCAGCCCACGGAAGCGGTAGTTGCTCACGCCCTTGCGGCCGATGACGTACCGGACGATCTCCTTGTCCTGGTCACGCAGCATCGCCTCCAGCTCCCGGGCGGCCTTGAGCACGTTGGCGTTGTAGCCGCCGCACTGACCCCGGTCGCTGGTCACCACCAGCACCGCCGCCCGGCGTGGGTTCTCCCGCTCGACCAGCAGCGGGTGGTCGAGGTCGGAGTTGGTGGCCAGCTCGGTCAGCACGCGGGTCATCTCCTCGGCATAGGGCCTGGAGTCCGCCACCCGTTGCCGGGCCTTGGAGATGCGCGAGGTGGCGATCAGCTCCATCGCGCGGGTGATCTTCTTGATCGACTGCGTGGCGCGGATCCGCCGGCGCAGCACTCGAATCTGTGCCGCCATGAGTGTGTCCGCCTACCCGTTCAGCTGTCGCTCGGCTTGGGCTTGTTCACCTTGACCGACTCGCGGCTGGTGTCCTCTTCGTCCATGGACTTGCCGCCCTGGTCCTGGTCACCCTTGCCCTCTTCGGAGCCGCCCTCCTCGCGGGTGTCCTCCTGCTGGTCCTCGGCGTCGTCGGCGTTCTTCTTCTCGGAGTTCTTCTTCTCCGAGCCCTTCTTCTCCGAGCCCTCGGAGTCTTTCTCCTTGTCCTCCACCGAGTTGCCCTCGGTGGAGGTGAACTCCTTCTTGAACTCCTTGACCGCGTTCACCAGGCGCTCGGAGTTGTCGTCGGACAGCTGCCCGGAGTCCTTGATGTCGGACAGGATGCCCTCTTCGCTGCGCTTGATGTGCTCAAGGAACTCGCTCTCGAACCGGCCGACGTCCTCCACCGGCACCGAGTCCAGGTAGCCCTGGGTGCCCAGGAAGATCGCCACGACCTGGTCCTCGGCCGACATCGGCGAGTACTGGTCCTGCTTCAGCAGCTCGACCAACCGGCTGCCCCGCTCCAGCGCGGCGGCGGAGGCCTTGTCGAGGTCGGAGCCGAACGCGGCGAACGACTCCAGCTCGCGGTACTGCGACAGGTCCAGCCGCAGCGAGCCGGCCACCTTCTTCATCGCCTTGATCTGCGCGTCGCCACCCACCCGGGACACCGAGGTACCGACGTTGATGGCCGGCTTCACCCCCTGGTTGAACAGGTCGGACTCCAGGAAGACCTGGCCGTCGGTGATCGAGATGACGTTGGTGGGGATGTAGGCGGACACGTCGTTGGCCTTGGTCTCCACGATCGGCAGCCCGGTCATCGAGCCGGCGCCCAGCTCGTCGTTCAGCTTCGCGCAACGTTCCAGCAGCCGGGAGTGCAGGTAGAACACGTCACCTGGGTAGGCCTCGCGGCCCGGCGGGCGGCGCAGCAGCAGCGAGATGGCCCGGTAGGCCTCGGCCTGCTTGGACAGGTCGTCGAAGATGATCAGGACGTGTTTGCCCTGGTACATCCAGTGCTGGCCGATGGCCGAACCGGTGTAGGGGGCCAGCCACTTGAAGCCCGCCGGGTCCGAGGCGGGCGCGGCGACGATGGTGGTGTAGTCAAGGGCGCCGGCATTCTCCAGCGCCTCGCGCACGCCGGCGATGGTGGAGCCCTTCTGACCGATCGCCACGTAGATGCAGCGGACCTGCAGCTTCTCGTCGCCGGAGTCCCAGTTCTCCTTCTGGTTGATGATCGCGTCGATGCAGACCGCGGTCTTGCCGGTCTTGCGGTCGCCGATGATCAGCTGGCGCTGGCCACGGCCGATCGGCGTCATCGCGTCGATGGCCTTGATACCGGTCTGCAGCGGCTCGCTCACCCCCTGGCGCTCGACCACCGAGGCGGCCTGCAGCTCCAGGATCCGGTCCTCGTCGGCCTCGATGTCGCCCTGGCCGTCGATCGCGTGGCCCAGCGGGTCGACCACCCGGCCGAGGAAGCCCTCGCCCACCGGCACCGAGAGCACCGTGCCGGTCCGCTTGACCTGCTGGCCTTCCTCGATGCCCTCGTAGGGGCCCAGGATGACCGTGCCGATGTCGTGCACGTCCAGGTTCAGCGCGACACCACGGACGCCGCCCTCGAACTCCAGCAGTTCGTTGGTCATCGCCGAGGGCAGACCCTCGACGTGCGCGATGCCGTCACCACAGTCGGAGACGGTGCCTACTTCTTCCCGCGAGGTGTCGTCCTGCAGCGAGGAGACGTAGCTCTCGATCGCGCTCCGGATCTCATCCGAGGAGATCGTCAGCTCTGCCATGTTTCTTGCTTCCTTCTCTGCGGAGAAAATCTACGTCTCGTCATTGGGGCCGTACCCCGCGTTACTCGCGCTATTTCGGCAGCGTCCGTTTCGCGGCCTGCAGGCGACTGGAGAGGCTGCCGTCGATGATCTCGCCACCGATCCGTACCACCACCCCGCCGAGCAGGGACGGATCCAGCTCCATCTGCAGCGACAGCTTCCGGCCGTACAGCCGACCCAGCGACTCGGAAAGCCGCTGCTCCTGCTGGGAGCTCAGCGCCACCGGCGTGCTCACGTGGGCCACATAGCGGTCCCGGCGTGCCGCGGCCAGCTCGGCAAGCTCCTCGGCCTCGGTGTCGAGGCGGCGACCGCGCGGCGTGCGCACGGCCTGCTCCAGCAGTGTCCTGGTCACCGGGCTGACCCGCTGCTCACCAGAGCCGCCGAGCACCCGGTCGAGCAGCTGCACCCGAGGATCCGCCGCCATGGTGTGGTCGCTCAACAGCCGGGACAGCTCCGCCTCACGGTCCAGAATCCGACCGAAGCGGAACAGCTCGTCCTCGACGTTCTCCAGGCTGCCGTCCTTCTCGGCCACCCCGAAGATCGCCCGGCGGGCCAGCAGCTCGACCGCGCTGAGCAGGTCGGCCGACCGCGACCAGCGCGCGGACACCAGCTCGGAGAGCGCGTCAAGGGCCGGGCGGTCCAGCTTCGAGCCGAGCAGCTGGTCGACCAGTCCCGAACGGCTCTCCCCCGGTACCGACGAGTCCGCGAGATGGCGCCGCAGCGTCGGCTCGCCTGCCAGCAGCCGCAACACCGAGAACAGCTGATCGCCGAGGGTCCGCAGCTCGTCGGCCGACGAGTCGTCCACCCGGCTGTCCATCCGGGTCTCGGCGTCGGCCAGCGACTCGCGGCTGGCGCCCTGCATCTGTACCGCCATCAGCCGCCACCACCCGTGGTCGAGCGGGCCTCGGCCCGCGATCCCTTGTCCGACATGTTGTCCAGCTTCCCGAGGAACTCATCGACGGTGGACCGCTTGCGGTCGTCGTCGCCCAGCTCGCGCCTGATCAACTCCTCGGCCAGCGTGATGGCATGGCCACCGAGCTCGCTACGCAGCTGGCGCACGAGCTGTTCGCGCTGGTTGTCCAGCTGGTCCTCGCCGCGTTGCCGGATGCGCTCGACCTCGGCGTGCGCCTGCTCGCGCAGCTCGGCACGAATCCGCTCGCCGTCCGCCCTGGCGTTGTCGCGAATCTTGGCGGCCTCGTTGCGGGCCTCGGCGAGTGCCTCGTCGAAGCGGTCCTCGGCGGCGCCGAGCCTGCGCTTGGCCTCCTCGGCCTCCTCGACCTGCTTCGCCACCTTGTCCTGGCGCTCCTTCAGCGCGGCGGACACCGGCGGCAGGACCCACTTCCACAGCACGAACAGGATGAGGAGGAAGGCGACAACCTCGGCGATCACGGTGGCCATCAGGCGCCCCCGCCCGTGGTTGAGCTCGTGGTTCCGGCGGTCTCGGCGCTCGGCTGCTGCCCGTCGCCGTGCTGTTTCTCCCCGTTGCGGCTGCCCGGCCCGTCGAGCTTCGCCAGGAACTCGTCCACGGTGGACCGCTTGCGGTCGTCGTCGGAGAGCTTGCGCCCGATCAGCTGCTCGGCCAGCTGGGTGGCCACGCCACCCAGCTCTCCGCGCAGCTGCTGTGCCACCTCGTCGCGCTGACCGGCCAGCTGTTCCTCACCCCGCGCGCGGATCCGTTCGACCTCGGAGTTGGCCTTCCCGCGCAGCTCCTCACGGACCCGCTCGCCGTCCGCCCTGGCGTTGTCCCGAATCTTGGCGGCCTCGTTGCGGGCCTCGGCGAGCGACTGCGCATAGCGGTCCTCGGCGGCCTTGAGCTTGCGGCTGGCCTCCTCGGAGTCCTCAACCTGTTTGCGCACCATTTCCTGGCGCTGCTGCAGCGACTCGGACAGCGGCGGCACTACCCACTTCCACAGCACGAACAGCACGACGAGGAACGCAACCAGCTCAACGACGAGAGTTGCGTTCGGCAGCAGAAAGTTCTCCGCAGCCAGGTTGACGGTTGACATCACGGGCTCCCCACGGTCATCACGCGGCCGACTCGACTACTCGGTCGATCAGCCGGAGCCGAGGACGAACACGAACAGCGCCATGAAGGCCAGGTTGATGAAGTACATGCCCTCGACCAGACCAATGATCAGGAACATGATCGTGTTCAGCCGGCCGCGGGCCTCCGGCTGGCGGGCCACACCCTGAATGGTTGCGGCACCGGCCAGACCGTCACCGATCGCGGCACCGATTGCCCCGCCACCCAGGGCGATACCGCCACCGATGAACGCGCCGAGCGACTTCATTTCGCCGCCCCCGCCCTGGGCGAGCAGCTGGTGCGTCAGACTCATGACTCTCCTTCACTTTCCTCTGTGACACGTGTGGGTTGGCTGGGCCGGGCAGCGTCGAGGGTTTCGGGCGCCCGGCTCAGTGCTCCGCGGCTTCGGGTTCCTCTGCCGCCTCGCCGAAGTAGATGATGGTCAGCAGGCTGAAGATCAGCGCCTGCAGCAGGCCGATGAACATGTCGAACAGCTTCCAGCCCAGGTTCGGCAGCCACAGCACGTACGCCGGCAGCAGCCCGATCACCTCGACCATGACCACACCGGCGAAGATGTTTCCCCAGAGCCGTAGCGCCAACGAGACCGGACGGGCGAAATACTGCGTCACGACCTCGAACGGCGCCAAGAATGCATAGGGCTTGGCGAAATGAGCGAAGTAATGCTTCGCGCCCTTGCGCTTGAAACTGACCACGTTCACCCAGATGATCACCAACAGTGCCATCGGGTAGACCAGGTTGACGTCAGCGGTGGGCGGCGGCAGCACTTTCTCGCTCGGCAGGGCGGCCAGCCAGTTGGCGACCAGAATGAACGCGAACAACGTGACGCACAGCTGCACCACGCCGCGCGGCGCCCGCACACCCATCTGGTCCCGTACCTGTTCCTGCACCCAGTCGGTGAGCATCTCGAACACGAGCTGCAGCTTGGTCGGCTTGCCGACGGAGGCGCCTCTTGCGATGTACAGGCCGAGCGCGACCAGGATGATCATCGCCAGCAGCGTGCTGCCGAGGGTGTCGATGTTGAAGGACATGCCGAGGAACTGGGCTGTCGTGTGGTGCCCCGGCTGGATGTTGCCGGCCGCGAGCACCTGTCGGCTAGTGACCATGTCGTTCATCGAGGCCCCCGCTGTCCTGCCAGTCGTCGCTGTCCTGCCAGTCGTCCCGTACCGGTGGTCGCTGTCATGGCTATCACGGTCACTGTCGTATCTCCTTCACCAACGGCACCATTGCGCTCACGATGGCGAGGAGCTGAAATGCCGCCAGACCCGCGAATACCGCGAGGCCGGCGGGGCGGAGCAGTATCGCGCAGCCCAGTGCGACCACCGTCACCACACCGAGGCGACCGAGCACGGTCACCGCGAACTGACCCTTACCGAAGCTGTCACCATCCGCATACCGCGCCACAGACATCTGGGCGAGCCGCGCGTTGAACGCGCCCAACACCAGGCCGAGCACGCCGAGGGCCGCCTCCATGGGCATGCCGCGCGGAATGAGCACCGCGGCCGCTACCACGGCGACCACCGAGGCCCACAGCAAAGTCCGGCGGAGGGTCCGCCGGTTGACGGGGGGCACCATCATCGGCGCTCCGGATGTCACTGCGATGTCACCTCATGTCGCTGTCTGTGGCTGGCGGATTTCATGAACTTTCACATATATCTCTTGAACTGGCCGTACATGTAGAAGCAGGCCGCGACCACACCAAGGAACAGACCGGTGAGCGCGAACACTGGGAATGTTCCCGGTAGCTGGTCGACCAAACAACCGATACCGAATCCGATGATGAGGAGCCCGGCGATCGACGCACCCATCCCGAGCAGATCACCGATCTCGGGACCGTCCTCGTCAGCCATCTCCGACACCTCGTTGTCAGTGGGCCGGGCCGGTCGACCGGATGCAACCACTCAAACGCTTCTCCCCTACCGCACGGCGCCGAGCCTCGAGTGGCGAGTTGGACCACTGTGCCCTGTGCCATACTGTCGAACCGACGCCTGCTGTCCCGTTGGAATAGGGCGACGCTACCACAGCGCCGCCTGGCTACCCTCTGCCCCCTGACCAGCGCTAAAGAGCCGGTTGGTGATCGGCCTCCCGATATTCGACTCACAGGCGTTTTCCTCTGATCAGCCGGGTTGGCCACCGGGCAGACCTGGGATCGCCCTGAGAGGTCTTGGGCATTCTCTCAGCCTGGCGTGGCGGCCGCCACCCGGCCTGACGGCACAAAGGCCAGGTCAGCGGTGGATGCCGGCCCGGACCGCTCGCTCGGCGGTCCGCATTGTGCGCAACCTCGGCGTCGCGGTCGCGATCACCGCGAGCAGCAGCATGAACCCCACCGCCCACAGCACTATGGCGGTGTCGTCGGTGATCGCCAGCGCGGCCGCGCCGAAAGCCAGCACGCTGGACCAGAGGTAGATCAACAGTACCGCGCGCCGGTGCGAGTGCCCGATCTCCAGCAACCGGTGGTGCAGATGCATCTTGTCCGGGCTGAACGGGCTGGCCCCCGCCCTTGTCCGGCGCACCACCGCCAGCAGCAGGTCCAGCAGCGGCACGAACACCACGGCGGCCAGCACGATCAACGGTGTCAGCAGCCCGACGACGTCCTTGCCGTCGGTGCTGGTGATCCGGCCGGACGCGGTGGTGGTGGCGGCCGCGAGCATGACCCCGATCAGCATCGAGCCGGAGTCCCCCATGAAAATCCGGGCCGGGTTGAAGTTGTGCGGCAAGAAGCCGAAGCAGGCCCCAGCCAACACCGCGGCGATCAGTGCCGGTGAATAGGCGTTCGGGTCGTTGCCGGCCTTGTAGAGCAGCCCGATGCAGAACAGGAAGGTGGCCGAAGCCGCCACACAGCCCAACCCGGCGGCCAGCCCGTCCAGCCCGTCCACGAAGTTCATCCCGTTGACCAGCGCCACGGTCAGCAGTGCGGTCACCACCACGGCCTGCTCCTGGCTGAGCACCAGCGACGACCCGACACCGGTCGACCCGCCGCCCCAGGGCACCCAGAACACCGCCCACTGCACGCCGAAGAGCACCAGCACACCCGCCGAGGTGGTCTGACCGGCCAGCTTGGTGATCGCGTCCAGCTCGAACCGGTCGTCCAGCGCGCCGACGAGCACCAGCAGCGCCCCGGCGCTCAGCACGCCGAGCACCTCGGACGAGTAGTTGAAGGCCAGCCGCAGTGCCGGCAGCTGGGCCGCCACCGCGACGCCGCCAAGCACGCCGCCGAACATCGCCAGCCCACCCCAGCGCGGGGTCGGGCTGACGTGCACATCCCGGCCGCGCGGCCAGGCCACCGCGCCGAGGCGTACCGCCAGCACCCGGACCAGGCCGGTGAGCAGGAACGTCACCACCGCCGCCGTGAGCCCGACCAGTAAGTACTCGCGGACCGGCAGGCCCGGCGTGCCGAGCGTGGTGGCGACGTCCTGGGTGGGCCAGGACACGCTGGGCAAGGGCACCAGCCGGGGCGCGCCGGGGACTGACAACGGAGGCGGCTCAGCCGCGCGGGTAGGCGGGCGTGCGGGCCACCAGGGCGGTGACCTCGTCCGCGACCGCCGCGAGCTCGCGGTCACCGCTGTCGGTGCCGTGCTCCGCCTTGACCGCACGGGCCACCAGCCGGCCCACCTCGGCCATCTCCGACTCCCCCATGCCCTGGGTGGTCAGGCTGGGCGAACCGATCCGGATGCCGGAGGGCCGCAGCGGCGGCGCCGGGTCGTAGGGGATCGCATTCTTGTTCAGCGTGATGCGGGCCGCGTCGCTGCGGGTCTCCGCGTCCGCGCCGGTGACCCCGATCGGGCGCAGGTCCAGCAGCGCGAGGTGGGTGTCGGTTCCGCCGGACACCGCGCGCATGCCCTCGGCCTCCAGGCTCTTGGCCAGCGCGCCCGCGTTGGCGACGACCTGCGCGGCGTAGGACTGGTATGCGGGGCTCGCGGCCTCCCGCAGCGCGACGGCCTTGGCCGCGACGGCGTGCATCATCGGCCCGCCCTGGGTGAAAGGGAAGACCGCCTTGTCGATCGCCTTGGCGTGCTGCTCGCGACACAGGATCATGCCGCCGCGCGGTCCGCGCAGCACCTTGTGCGTGGTGGCGGTGACCACGTCGGCATGCGGCACCGGCGACGGGATCGCCTTGCCGGCGACTAGGCCGATGAAGTGCGCGGCGTCCACCATCAGGATCGCGCCGACCTCGTCGGCGATCTCCCGGAACACCGCGAAGTCGATCAGCCTCGGGTAGGCCGTCGCCCCGGCGATGATGATTTTCGGCTGGTGCTGCTTGGCCAGGTCGCGGACCTGGTCGTAGTCGATCAGCTCGGTGTCCTCGCGGACCGGGTAGGGCACCGCGTTGAACCACTTGCCGGAGAAGCTGACCTTGGAGCCGTGGGTCAGGTGGCCGCCCTGCTTGAGGTCCATGGCCAGCACCGTGTCGCCGGGCTGGGCGAACGCGGCGTAGACGGCGAAGTTCGCGTTGGCGCCGGAGTGCGGCTGCAGGTTGGCGTGCTCCGCACCGAACAGCTCCTTCGCCCGCGCGTTGCCGATCTCCTCGGCCTGGTCCACCACCTGGCAGCCGCCGTAGTAGCGCCGCCCCGGGTAGCCCTCGGCGTACTTGTTCGACAAGGTCGAGCCCAGCGCGGCCAGCACCGCCGGACTGGTCAGGTTCTCACTGGCGATCAGCTGCAACCCGCCGCGCAGCCGGTCCAGCTCATCGAGCACGACCCCGGCGATCTCGGGATCGGCCTGCTGGAGTTCATCGAAGTCAGGGCCCCAAAACGGTGTACTCACGGTGAGCACGCTACCCGCGACACCCAATCCGGCAAGGCCCGACCCGCTCAGTTCCCCGTCGACCACAGCGAACTACATACCTAGGTGACGGCACACCCGGCACCCGCCCCGATCCTGCTCGATGAGACGCCGTACGTCGTCATCTGTCAGTGGCGGCACACCTGGCTGTGCCCGCGCAACCAGCCGACCATCAGCAGCTTCTTCGAGCCATACCTCTCGGTCCGCCGACGAAGCTCGACCGGGGTCGCCGGCCTCGTCCAACCTGGGCTCCTCACGGTCTCGGTACTTCGCACGCTCCCGCTCGAGCTCATCGGTGAAGGACTCACCCGCGAAGCGGCCTAGCAGCGGCTTCCGCACGCCTACCGGACGAATGGACAGCCAATCGCCGTCCAGCCTGAACTCGACCTCGTCACCGGGCTGCAGGCCCAGCTCATGCCGCGGCTGCGCGGGGATGACGATTTCACCTTCTGGCCCGACACGTCCATTCATGGTACGCACAGTGCGACCGGGGTTCAGCCGGCGACGGGGACGTCGTGGCCGAGGGCTTCGGTGATCTGGGCGGCGGTCACCGCGCCTTCGCGCAGGATGCGGGGCTCGACCGCGGTCAGGTCCACGATGGTGGAGGGCACCGGGTCGCCGGAAGGGCCGCCGTCCAGGTAGACCGGCACGGCCTCGCCGAGCTGGGTGCGCGCCTGTTCCATCGAAGTGGCCGGCGGCGAGCCGGAGCGGTTCGCGCTGGACTGGGCCATCGGCCCTACCTCGCGCAGCAGCTCCAGCGCCACCGGGTGCAGCGGCATGCGCAGCATCACCGTGCCCCGGGTGTCGCCCAGCTCCCAGGACAGCGAAGGGGCGTGCGGCAGCACCAGCGAAAGCCCACCCGGCCAGAACGCCTCGATCAGGTCCCTCGCGGCCTGCGGCACCGAGCTGACCAGGCCGTCGATGGTGTGCCACGAGCCGACCAGCACCGAGGCGGGCATGCTCGCGCCGCGCCCTTTGGCGGCCAGCAGCGCGCGGACCGCCTCGCTGGAGAACGCGTCACAGCCGATGCCGTAGACGGTATCGGTAGGGAACACGACCAGCTGGCCAGCGCGGACCGCGCCCGAGGCGGCGGCCAGCCCTTCGCGGCGGGGCTCCGGCTGCGAGCAGTCGTAACTGGTACTCACACCGCGAGCCTAGAGGCCGTCACGAAACGCGCCCGCCCGGCCAGGTCGGAGTGCTCCACGACGTCGGTCAGCCCGGGGCTGCCGGCCAGCAGCACCGGCGCCGAGGTGGCGTGGGTGTCGTCGTGCTCGATGGCGAGGCGGCCGCCCGGACGCAGCAGCCGTAGCGCGAGCACCAGCATCGGGCGGATCACCGCGAGCCCGTCCGGACCGGCGAAGACCGCACGGCGCGGGTCGTGCTCGGCCACCTCGGGCGGTACCGGGGTGCCATCCGGCACGTACGGCGGGTTGGCCAGCACCAGGTCGACCCGGCCGTGCAACTCGGGCAGCAGGTCGGGGTCCGTGACGTCCCCGGCCACCAGCCGCGCCCGACCGGCCAGGTTGCGCCGCGCCCAGGCCAGCGCTTCGGGGTCCAGCTCGACGGCGTGCACCTCGGCGTCCTTGCGGCTGGCCGCCACCGCGAGGGCCAGCGCTCCCGATCCGGTGCACAGGTCCACCACCAGCGGGTTGTCCGTTCCGGTGAGTGCCAGCAGTCCCCACTCCAACAGCAGCTCGGTCTCCAGCCTCGGCACGAACACCCCCGGACCGACCGCCACGTCCACCGGGCCCATCGGTGCGCTGCCCAGCAGGTGCTGCAACGGAATCCGGGTTGCCCGGCGGTCTACCAGCTCGCGGAACCGGGCCAGCTGCTCCGCGCTCGGCGCGCCGGCGGCGGCAAGCCGGGAGCGAGGCAGCCCGAGCAGGTGCGCGGCAAGCAGCTCGGCGTCCACCCTCGGGCTGGGCACCTCGGCCACGCGCAGTGCCCGATCAGCCTCGGCCAGCGCCGCGCGCCAGGACAATTCGGACAACCTTCTGTTCAGGACTCCAGCGACTCGGCCCGGTCGGCGGCGACCAGCGCGTCGACCAGCTCGTCGAGGTCGCCTTCCAGCACCGCGTCCAGGTTGTGCGCCTTGTAGTTGACCCGGTGGTCGGAGACCCGGTTCTCCGGGAAGTTGTAGGTGCGGATGCGCTCGGAGCGGTCCACCGTGCGGACCTGGGAGCGACGGTCAGCGGACGCCTTGCTGGCCGCTTCCTCGTCGGCCAGCGCCTGCAGCCGGGAGCGCAGCACCTCCATCGCCCTGGCCCGGTTCTGCAGCTGAGAACGCTCGTTCTGACACGACACCACCACGCCGGTGGGCAGATGGGTGATCCGGACCGCCGAGTCGGTGGTGTTGACGCTCTGCCCACCCTTGCCCGACGAGCGGAACACGTCGATCCGCAGGTCGTTCTCGTCTATTTCGACCGCCTCTACCGCGTCCAACTCGGGGTAGACCAGCACGCCGGCCGCCGAGGTGTGGATGCGGCCCTGCGACTCGGTCACCGGCACCCGCTGCACCCGGTGCACGCCACCCTCGTACTTCAGCCGCGACCACACCCCGTCCGCACCATCGCTCGCCCTACCGCGCACCGAAAGCGTGACGTCCTTGAACCCGCCCAGGTCGGAGTCGGTGCCGTCGAGCATCTCGGTCTTCCAGCCGCGCCGCTCCGCGTAGCGCTGATACATCCGGGCCAGGTCGCCGGCGAACAGCGCGGACTCCTCGCCACCGGCGCCGGCCTTGACCTCCAGCACCACGTCGTCGCCGTCGCGGCGGTCGCGGGGCACCAGCAGCTCGGACAGCCGCTGTTCCAGTGCGTCCACCCGTTCCGCCAGCTCGTCGGCCTCCGCGGCGAACCCGGCGTCCTCGGTGGCCAGCTCGCGGGCGGCGGCCAGGTCGCCCCGGGTGTCGGCCAGCTCACGGGCGGCGCGCACGATCGGGCCGATCTGGGCGTAGCGCCGGCCGAGCGACCGGGCGACGGCCGCGTCGGAGTGCACAGCCGGGTCGGCCAGCCGCTGTTCCAGCTCGGCGTACTCGGCGAGCAGCCCGGCCAGGCTGGTCGCGCCGGGCTCGGTCGACGTGCTCACGGCTGCCTCCTGTGGATAACTCGTGAGTGAAAAGTGACGCTATAGCGTCACTTTTCACTCACGAGGTTGTAGCGCATGAAAACGCCCGCTGCACCCGTGTGGAGGGTGTCAGCGGGCGTTGTGGGGTAGCTAGTTGCCCGGCTTGGAGCGCTTGCCGTAGCGCTTCTCGAAGCGGGCGACGCGGCCGCCGGCGTCCATGATCTTCTGCTTGCCGGTGTAGAACGGGTGGCAGTTGGAGCAGACCTCGACGTGAATCGCGCCACTCTGCTTCGTGCTGTGCGTGGTGAACGAGTTCCCACAGCTGCAGCTGACCTGCGTCTCCACGTACTCCGGGTGAATTCCGGTCTTCATGTCAAGTCCTCTCGTCATGGCCGCCGGGTCCCTCAGCGAGGGTGAACCGGAGCCGAATGTCCGCAACCAGTGTGCCAGCACGGTGATCGCGGGCGGACACCGCGTACAACACGCGGTGCCGCTCCGCTGTTCCCCCAGTGCTAGTCGTCCTGGCTGGGGGTGTTCTTGGCGACCTGCATCAGGAACTCGATGTTGGTCCTGGTCTTGCGCAGCTGGGTGAGCACCAGGTCGAGCGCCTGCTGGTCGTCCAGCGCGGACAGCACCCGGCGGAGCTTGACGGTGACCGCCATCTCGTCCGGTGCCAGCAGCAGCTCTTCCTTGCGGGTGCCGGAGGCGTCGACGTCGATCGCGGGGAAGACCCGCTTGTCGGCGATGCGGCGATCCAGCTTGAGCTCGGCGTTGCCGGTGCCCTTGAACTCCTCGAAGATGACCGTGTCCATCGTGGACCCCGTCTCCACCAGCGCGGTGGCGAAGATGGTCAGCGAGCCGCCGTCCTCGATGTTGCGCGCCGCGCCGAGGAAGCGCTTCGGCGGGTACAGCGCGGTGGAGTCGACACCACCGGAAAGGATCCGGCCCGACGCGGGCGCGGCCAAGTTGTAGGCACGACCCAGCCGGGTGATCGAGTCGAGCAGCACGACCACGTCGTGGCCCATCTCGACCAGGCGCTTGGCCCGCTCGATGGACAGCTCGGCAACGGTGGTGTGGTCTGCCGGCGGCCGGTCGAAGGTGGAGGCGATGACCTCACCCTTCACCGACCGGGTCATGTCGGTGACCTCTTCCGGACGCTCGTCGACCAGCACGACCATCAGGTGGCACTCGGGGTTGTTCGTGGTGATCGCGTTGGCGATGGCCTGCAGGATCATCGTCTTGCCGGCCTTCGGCGGGGACACGATCAGCGCGCGCTGACCCTTGCCGACCGGCATGACCAGGTCGATGACCCGGGTGGTCAGCTTGCTCGACTCGGTCTCCAGCCGGAGCCGGTCGTTCGGGTAGAGCGGGGTGAGCTTGGTGAACTCCGGGCGGTTCTTGGCCCGCTCCGGCTCCAGCCCGTTGATGGTGTCCACCCGGACCAGCGGGTTGAACTTCTGCCGCTGCTGCTCGCCGTCCCGGGGCTGGCGCACCACGCCGCTGACGTTGTCGCCACGGCGCAGCCCATAGCGGCGCACCATGGACAACGAGACGTAGACGTCGTTCGGACCGGAAAGGTACCCGGACGTGCGGACGAACGCATAGTTGTCCAGCACGTCGAGGATGCCGGCCACCGGCAGCAGCACGTCGTCGTCGCGAACCTCGACATCGCCGCCGCCCTGGCCGCCGTCGCGGCGGTCGGTGCGGTCATTGCGGTCGGTTCGGTCGTTGCGGTCCCGGCCGCGCCGGTTGCGGTCCCGGAACCTGCGGCCGCGGCGCCGGCCGCTGCCGTCGTCATCGTCGTCGTCCCGGTCATTGTTGCGGTCGTTGCGGTTGTTGCCGCCGCTGTCCTGGTTCCGGCTGCTGCCGCTGTTGCCGCCGTCGCGGCTGTTGTCCTGGTTGCGATTGTTCCCGCCGTTGTTGTCCTGGTTCCGGTTGTCCTGGCGGCGGTTGCCGCCGTCGTCACCCCGGTTGTCGCCCCGGTTGTCGCGGCGTTCCCTGCGACCCCGGCCCTCGCCAGGCTCCTGGTCGCCTTCGCCGTCAGACGACCGGCCCTTGTTGTCGCCCCCGGCCCGCACGAGCGAGCCGTCCTGGGCGTCGACGCCCTGGTCAGCGGGCTTCTCCGTCGAAGTGCTCTCGGTGCGCTGGCCCGCGTTGTCACCGATTTCGCTCGGTTGGGTGTCGGTCGACTGGGTGTCGGTCGCGGTGTCGGTCGGGCTCGTGGCGGCGTCCGGCGCCCCGGCGGGGCGCGACGCGGCGCGGCGGCGGCGACTGGTGGGAGCCGGCGCGGCATCGCCGCTGGCCTGCTCAGAGGGGGCGCCGGCCGGCGCGGTGTCAATGGCCGCGTGCTGGGCGGTGTCGCCGTTTGGGCTGGCAGACTCGATGGCGGAGCCGCTGGGCTCGCCGAGGGCGAGCTGGTCGCGGGACGAGCCGCCCCGGCGGCCACCGCCGCTCGCGGACTGCCGCTCCTTGATCGCGGCGATCAGATCGCCCTTGCGCATGGCTTCGGTACCGGGGATGTTCAGCTCGCCGGCGAGCGTGCGCAGCTCGGCGAGGACCATGCCGGTGAGTCCGCCGCGCCTGCGAGTCGCGGTGCCTGCGACGGGGTCGCTGCCCGAAGGGGCCGATTCGGCGTCGTTGGGCGAGGCGGCGGGTGCACCGGCCTTGTCCGAGACCTGCTCGGAACGCTCGGTGCTGATGGTGTTGGTGTCGCTCACAAAGGTCCTTCCTGACCGACCAGCAGGTCCGCTGATCAGCGGATTTGTCGTCCCTGCGGTTTGCGGAACGACCTTGTCGGAACGCGACGGCGGCCCGTCACCGCTCGCGCCGACGGATACTGTGGACAACGACCAGACTGATGATCGGTTGCCGGCATGTCCCTCCGCGCCTCAGCGCGGACTAACACGGAGATTGATCGAAAACCCGGTTTCAGCTCGGGAGACTACCGACGCGGATCGCGCGTGGACGTTGTACGTCGCCGAGAGTAGACAAAACAGCGTCGTCAGGCAACATCACACCTGGGCCCACCCGCTGAGCGGGCGAAATTAGTCTCCGAGTGCCTCTTCTGCCCGGGCAGCGGTCGCTACCCGTGCTCTACGACGACGCCACGCCGGTCCACCGCCAGCGGCGTGCTGGTGAACCCGGGTCCGACCAGGTCGGCCGGCAGCTCACCATCGGGCGGCAGCGCCAGCACGGTCGGTCCGGCGCCGGAGATCACCGCCGGGATGCCGTGCTTGCGCAGCGTATCCACCAGCTGCAACGAGCTCGGATACGCCGATCGGCGGTACGGCTGGTGCAGCCGGTCCTCGGTCGCGGCGAACAACAACCCCGGCTGCGCGGTGAACGCACACACGCAAAGTGCTGTCCTGCTCGCGGTGAACGCCGCATCGGCGTGTGGCACCTGTGGCGGGAGCAGCCCCCGGGTTACCGCGGTCGACGACTCGCACTCGGCGATGAGCGCCACCGGCCGCAGGCTTGTGTGTGGTTCGAGTCGTGTAGCGCCGTAGCGGTCCTGGTTATTCCCGCCCCGGTACTTCCAGGTCACCACGAAGCCACCGAGCAAGCTGGCCGCGGCGTTGTCCGCGTGCCCTTCCAGGCCCGCCGCGACCTGCAGCACGGTGTCCTGCTCCCGCTCAGGGTCGCGGCCCAGCAGCGCTACCGCGGCCGCCGCACCGGCCACCGAGGCCGCCGCCGAGGAGCCGAGACCCCGGCTGTGCGGCACCCCGTTCCGACAGTGCAGCCGCAGGCCGACGGGCCCCTTGCCGAAGGCGGCGAAGGTGGCCAGCATGGCGCGCACCACCAGATGGCGCTGGTCCAGCGGCACGTTCCCCCGGCCCTCGCCGTCCACCTCCACGACCAGACCCCCTTCGGCCGTGCTGGCGATCACCTCGTCGTAGCGGGCCAACGCCAGACCGAGGGTGTCGAAACCAGGCCCGAGGTTGGCAGAGGAAGCCGGCACCGTGACCCGGACCTCCCGGTGGGTACGCACGGTTCAGGCCAGGCCGAGCGCGGCCGCGACCGCGGTCGGGTCCACCGCGACCACTACCGGGTCGGGCGCGGCGAGCAGCGCGGTGTCCGGGTCCTTGAGCCCGTGGCCGGTCACCGTGCACACCACCCGCGCATCGGCGGGAATCTTCCCCGCCTCGCTGACCTGCAACAACCCGGCGACGCTTGCCGCGGAGGCCGGTTCGACGAATACCGACTCCCTGGCCGAGAGCAGCCGGTAGGCGGTCAGGATCTCCTCGTCCGTGACCGCCGCGAACAGCCCGTCGGACTCGTCGCGGGCCGCGACCGCGCCGGCCCAGGACGCGGGTGCGCCGATCCGGATCGCGGTGGCGATGGTCTCCGGGTTGCGCACCGGCTCGCCGTGCACCAACGGAGCCGCGCCGGCCGCTTGGAAGCCGAACATCCTGGGCAGCCGCGGGATCAGCCCGTCCGCGTGGTAGGCGCGGTAGCCGGCCCAGTAGGCGGTGATGTTGCCGGCGTTGCCCACCGGCAGGCAGTGCACGTCCGGCGCGCTGCCCAGCTCATCGCAGATTTCGTACGCGGCGCTGGCCTGCCCCGCGATCCGGGCCGGGTTCACCGAGTTCACCAGCGCGGTGACCGGGTAGTCGTTCGCTGTCTTGCGGGCCAGCTCGAGGCAGTCGTCGAAGTTGCCGTCGATCTGCAGGATCCGCGCGCCGTGCGCCACCGCTTGGGCCAGCTTACCCAGCGCGATCTTGCCCTGCGGGACAAGGACCGCGCAGCTCAGCCCGGCGCGCGCGGCGTAGGCGGCGGCCGAGGCGGAGGTGTTGCCGGTGGACGCACAGAGCACGCCCTGTGCCCCGCTGGCCAATGCGACGGTCACCGCGACGGTCATCCCCCGGTCTTTGAAGGACCCGGTCGGGTTAGCGCCGTCGACCTTGAGGTACACCTCCCTTTCGATCCGGTCGGACAGGTGCGGGGCGGGCAATAGGGGGGTGCCCCCCTCACGCAGGGTCACCACATGCCAGTCCGGTTCGACCGGCATCCGGTTCCGGTAGGCCTCGATCACCCCTGGCCAGGGCGGCGGTGCGGTCGCGGATCGATCCCGGGGCATCACGCTCTGTTGTCCGCCATGTGTCGTTGTCTGCATCACGCGACTCCCAGAGCACTCACCGGACGGCCAAGGTTCTCCACTCGCAACACCCGGTCGACCCCGAACACCTGGTCCAACTCACCGAGAGCGGCCACGGTAGCCGCCAGCGCGGCATCCGGCGCGGCATGTGTGACGATCACCAGACGCGCACCCCTTGCGCCCATCTGCCGCGCCGTCATGTCCTGGCGGACCGTGGCGATGCTCACCTCGTGCCGGGCGAAAAGGCCGGCGATCGTGGCCAGCACACCCGCGCGGTCCTGCACCGCGAGGCTGATGTGGTAGCGGGTCGGGATGCGGCCCATCGGCTGGATCGGCAGACTCGCGTAGGCCGACTCACGCGGCCCGTGGCCGCCGGCCACCCGGTTGCGGGCCACCGCGACCAGGTCGCCCAGTACCGCGCTCGCGGTCGGCGCTCCGCCGGCGCCCTGGCCGTAGAACATGAGCTGACCAGCGGCTTCCGCCTCCACGAACACCGCGTTGTACGCCTCGCCGACCGAGGCCAGCGGGTGGCTCGCCGGGATCATCGCCGGGTAGACCCTTGCCGAGACCGACTCCCCTTCGCCCGCTTCGCCGCCGGGCGTCACCACCCGCTCGCAGATGGCCAACAGCTTGACCGTGCAGCCGACCGCCTTGGCCGCCACCAGGTCGGCCGCGGTGACCGAGCTGATGCCCTCGCAGTACACGTCGGCGGCGGTGACCCGGGTGTGGAACGCCAGCGAGGCCAGGATCGCGGCCTTGGCCTGTGCGTCGAGGCCGTCCACGTCGGCGGTCGGGTCCGCCTCGGCGAAGCCCAGCTCGGTGGCCTTCTCCAGCGCCTCTCGGTAGCCGGTGCCGTGCTCGGCCATCGCGGACAGGATGTAGTTCGTGGTGCCGTTCACGATGCCGGCCACCCGGGTGATCTTGTCGCCGACCAGTGACTCCCGCAGCGGGCGCAGCAACGGGATCGCACCGGCCACCGACGCCTCGTAGTAGAGATCCGCCCCGGAGGCGTTCGCCGCCTCGGCCAGCGTGGCGCCGTCCTCGGCGAGCAGCGCCTTGTTCGCGGTGACCACGGCCCGACCGGCCTTCAACGCATCCAGCAGCAGGCCCCTCGCCGGTTCGATACCGCCGATGACCTCCACCACCACGTCCACATCAGGGCGGCTGACCAGGCCGGATGCATCGGTGGTGAGTAGCTCGGCCGGCACGTCGGTGTGCCGGTGCGCGCGACGCACCGCCACCCCGGCCAGCTCGACGGGCGCGCCGACCCGCGCGGCCAACTCGTCGGCCTGCTCGACGAGCAGCCGCATCACCTCGCGACCCACCGTCCCCCGGCCCAGCAGCGCGACCCGCACGGGTGCCGGGCTCACGGCGACACCTCCAGGCGGAACAGGTCCTCCTCGGTCTCCCTGCGCAGCAGCACCCGATGCGTGCCGTCCTTCACCGCGACCACCGCGGGGCGGGGCAGCCGGTTGTAGGTACTGGCCATCGCGTAGCAGTAGGCGCCGGTGGCGGCCACCGCGAGCAGGTCGCCGGTCGAAAGGTCGGCCGGCAGCCAGCAGTCCCTGACCAGCACATCTCCCGACTCGCAGTGCTTGCCGACCACCCGGGACAACGTGGCTGGCAGCGAGTCGTCCGTCGCGGCGCGCGACACCAGCCGGCAGTCGTAGCGGGCGTCGTAGAGCGCGGTGCGGATGTTGTCGCTCATCCCACCGTCCACGCTGACGTAGCGGCGCCGCGATCCATGGCCCAGCGGCACGTCCTTGAGCGTGCCGACCTGGTAGACGGTGATGGTGCCCGGCCCCGCGATGGCCCGCCCCGGCTCGACCACGATCCTCGGCATGTCAAGACCCGCGTCCGCGCACTCCTTGCCGACGATGTCACGCAGCTCGGCTGCCAGCGTGGCCGGCGGCGGCGGGTCGTCCTCTGGCAGGTAGGCGATGCCAAGGCCACCGCCGAGGTCCAGCGTGATCAGCGACTCCAGCGCGGTGGCGCCGTGCTCGACGTGCAGCTCCGCCAGCAGCGCCACCACCCGCCGCGCCGCCACCTCGAAGCCGTCCGCGTCGAAGATCTGCGAGCCGATGTGGCTGTGCAACCCGACCAGCTCGAGGCCGTCGGACTTCAGCACCCGGCGGATCGCCTCCGCCGCATGCGAACCGCCGTCAGCGCCCGCTATCGAGAAACCGAACTTCTGGTCCTCGTGCGCGGTAGCGATGAACTCGTGGGTGTGCGCCTCCACCCCCACCGTGACGCGCACCATCACCGGCTGGCGTACGTCGTGCTCCCTGGCGATCTGGTCCAGCCGGGCGATCTCGTAGAACGAGTCCAGCACCACGCAGCCCACCCCGGCCCTCACCCCGGTGGTCAGCTCCTCGAAGGACTTGTTGTTGCCGTGCATCGCGATCCGCCGCGCCGGGAAACCGGCCCGCAGCGCAATGGCCAGCTCACCGCCACTGCACACGTCCAGCGAAAGGCCCTCCGCGGCCACCCAGCGTGCCACCTCGGTGCTCAGGAAGGCTTTCGCGGCGTAGTGCACCGCGGTCGCGTCGCCGTATGCCGAGGCGAACTCGGCGCACCGGGACCGGAAGTCCGCCTCGTCCAGCACGAACAGCGGCGTGCCGTACTCGGCGGCCAGCTCCCGCACGTCCACCCCGGCGACCTGCAGCGCCCCGTCCGGGCGGCGCTCGGCGTTGCGCGGCCACACCGTGGCGGCCAGCACGTCCAGCTCGGCCAGCTCGGCGGGGGCCACACCCGCGGTGTCCCAGGACGGCGTGACGTCGGCGTGCCGAGGACCGGCCGGATGCGCCCTCACAACCGCTCCGGCGCGGACACGCCCAGCAGGCGCAGGCCGTTGGCCAGCACCTGGCGGGTGGCCAGGCACAGCGCCACCCGCGCGCCGTACAGCTCGGAATTCGGCTCATCGCCCATCGGCAGCACCCGGTTGTGGTCGTAGAAATGATGGAAGGCGACGGCGAGCGTCTCCAGGTATCGCGGCAGCCGGTGTGGTTCGCCCAGCTCAGCAGCGGTATGCAACACGTCGGAGAACTCTCCGATGCGATGGATGAGGGCACGTTCCGCCGGGTGTTCGAAGCGGCCGTGCGCCGGAGTCAGGCCCAGCGCGGACGCCGCCGCGGCCAGCGAGCACAGCCGGGCGTGCAGGTAGCGCACCGCGAACACCGGGTTGTCCTCGGTCTGCCGGGCCAGCGGCTCGACGTCGAGCCGGCGGTTCGGCTCGGCCGACCGGCGGACCAGCGCATAACGCGCGGCATCCAGCCCGGCGGCGGCGACCAGCGTGTCCCACCCGGCTGCCGCCGTGCACGTGCCGAGCACCTCGCCGACCAGGGCGGCGACCCGCGACGCGTGCGTGCCGGCGCCGTAACGCTTCCGCTGCTCCAACACCTCGCCGACCAGCGCGGCGTCCGCGCCAGGAGCCAACCACAGGTTGACAAAGCCAGGCCCGGCGACATCGGCGCTGGTCACGGCGCCACGGTAGACCAGCTCGCTGGCCAGCCACCCGGCAAGCGTTCGCGGCGCGACATCCAACGCGGCGGCGGTGCGCAGGGCAAGGCTGGTGGCGTAGTCGCCGTGTTCGGGGTTGGGCGGGCGGACCAGGTCGATCTCGGCGGGCAGCGCCGCCACGCCGTACCCGTGACCGGTCAGCACAGTGGTCGCGGCGGCGCGCAGCTGCACAGCGAGGTCGGCGGGGGGCACATCCGGTGAGTCTAATGCGCGCGGCCGCAGGCTCTTCGAGGTGAGCCGGGCCGCACCGGTACTGCCCACCGGGCCGAGGCGCGCCACTCCTAGACTCGCTCGGGTCCGCCCCGCACTCCGACCATCGGGAATGTTCATGGCCAGCGCAAAGACCAGCAGGTCCACCCGTAAGGGCAGCTCCAGCCTGGTACGCGGCAACAGCACACCGTGGGGCACGATCGCGGCGGCGCTGCTTGTCGTTGTGCTCGCCGCGACGGTGTTCGGCTACTACTTCGTGCAGAGCAGGGCCAAGCAGCAGGAGCGCGACGCGCTCGCCGCGTTCACGCCGTCCGACTCGCAGCACGACCCGTCCACCAAGATCCCCGGGGTGGTCACCCAGAGTTTCCCGGCCGGCAAACACATCCGCCCGACCGAGCGGGTGGCCTACACCCACTTCCCGCCGTTCGGCGGCGCGCACGACGGTTACTGGGCCGCCTGCACCGGCGTGGTCTACCCGACGGCGGTGCGCAACGAGAACATGGTGCACTCGCTCGAGCACGGCACGGTGTGGATCGCCTACAACCCGGCGCAGGTCACCGGCGCGGCGCTCGACTCGCTGCGGCAACGGGTGGCGGGCAAGCCGTTCACCATGATGTCGCCGTACCCCGGGTTGGACCAGCCGATCTCCCTGCAGTCCTGGGGCCACCAGCTGAAGGTCTCCGACGCGAGCGACCCGCGCATCGACCAGTTCATCCAGGCGCTGCGCAGCAACAAGTACGCCTACCCGGAGGTCGGGGCCAGCTGCGACGCCCTCGGACCCGGCCAGTTCGACCAGGACAACCCGCCGCCGTTCAACCCCACCTCCGCTGGACCCAAGGCCCACAAGGAGGACGGCAGCGACATCCCGGACGCCGGTGAACAGGTCCGCGGCCCGGCCGGGTGAGCTCGGAGTCGACATGGCGGGTGAGTCAGAGGTGACCGAAGGTCGGCAACCGTCCTGGGTGCGGTACCTGGTGCCGATCGCCGCGGCTGTGGCGCTGCTGCTGTTCGGCGCGGCGGCCGGGCTGCTGATCAAGGTGCCCGGAGCGCCCACGGATACCACACCCGGCCCCGACTCGGTCGACGTCGGATTCGCCCAGGACATGAGCGTGCACCACGAACAGGCGGTGCAGATGGCCACCTGGGAGCGCGACCACACCACCGAGCCGGCGCTGCGCCAGCTGGCGTTCGACATCGAGTCCACCCAGAGCCGCCAGATCGGGCACATGCAGGGCTGGCTCGGGTTGTGGAGCGCCGCCACCCAGAGCAGTGGCCGGTACATGCGCTGGATGCCCATGCCCTCCGCCAGGCCTGGGCACGGCATGACAGGAGCTGGCTCCTCGGGGGTGGACCGGATGCCCGGCATGGCCACCGACGAGGAGCTGCGCCGGCTGCGCACCAGCACCGGCCAACCGATGGACGTGCTGTTCCTGCAGCTCATGCTCCGCCACCACGAGGGCGGCACCGACATGCTCAGCTACGCCGCCGCGCACGCCGAGCAGCCCGATGTGCGCAACCTGGCCGGTCAGATGCTCACCTCACAGCGCTCCGAGGCCGACTACCTGCGCCAACTACTCGCCCAGCACGGCGCGGCCCCGCTGCCGTCGACCTGAACCCATTCCGGGACTGCCCAACGGATGCGCTAAGCTGATCGACGTCGCTGTAGCGGCCGTTCCCGTGATCGCGGGCTCGGCCCCCGTAGCTCAGGGGATAGAGCACCGCCCTCCGGAGGCGGGAGCGCAGGTTCGAATCCTGCCGGGGGCGCAATCGTTACCGCAGTTCAGAAGGCATATTTTGCAAGATCGCGTCCGGATCGTGCCCCGAGTGCGCCCTTTCGGTCTCGTAGTATCAGGGCCGGATGGTCGCGATGTGGTCGTCGAGGAGTTCGTAGGCCCCCCTTCGGCGATGAGCGAGCCGGGCGTGCCGCGGGCTTGTGGCGCCTGGACACCCAGCCGGACCTGCTGGGTGGCGCCCTGCCTGATGATGCCGCCGAACGGTCCAGGGCAACCATGTGGGCCGTGGTTTCGTGACGACTTCCGTGACGGCCATCTGACATTACCGGTCTTGCCACGAAATATGTCACGAAATTGGGGGTTCAGCGTCGGCGAAAGTCGGCTTCAGCATTGGGTCGTACGTCTTCTGCTTTTGTTCTAGTTCAGAACCAATCGTGAGTGATTGTCAACGATCATGACCTCAACTTCTGAGTCGATGGTCGGGAGGAGGTCGAGCCCGGCGCCAAGCCATAAAGCTAGAAGGTGATCATCAAAATCCTTAAGCGCACGACGTGGAGTTGGACGGCACCCATGCTCAACGCCGCTCGCGTGGGCCCCGACCGGTGGGGGCCCGGGTCGGCCGCCGCGCCCGGTCGCTGGCCGGGGGCCTGCTGAGAGGAGTATGTAGGCTCATCAGCGCGGTAAGGCACCACCTTGCGGGGGATCGAGTGGGCGCTTCAGGTTCGCGGCAACCTCGACCGCGCAGCATGGCTGCAAGTGCCCGCGTGGAAGCGGAACGCCGCTGTCAATCCTGTCGTGTGCCGCTTGCCGCTGACAACACCGCCCGGCTGTGCGGCAGATGCCGCCGTGAGCAGCATGACCAACTGGGCAGTGCGCCCGTTCGATATAATCGTGAATTCTTTGAGACAGATGCGTTCCGGGCGGCGTTCCAGAGTAGGAATATGGGGCGAGTCTTCACCGCTTACCGTAATCATCCTCGCCACTTGACGTTGTTCGGCAAGGCGCTCAATCAGGAAACTCTTGGGCGGTGGTTGGGACTTAACCAGGCGCAGGTCAGCAAGATCGAGCGCAACTCCAGGCCGGAAACCCGGCTTGATATCCTGATCGACTGGTCCAAGATTCTACATCTCCCACCAGAGATGTTGTGGTTTGACATGCCCGCCCAGAGCCGTTTCGTGAGCGATCACCAAGCTAGGCAAGAGTCGAGTACGCCTATCTCATTCAATGACTCTCAGTCACCTACCTTCCAGCTTCGCAATCACAAGCTCATACCTGTGTTCGTAGGAGTCGAGCGGATCGAGCGGATTATCCCCTACCTCAAGATGACACGTCAAGCCGACCAATGGACCGCGTGTTATCGGTGTGAGTTAAGTCATCCACGTGACGGTATCGCCGCCGACCTATGGGTCTGGTCTTTCGGAGTAGCTATCTTCCATCTGGTGGAGGATATAGGTTTTCCCAGCCTCGCCAGCTTCGCCGTTTGGCACCGACGAGTCTATGACGAACAAATGGCATGGGCCAGCGAGATCGTCCACTCGGTCCTAGCATCCGACGCGCAAGTCCAATACGCGATGCCCGTTAACTGGCTGGTTCGTCCGCTGTGGTCAGGTCCAGAGCTGCTGACGGCGATGCGAGTGCTCTCAATGCCCCGAATGCTGTTACAAAGAGACGCGGAGACCGAGACCGCGGATCTTGCCCGTGCCGAACTGGTGGAACGCGCGCTATTCCGGGACGGCTTCGAGCAACCGGACATTGCCGAATTTGGGGTGAAGGGCATATCTGTGGGTGTCGCCTCGTGGCCCGGTGTCGTATATCATCCAGTTGCGCCGACCCGTGCGTTAACCGAGGAGGAGCTGGTGGGCTTCGAACTCTCGATTCAGGCTGTGTGGTCATACTGTGATTGGCTCCGGAGCGAGGTCGAGGCAGGCCACGATCCGCATGTACCATCTCAGTATGGTTGGCCTCTAGTCCGCACAATGCGGTCGGTTGTCACCAATCCCAGACCAGAGGAAAGCTCACAGGTTCTTCCGATGCGAACAGCAATACTTGAGACAAGCGGTGTCACAGAACACGTCAAACAGGCCGCGGAAACGCTGCTTGCGCTAAGGAACGAGGTGTGAAGCTAGACAGCTCGGCCCTGCTGGTGGTCGACGTTCAGAATGGCTTTGTTACCGACGAGACTCGTCATGTCGTCCCGTCAATCGTTGAGCTCGTCAAAAGGTGGCACACGATCGGTGGTCGGACTATCTACTCCCGCTACTTCAATTATGAGGGTTCGGCGTTTGAGCGCCTCATGTGTTGGAGGGGACTTTATTCTCCGCCAGACACGGATCTCACCCCCGAGCTAGTGGACAGCGCTCAGCAGGCAACCGTTATTGATAAAGTCACGTACAGCTCCCTTACGCGAGAAATGAGCGGGCTGGTCATGAGAGAAGGTCTTACCGACCTGGTGATCTGTGGAATAGATACAGATCTGTGCGTCTTAAAGACCGTCCTCGATGTGTTCGAGCACGGTCTCACACCGTGGATCGTGACTGACGCATCGGCCAGTACCGGAGGGCGACCCGCACACAACGCCGGGCTGGTAGTCATCGGACGCGCCGTCGGCGAGCAACAATTAGTCACAAGTGATGAATTGTTCACTGGCCTAACACTAACGACTTAGTGGAATTACATGGAAAGCATGACGCTCAACGATTCCCCGACGAGGAGGGGCCGGGTGGTCGGTGACGTAGTCGGGCTTGCCACCCGAACCCGCTCGGCCCGGCTGGCGAGGGCACTACCTACCACGCGAGCCCAAATACAGCCATGGCGAGACGCTGGCGTCGGTCGTGGTACCGCTGAAGATCAGATCGACCTCAGGTAAGGGGCGTGCGGAGTTGAATGAGTTCATGATCGTCTGTTCGGCGTCGTGGTCTGTGTAGTTCAACGCCGCGAGTCCTGCCCTAGGGCTCACACTGATACGGAATTGATGGTTGGGAAACGGCCCCTGTGAGGTGGCGTGATACTCTACTTCGCCGATAGCGAGCGTTGTTTCCCATTCAGTGTGTTCGGTGTTGAGAATTAGGTCGATCAGTCGTAGTGCTTCCTGTGGCCCGTGGGCGACGCGCGCTATGCCGTTCGTGAGTGAGGCAGTAATGATCACGCTGGCCCAGCCCCCGCCGGACTGTGAATAATCGGGACTCCACCGCTGGATCGTGTCACGGCGCAACCGCACGCATGTAGGTAGTGTGTTGGCCGCGAGACAGGCTGCTGTGCATGACTCCTTAACCTCGGTCCCGTGGGGGCTAGTGTCGTTTGTGGAGAGTCCATGATCCTTCACTTGATTTCCCGGGATCGCTCGTGCCTGATAAGGAATTGGACGGCACCCAGGCTCAGCGGCGCTCCCGAGCCCGACCGGTGGGAGGCCGGGTAGGTCGTCGCGCCCCCGGTCGCTGGCCGGGGCCTGCTGAGCCCGGGTGCCAACAACGACGTTCCCCGAGTCCACCCCGGCGAACTATGTCAACCTGGGCATGCTGCATGTCAGTCCGAGAATAACCGCTGGTCATGACCGCAATGGCGAACTGAACCAGTCACCTGGTGGTGGCGGTGCATAGGGCTATGCAGGCTGGTCAGCGCGGTAACGCACCCACCTTGGCCGGGGGATCGAATGGACGCTTCGGGTTTGCGCAACCTCGACCGCGCGGCATTGCCGCAAGTGTCGGCGCGGGAGCGGGACGCCGCCGCCAAATCCTGTTGTGTGCCGCCTGCCGCTGACAACAACCTCACCCACTACGCCTCCGGAGATCACACCAAGCACACCCGTAGCACCGCCGTGATAGTCGCGTCGAGCGAGTACACCTGGGGTGCCTCGCTCGGGCTCGCCGAACTGACCGTCTCCTGGGCGCGCTCGGCGTGGGGCGAGGGCGCTGCCACCGAATGGCTCTACCTGGTGCGCTCCAGCGCCATAGCGATGGACGCCCTCCCACAGCCCCCCAGTGACACCGCGCGGTAAACCCGGCTCCGGCCGACTGTGGGCACCGCCGCCTGGTCTCTCATCCGACCCGGCGGCACAACACCCCGCCCCGGTCTCGGGCCGTATTTTCGGCCCGAGACCGGAGCTGGGTTCCTCAGCGTGGACATTGCGCCGGAACAGGAAGAACCATCCCTGGCAGCGCCAGGGGTCAGCCTTCAGAAGTCAACAGGGGGTCCAGCCGAACTGTGTGCGGGCGGGCCCCGGTTGGCTCAGCCCCAGCAGTTTGCCCTGCTCATGGCCCAGTAGCGCACTATGGCGAAGGTCCAGGTCACGATCACGATGGAGATCACCGCCCGGATCCAGGGCATCCAGCTCGGGCAGAACAGTGTTGCGCAAATACAGCCCATGGTGACAACAAGGACCACCGCCGTGGTGGCGATGAGGTTTGCCCTCGACCGATCATCTTGTAGCGTTGACACGTCGTACACCTCTCTGCGGAGTTTTTAGCGGGACTTGCGGGCCAGGTGATACGACGCCCGACGAGGCCTTCCCCGAGCAGGAGGGCCTCGTCGTCTGTCAGCGCATGTGCCACCCGGACAGCGTCAAGCTAGTTGTGGGCGCAGGTGCGCGGTCCGGGTCGCTGAGACGACACCCGGTGGTGTCGTTGAATGGCCCGATCTAGCGAGGAGCGGCGCCAAGCGGCCGTGACCACCCGTTCGGGTCTGGCCCGACGCATCGGGCAGGCCAGACGAAGTCCGCCCGCCGGGCGTTGGTGCGTGACGTGTCGGATGAACCGGTCTGCTGGTCCGAACCCTCCCGGATCCTTGGTGACAACAACACCACCTCACACCCCGCCACCAAGTAGACACACAGACAGCGGTCAGGCGCGGCTAAACCGCAGGTCACAAGGCCAACAGGCCTACTAGGATCACGGAAGTTCGGTTCAGACCCATCCGCACAGATGGCCAGCCAAACGAGGGGTTGCCCGCATGCCTCCCTGGCCAGCTTCTACCGTTCGGTGGCTTCCCACGGCTGGATGCACGAGAGCCTCGCGGGTTCCGCTTGCCGGATAGATGAAGCGGTCCCGGCCAGCGGATGCGAACCCGTTCGATCAAGGCCTCGCCCGAACCGCGGAGTCGAGCTGTGTCCGATCTTGCTCACACACCCAACCTGACAACGCCGAGTCCTGCCCGGTGGCCGACCGCTGCACCAACTGGGGCACTGGTAGTACCGGTCGCCGCGCCGAAGGACGGTACGACCTGAACGGCACGGGCCCACGCCGGAGCCACGTACTGTGTGGCCGCTTCCGGCCCATGCCCCGGACGCGCGTGCGTGCGCGGGGCCGCCGTCCAGGCGCGGTGGGCCGTCGCTGCCCTGCGCGCGGTGCTGGATCAACTCGTCACCGAGTTGGCGCGGCCTGGGTCCTGGTCCGGCGCGGCGGGTTCGCTGGTTGACCGGATCTCGTCGAAGGTGAGCAGGCCCTTGACGACCTGGTCGCGCAGCATGAATTTCTGGATCTTCCCGCTCGACGTCATGGGCAGCTCGTCGCGGAAGGCCCAGAACACTGGGGTCTTGTGCGGCGCGAGTTCGCCGCGCAGGAAGGTGGTCAGCTCCTCTGCCGACGGGCGGGTGTGGCCGGCGCGCAGCCGCAGCACCGCCCCCACCTGCTCGCCCCACTTCTCGTCCGGGACCCCGATTACCGCCGCCGCTTCGATGGCCGGGTGGTCGGTCAGCGCTGCCTCGATCTCGGCCGGGTACAGGTTCAGACCACCTCGGATGATCATGTCCTTGGCTCGGCCGGTGATCGTCAGGTAGCCGCGCTCGTCCATCTCCCCGATGTCTCCCATGTGCAGCCAGCCGTCGTCGTCGACGGTGTCCTCGGTCTCCTCCGGCAGACCGTAGTAGCCGATCATGTTCTGGTAGCCTCGGCAGCAGATCTCGCCCTGCGCCCCGATCGGCGCGGGCTCACCGGTCACCGGGTCGGCGATCTTGACCTCGAGCTGGGGCAGCGGTTGGCCGACGGTGTTGGCCTGGTCCTCCGGCTCGTCGGTGATCCGGGTCTGGCTGATCACGCCGTGGGTTTCGGTCTGCCCGAACAGGATGCTGAACCGGCAGCCGAGCAGCTCGGTGGTGCGGCGCACCAGGGAGGCCGGGACGGCGGCGGCGCCGCTGAGGATGGTCTGGATGCTGGACAGGTCGCGGCGGGGGCGGTCGGGGTGGTCGAGCATCGAGATCAGCATGGTGGGCACCACCAGGGCGTGGGTGCCCCGGTAGGTCTCGAAGGCTTCCAGCAGGTGGCCGGGTTCGAACCCGGGCAGCACCACGAAGGTGCCGCGCTTGGCCCATGCCCCGAACGAGGTCACCGCGCCGCCGCCGATGTGGTACATCGGCATGGCGTTGACGTACACCCCGCCGTCGGTCATCCCGGCCCGTTCCGCGACGAAGGTGGCCTCGTTCACCAGGCCCTTGTGGTGCAGCATCGCGCCCTTGGGGAAGCCGGTGGTGCCCGAGGTGTACTGGATCTGGATCAGGTCCGTCGGGGTGACCTCCGGCAGCGCGCGGCCGGTGTCCGCGCCGGCCAGGAACTCCGCCCAGTCGGCGAAGGACACCACGTCGCGCAGCTCGGGCAGGCCCGCGCGGATCTCCTCGACCAGCTCCCGCATGGCGAAGTCGCGGTGGGAGTCCACGCAGAACAGCCCGACGGCCCCGCACTGGCGCAGCACGAACTCCAGCTCGCGGGCCCGGTAGCCGGGGTTGAGCGCCACCAGCACCATGCCGGCCAGCGCGATGCCCTGCTGCAGGATGATCCACTCGGCGCTGTTGGGCGCCCAGACCGCGATCCGGTCCCCGGGGGCGAACCGGGCCAGCAGGGCCCGGGCCGTCCGCTCGGACTCGGCCAGGAACTGCGCGTAGCTCCACTGCCGGCGGGCCGCGGGGTCGGGCAGGCAGTCGACCAGCGCGAGCCGGTCCGGCACGGTGGCCGCGGCGCGGCGGATGGTGTCGCAGACGGTCACGTCGCGGATCTCGCCGGGCTCGGCGGGCCAGTAGGACACAGTGCGCATGGGCAACCCCTGGTCAGCGGGAACGGCGATGGTAGGGCAGGAACTCGGGCCCGAACAGCTCGCGGGCGATCACGATCTTCTGGATCTGCGCGGTGCCGTCCGCGATCTCGACCGCCAGGACGTCGCGCATCCGCTGCTCGAACGGCAGCTCGCTGGAGTAGCCGAAGTTCCCGTGCAACAGCAGGCAGTCCCGAATGGCGTCGCTGGCCCGTCGAGGTCCGTACCACTTGGTCATCGCGGCCAGCGCGGTGTGCGGCTTGTCCACCGTGCGGTGCCACAGGGCCGAGTAGCACAGCAGACGCGCGGCCTCCAGGTGTGTGGCGTGCTCGGCCAGCGGGAAGGAGGTGCCCTCGTACCGGGCCAGCGGGGCCCCGAACGCCTGCCGGTTCCGCAGGTACTCGGCGGTCTCGTCGATCGAGGCCTGGGCGCAGCCGATCCCGGTCAGCGCCAGCAGCGGCCGGGTGAAGTCGAACCCGTTCAGCACCTCCCGGAACGCCACGCCCTCCGCCCCGAGCAGAGCCGCCCGGGGCACCCGCACACCGTCGAGGTGCAGGATGCCCCGGCCCATCGGCCGCCAGCCGGTGTCGGCGATGGCGCAGCGGTGCACACCCGGCGCGTCCAGCGGCACCAGGAACGCCGAGACCCCCTCGGCTGCGCCGTCGCGGACCGTGCGGGCGACCACCACGATGGCGCCCGAGTGCGCCAGCATGGTGACCGAGGTCTTCTCCCCCGTCAGCAGGTAGTCCTCGCCCTCGGCGGTGGCGGTGGTCCGGACGGCGGTGACATCGGAGCCCGCGCCGGGCTCGGTCAGCCCGAGCGCCACGTACTCCTGGCCCTCCACCAGCGGCCGCAGCCACCGGTCCCGGACCTCCGGGGTGGCGTGGCGGGCGATCAGGGAGCTCATCAACATGACCGGGATGGCGGCGTTGGCCAGGTTGAAGTCGGCGTAGGCCAGCTCCTCCACGGCCAGGCCGGCGGCGAGGAAGTCCTCGGCCGGCAGCGGGTTGTGCTCCGGCCCGGCGAGCAGGCCGAACGTGCCCAACGCCGCCACCCGGCGGTGCAGCTGCCACGGGAACGCCTCGGACTGCGCGCGGGCCAGGTACCCGGGCGCGAGCTCGGCCCGGGCGAACCCGCGCACCGCCTTACGCAGCGCCGCCTGGTCCTCGGTGGCCTGGAAGTACAACACTGTCCTCCTGCCCGCCCCGGTCAGGCCGGGGCGTCGTCGCGGCGGGCGGTCATGCCGCTGTAGATGACCCGTGTGATGCCCTCGGTGGTGTCGTCGGTGGAGAAGTCGCCCTCGCCGCGCAGGTAGGCCCACGCCTGGTGCTCGATGGCCCCGAAGATCATGTCCCGGAGCAGCTCGACGCTGACGTCGTCGCGGAAGTCCCCGCACGCGACCGCGTCGCGCAGGACCTGGCTCACCACACCGGTGAAGCGCCGGTTGAGCTGGTAGATCGCGCCCGCGCGGAACGCCGGGTCGGGGCGCAGCTCGTTGAAGATGTACCGGGTCAGCGTGGGCTCCCGGCGCACCACCTCGACCGCGTACCGCACCACGTAGCGCAGCCGCTCGTAGGTGCCCACGTGCCGGGTGACCCCCGGTTCGAGGGCCACGAGCACCTCCTCGAACCAGGTCTCCGCCACCCGGACCAGCAGCTCCCGTTTGGTCGGGAAGTAGCGGTACACGGTGGCCTCGGAGACCCCGCAGCGCCGCGCCACCTCGGCAGGCAGGAACCGCTCGTAGCCGACCTCGGCGAGCAGCGCGCGGGCGGCCGCCACCAACTCCGCGATGCGCTCGTCGGGCCGCAGCCGGGCCCCGGTCCGCGTCATGCCCCTGCGCCGCTCATGCCCCTGCGCCGCTCATGCCACCGAGATCCCGCCGTTGACGCTGATCACCTGACCGGTGATCCGCGCGGCGCCCGGCCCGGCCAGGAAGACGATCAGCTGGGCCAGGTCGTCCGGCTCGGTCGGGCCCAGGTGCGCCTGCGTCTTGGCCTTCTCGAACAGCTTCTTCGAGAAGCCGCCGGCCATCGCCCGCTCGCCGATGATGGTGCCCTCGATCAGCGACGGCGTCACCGCGTTGACCCGGATCCCGTCCCGCTTGGCCTCGACCGCCAGCGTGCGGGTGAAGGTCACGATCGCGGCCATGGCCGCGCCGAGCACGGACTCCCCCGGGGTGGGCACCTTGGCCGCGTCCGAGGCCACGTTCACGATCGCGCCGCTGCCCTGCCCGGCCATCCAGGGCAGCACCGCCCGGCACATGTGCAGCGGGGCCAGCGCCTGGCCGGTGAGCATCACCGCGATGTCCTCGATCGGGGTGTCGCGCAGCAGCGCGGGCACATAGACGGCGCTGGTGGAGTTGACCAGGACGTCGACACCGCCGAGCATGTCCCGCGCGGCGGTCGCCGCGGCCACGGCCTGTGCCGGGTCGTTCGCGTCGCCGGCCACGAAGTGCACGGCGGCCTCCGGGGCGGCCGCCCGGACGGCGGAGCACGCCTTGTCACCGCGCTCGGCGTTGCGTCCGATCAGCGCGATCCGGGCGACACCGGCGGAGGCGAACCGGTGAGCGGTGGCCAGGCCCACCCCGGAGGTGCCTCCGGTGATGAGCACCGCCAGGTCACTGGCCTCGGCCATGTCAACCCCTCCCCGGGTCGGCCGTGCTCATCATCGAGGCCACCTCGCAGGTGCCGCAGGACCGGGCCGGCTCCCGGGCATCCACCGTGGTCTCCCCGGCTCCCAGAGCGGCCGTCGCGGCGCCGTCGCGGGCCAGTAGCGCCGCTCCGTACGCGCCGGTGATCTGCGGCGAGTCCGGCACGGTGACCTCGGCGCCCACCGCCTCGGCCAGGAAGTGCACCGCTGCGGCGTTGCGGGCCACCCCGCCGGTCATCACGATCGGGGTGTACCGGCCGACCTGGGCGATCAGGCCGAGGGTGCGCGCCGACACCGCGCGGTGCACCGAGGCGGCGATGTCCTCGCGCCGCTCGCCCTGGGCCAGCAGCGAGATCAGCTCGGTCTCGGCGAAGGTCGCGCACATGCTGCTGACCTCCAGGTTCTTGGTGCCCGCCAGCGCCAGGTCGGCGAGCTCGGCGAGGTCGCACTCGATGGCCCTGGCCAGCACCTCGAAGAACCGGCCGGTGCCGCTCGCGCAGCGGTCGTTCATCGCGAAGTTCTCCGCGATGCCCCACTCGTCGACCAGGATGGCCTTGCTGTCCTGCCCGCCGATGTCGACGACCAGCCGCACCCCCGGGCACATCGCCGCGACACCGAGGGCGTGGCAGGTGATCTCGGTGAACATGCGCCCTACCCCGGGCACCAACCGACGCCCGTAACCGGTCGCGATGGTCTCGGTGATGTCGGTGTCCCGCAGCCCGGCGCTGCTCAGGGCGGTGTCCAGCGCTTTGGTCAGCCCGGCGCGGCTGACAGCGCCCATCTGGACGACCTGGGCGGTGACGATGTCGCCTTCGCCGTCGAGGATGACGACCTTGGCCGTGGTGGAGCCGAGGTCGACACCCATGAAGTGGGCGGTCATGCCCGGGCCCTTCGGACGTCGATCCCTTCCAGCATGGCGGCGAGCCGGCTTTCCAGCATCTCGTCCTTGTAGAAGGAGGCGTCGGCGATGTCGCCTTCGAAGAACATCGAGGTCACGCCCAGTTTTTCCCGGGCCGATTTCGCGACGAGCCGCTGGGGGTTGGTGAACGCGCGGCAGGTGCGGGTGGAGTGGAAGACGATGCCGTCGACGTCGTAGTTCGCACAGTCGCGCAGGACCAGGTGCTCGATCGTCTTCGTGGCGTGGTTCATCGGGCACAGCAGGTGGTTCTGGGCCTGCCCGAGCAGCGGGTCGTCGACGTCGATCAGCTGCGGCTCCTGCCAGAACGCATGCTCGTTGTATCGCCCTGCCACCACCGCGACGTCGTGTGCGGCGAACTTCTTGGCAAGGAAACCCAGCTTGTTCCAGTTCATGAAGCCGTCGAAGTACACCCGGTAGCGCTCGGTGCGCAGGGCGCCGACGCCGTCGGCCACCCGCTGCTCGATCTCGGCCTTGACGGCGGCGAAGAAGTCCACCAACTCCTGGCTGGCCGGCAGGAAGTTGATGTGCGCGACGTTGGCGATCCAGTCCCAGAAGGTGGCCGGGGTCGGCGTCAGCCGGCACAGCGCCATCGCCTCCCGCCGCAGCTGCGAGGCCCGCTTGATGTAGGCCATGTTCTGCCGGTAGGCGTCCCAGTCGAACGGCCGGCCGGTCATCTCCTCGATGAAGGTGATCAGGTCGCGGAGCTGGTCGCGCACGTAGCGGGAGGCCAGTTCCCATTCCTCGCCGACCAGGTAGCCCTCGCCGGAGCGGTTGCTCCACAGGTAGGGCATCGAGACGTTGAAGACCGGGACCTCCTTGCCGAACACCCGGAAGGAGATGTCGTCCCACTGCTGGCCTGTGGAGCAGCCGGCGTAGGCGTTGACGAAGAAGTCCGGGGTGGGCAGCCGGCTGGCCAGTTCCTCCTGCTCGGGCAGCCCGACGACACCCGTGCCGGTCGCCGACGCTGTGCCTACCCACCCCGCCGGCTGCCGTCCCCCAGAGGTGCGCTTCTGGCTCAGCACGGCGCATCCCAGGTGGGTGCGCGCGTAGGAGCACAGCTCGCCGACGTAGCCGTACTCCTGACCGGCGAGCTGGGCCGGGACCTCCAGGTGCTGGGCGGCCAGCCGGGCGGAGAACGCCTCGCCGTGGCACCAGGCGAGCCCGGCGGCCTGGAAGATCGGGTTCACGGCGGAGCCGTTGTACCAGACCACCTTCTGACCACGCTCGCGCGCGGTGAAGATGTTGTCCCAGTAGTCGGTGACCATCTGGCCGCCGGCCTTGTTGATCTCCAGGCGGCGCGGGCTCTTGTCGGTCGTCGTGGTGGTCATGCCGTCACCTCCACAGGGCTGTTGCGGCGAATGCGTTCCAGGAAGGCCTCGACGCGGGTGCGCACGGTCTCCACCGGCAGCCCCTCGTGCTCGGTCTCGATCAGCAGGTGCGGGATCCCGCGCTGGCCAAGGCGCCGGCGCAACTCCGGGTAGTAGAGCATGTGCGGCTCGCAGAACCGGACCATCAACACGATCACGCCCTGAGCGCCGGCCGCTTCGACGGCGTGCACCAGGTGGTCCTCCCAGTCGCTCTCGTGCTTGACCCGGGTGGGGTTGGGCGCGTTGACGTCGTTGCGCAGGTAGCGCTGAGCGAGGGCCTCGACCGGGTCGCCGTCCTCCGCTACGTCGGTGGCGATGTAGCGGCTGCCGGTGAACAGGTCGTCGTCGACCACGACCGCGCCGCACTCCTCGATCGCCGCCAACAGCTCAGCCTTGGGCGCGTGACAGAGGTGCCCGGACAGGTGTACCCGGATCCGGTCGTCGCGCGGGACTTCCGGCAGCTCGGCGAGGATCTGGCGCAGCAGCGCGGTGTGCTCGGCGCGGTCCATCACCATGCCCGACTTGACCAGCACCTGCAGCTGACCCGCCGTCAGCGCGGCGTTGCCGGCGCGCCGGGCGGCGAACAGCTCGCGCAGCAACCGGCGGTTGACGTTGAAAAGCTCGATGCTGGTGGCCAACGCCTCCTCGGTCAGCGCGGCGCCGGCGAAGCCGCCCAGCTCGTCGACGAAGGTCTGCATCACCGTGCGCGTCTTGTCCAGCGTCCAGCCGTCGGTCAACGAGGTCGGCAGCTGCCCGAAGAACATCGGCCTTTCCGGTAGCTCCGCGCGGACCACATCCACCGCGCCCAGCAGCTGGATGCAGTGATCGGCCAGGAAGAAGCCGTCATAGATGTCCAGGTGTCCCCGGGCGGCGGAGTCGGCCAGGCTGCGAGTGTAGCCGCAGTAGAACTCGGCCAGCAGGTTACGACCGTGCACGTCCGGCTCGCGGCTCTCCTGGATGAGCACCGGCAGCGCACCGGCCGCGTGCACGATCTCGGCCGGAAAGTGCATCGGGAACACCCCGACCGCGCGACCCTCGGTGCGCAGCTTCCACTCCACCACGTAGGCGTCGGGATCATCCGCCACCTCGGAAAGGGTCGCCAGCGCCTCCTGCAGCACTCCCGGCATCGGATCTCCTCCCGGCCCGTCGACCCTCACGACGACTGCTGAGTCGAACTCACTAGAGGTTAGATGAGTCAGACTCATCCAACAAGGACCGCAATGACTTGCGGCCTCAACCGGGTTGAGCCTGGTGGCTAGCTCTTGAGGTGGGCACGGAACGACTCGGCCGCCGTGTTCACTTGTTCGGTGACGGCCTGCTGGAACCGCTCGTCGAACAGGGCCCGACCGTTGAGGCCGTCGGAGACGCCGCGTTCCCGGGCCACCGTGGCGACCGTGCGGCGGTGGGTGAAGGTGTCGAATCCGGTCTTGCCGTGGTAGGCCCCGCTGCCCGAGTTGCCCACGCCACCGAACGGCGCGTCCGGCAGGAAGGCGTGCGCGATTCCGTCGTTGAGGGTGACGCCGCCGCTGGTGGTTCGGTCGAGGAAGCGGTGGAAGTCCGCGTCGTCCTCTCCGTACCAGTAGGCGCCCAGCGGCGCCGGCTGGGCGTTCAGGTAGTTGATGACTTCCAGGATCTCGTCGTAGACATAGACCGGGAGGACGGGGCCGAAGATCTCCTCCCGCGCGATCCGCGCCGACTCGGGGACATCCAGCAGGATCGTCGGCGGGATTCGGCGTGTCGCGGGGTCGGGCAGCGATCCCCGCTCACTCTCGGGGGCGACGACGATCCGTGTGGCGCCTTGGGCCACTGCATCGTCGACCAATCCCGTGATTCGATCGAAGTTGCGGTCGTTGACGATCGACACGACGCCCGGGTTTTCCAGATAGTCCGGGAAGAGCGCGGCGAACTCGTCCCGCAGGTAGGCGACGAACGTGTCGCGGTGCTGGCGGGGGACGTAGACGAAGTCAGGGCACAGGCAGATCTGACCAGCGTTGAGTGCCCGGGTACCGGCGATGCGGTGCGCCGCGAGCCGCAGATCAGCGTTGTCGGCCACCACGACAGGGTTCTTCCCACCGAGCTCGAGAGTGACCGGGACCAGGTTCGTGGCGGCGGCCTTGGCGATCTGCTTCCCGACCCCCGGGGAACCGGTGAAGAAGATGTGGTCGAGCTGAAGGCCCGCAAAAGCCTTCGCGGTCTCGATATCGCCACAGATCACCGAGAATTCGGACTCGTCGAACCGCTCCGCGACAATGCGCGACACCAGGCGCCCCATACGGGGGTGGAACTCAGAGAAGTTCAACATGACCCGGTTACCCGCGGCCAGCGCCGCCATCGCGGGCTCGAAGGACAGGACCACCGGGAAGTTCCACGCGCCGATCACGCCGACGACACCCTTGGGCTTCTGCTGCACGTATCCGCCCGCGACAGGCACCGGCGCCATCCACTCCTCGAGATGCGCCAACGTCTCCTGCACATCCGGCAACCACGACGTCGCCTCGAACGCCTTCGTGAGTGCGGGTGGGCGGTGACCGAAGTCGGCGCTGAGCGCCTCCCCGATCTCGTCGATGTTCTCCAGGATCGCGAGCGCGAGTCGACTCACCCGGTCACGGCGCACCTCCGCCGTCACCGCACCCTCACCGACGAAGGCAGCTCGTTGCACGCCGAGCAGACGTTCGAGTTCCTCCGCCGAGACGTGTTGAGGTTGGGCGATCTCAGTAGTGCTAGACGACATGCCATTCCTTTCGGGTAGGGCCGCGCGCGCCAAGTCAGGACCGGATGACATGAAATGCCCTCTCGACGCGGCGGCATGTGGCTGTGGCCAGGCTAGCTGAGCCCGACTCAACAGGCAAGGCTTATTGAGCTTGACTCAGCTATGTGGGCACCGCGTTCACCGAACTCGCTCTCGCCATCTGAACCTCACCCCGACGAACGGGTCACCTCGGCTCCCTGCCCGCCAACGCAACAGCGCCTGCTGACTGGCCGTACCGCCGGGCAAGGCGTGAACGCAACGAGCCTGGGCAGTTGTGCCTACGCGTGGCTACGCCGCGAGTGATCCGGCAGTGGAATCAGCCCGGCGAAGACCAGCGAGGCGACGCCGGTCACCAGGTGCAGGTAAAAGTCCGCGTCACCAAAGCCAGGCATGACACCGATGAACGTCAACGAACCCAGATAGCCCAGCACCGCGGCCAGTACATACACCCCGCCGACGGCCAGATTCACCCCTTCGGTGGCGACCCGGGTCAGAGTGAACGCCGCGATCAGCCACAATGCACCTACCCCGATGTGGATGATGTTGTGGAACGGGGTCAGGTGAAAGATCCCGAACAGCGAGATGCCGGTGTTTTCGGTGAAGTTGTGAAACCCGGTGAAGAAAAACCCGATCACCCCGCCTACCAGGTAGGCCAACCCAGCAAGAAGCGCGAACTTTTTCGGAAGCGAATCGAGGTCGGTGTGGGACTTGATGCCCCAGACCACATCGAGCCCGCCGCCCGTGTCCTGGCTAGCAGTCATGTCTTTATCCTTCCTTTAGGTCCCGCGGACCGCGGGCGAAGTGGTGCCGAACGGTAGTTGATGCGGTGCGGGGTCACCGACTCAGTTCCTGCAACCGCATCAGGGGCTCGCCTCCAGTCGGTATCCGAGGATGGTGCTACACGAGAGGTATTCGGACCCGGCGCGGAGACGGATTGGTCACGACGGATTGGTCACAGGTTTTTTTGGTCACAGGGTGGACACCAGACCGAGGACTCGTTCTCCCTGGCCGGCTCGCGGTCGCCGCTGTTTCAAGAGCTGCGGAATCCGTGCCGGTGGCGGAGAACCGCGCGGCCGGTGTCTGAGAAAGTTTGCCCTGCTCAGCTGGTCGGAATCGGCCGGTCTCGCTTTACGGTGGCCAGCCGGGCGGCAAACTTCCTCGACCTGTGATGCTTCCGCCACCTCGCCATCGCGCCCGGCGAGCTACCCGACGCCGCACCCAAACTGCCGCGGTTCCCGGATGAGGGACCGGACTCTTACAGCTCGGTGACCTCCGACGTTGGGGCGCGATCGGGGGTGGCGCGTTGAGCTAGCGTTTCGTGCAGACCGGGGAGTGGCGATGGGATGGGCTGAGGCGGCGTTCGGGGCGCGGGATCGGTTGACCGCGGGACCGTCCACGATGAACGGCGTGCGGACTCCGTCCTCCTCGGGCGGCCACGACGAGCTGGGCCCGGTCTCGCGGATGTCGGGTGGGGTGCTTGCCGGTGTTGCGGCCGGGCTGCCGGTCGCTGCGCTGCTGACCTATCAGGGCATGCTCGCCGAGCCGGTTGTCGGGGTGGTGCCGCTGTGGCTGACCTACCTGGTCTCGATGGCCACCGTCGGGGCGATCACCGGGCTTGTGCTCGGGTACCGCCCGCACGCCCTGGCCTCGGCGGCCTCGGGAGGGATGCTGCTCGGGCTGCTCGGCTGGCTGCTGTGGTCGCTCACCCTGGATCCCTTGCTGGGCGGGCAGCTGCCGACCTGGTCGGTGGGAGCCGCCGCCGGGTCCTATCGACGCCTTGTCGCGGATCTGCTGCACGGGGGCCTGACCGGGGTCCTGTGGCAGGGGGTCGCGGCCGTGCTGGCCGCACGGTCGCGGCCGAGACGCGCGCCGCCGACCGGCAAGGCGAGGGTGGTTATCGTCGGTGGCGGCTTCGCCGGGGTCGGCGCGACCCGACGCTTCGAGCGACTCGCCCCCCGGGCCGGGTCCCCGGACGTGACGCTGCTCAGCGACTCCAACTTCCTGCTCTTCACCCCGATGTTGGCCGAGGCCGCCTCCGGCGCGCTGGAGCCAGCGGCCATCAGCGCCCCGATCCGCGCGGCTGCCGGGCACACCCGCTTCCACCAGGGCACCGTGTGCGGCATCGACACCGCGACCCGCATCGTCCGCCTCTCCGTCGGTGCCGAGACTCGGCTCATCCCGTATGACCACCTCGTGCTTGCGGTCGGGTCCGTCCCCCGCTTCCTCGACCTACCCGGCGTGGCCGAGCACGCGTTCACCTTGAAGAGCCTTGCCGACGCGACCCGGCTGCGTAACCACGTCCTGACCCTGCTCGAACGGGCCGACCGGCTCGAACCGGGCGAGGAGCGCGGCCGGCTGCTCACCTTCGTGGTGGCCGGTGGCGGCTTCGCCGGCACCGAGATCGTCGCGGAGCTGTTCGACCTGGTTCACGGCGTGTCGCACTTCTACCCGGCCCTCGCGGCGGACGAACCGCGGTTCGTGCTGATCCACTCCGGGCAGCTCATCCTGCCCGAGCTCTCGCCGAAGCTGGGTGCCTACGCGTTGGACCGGCTGCGGGCCCGTGGGATCGAGTTCCATCTCGGCGAACGGGTGGCCGAGGCCGGCGCGCGGCACGTGTCGCTCACCGACGGCACCCGGCTCCCGACCGCCACGTTCGTCTGGACCGCCGGTAACCGACCCAGCCCGCTGGTGGACGCCGTGGGCGGACAGCACGCCGGCGGCGGGCTGGTCACCGATCCGCTGCTGCGTGTGGTGGGGCTGGACGGGGTGTGGGCGGTCGGGGACTGCGCACGGATCCCGGACCCGGCCCACGACGGATCCCCTTACCCCCCGACCGCCCAGCACGCGCTGCGCCAGGGCCGGACGGTCGCCGACAACATCACCGCGGTGCTGGCCGGTCGGCCGCCGAGGGCGTTCCGGTTCAGCACGATCGGGGTGCTCGTCGCCCTGGGGCATCGCACCGCCGCCGCCGAGATCCGCGGTCACCGATTCTCCGGAGTGGCCGCCTGGGTGCTGTGGCGCGGCCTCTACCTGGCCAAGCTACCCGGCGCCGAGAAACGGGTCCGGGTGTTGCTGGACTGGTTGCTGGACCTGGCGTTCCCCCGCGACATCGTGATCACCGATGCCGAGCCCCTTTCTCGACCGCCCGCACCCGAGCCCGCCGAGCCGCGCGAGCGGAACGGTCAGCCGGTCGCCCGGGGACCGGCGAGATGACGGTGGGTGCCGGCCGGCCCGTGACGCCGGGATAGGCGCCGTGGCGGGGGTCGCCGGTGGTGTGGTTTTCGGCGTGGCGATGGGCCTGGTGGGAACCCTGCCCAGTGTCGCGCAGATCGTGCGCAGCGACTCCCCGGCGGTCGGCTTCGTGCTGCATATGGCGATCGCGTCATTCCTGGGCGCCGGGTTCGGTGTCTTGGTCTCCCACCAGCGGGTCCGGGTCGGCGAGACGCTGTTGTGGGGGCTGCTCTACGGGGTGTTCTGGTGGTTCCTTGGGGCTCAGACGCTGCTGCCGATCCTGGCCGGTCGAGCACTGGCCTGGGATCTCGCCGGCGCCGGGCGGGTGTTCCCCAGCCTGATCGGGCACCTGTTCTACGGCGGCGTCACCGCGGTGGTATTCGTGGCGCTACGTCGCGGCGCCGTCGCACCGCCGCGACCCCGCCTCGGCACGCTGGCGCGGGGAGCGGCGGCCGGGGTCATCGCGGCCGGGGTGCTGTACCTGGTGGCCGACGTCATGGCCGGTGCCGAGCTGAACCGGTTAGCGGTGATCGGCGTGCTGGTCGGTGCCGGCTATCCGGCGCTGTTCGGCACCAGGAGTGAGAGGTCCGGGCCCGCGCTGATCCGCGGCGCGGTCTACGGCTTCCTGATCTGGGTACTCGACCTGACCCTGCTGCCCGTGCTGGACGGTGGCTCCCCCAGTTGGTCCCGCGACGCGGCGGCGGCCTCGGTGCCGGACCTGCCGCCCTCGGTGCTGCTCGGCGCCGGTGTCGCGGTGGTCTTCGGCTGGCTCGGTGGCCTGTCCCGGCTGCTGTTCGCCGACGACGTCCGCGCGGTGCACCGCGAGGCGCCAGGTGGGTGGGGGCTGCGCGCGCTGGGCCACGGCGCGCTGGCCGGCCTGGCCGGGGGTGTGCTGTTCACCGCCGTCCTGGCGGCGGTGGGTGCCCTGCCCAGAGTCGCCCAGATCATGGGCTCGGCGGCGACCGGCACCGGCCTGGTGCTGAACCTGCTGATCGCCCTGGTGATCGGGGTGAGCTACGCCGTGCTGTTCCGGCGCTGCAGCTTCGACGTCATCTCGGGCATCGGCTGGGGCGCGTGCTACGGGTTCTTCTGGTGGATGCTGGGCCCACTGACACTGCTGCCCGCCCTCACCGGGGCCACCCCCCGGTTCGATCCCGCCACCATCGCGGTCAACTTCCCCGCGCTCGTCGGGCACCTCGCCTACGGGGCCGCGCTGGGCGGAACCTACTACCTGCTCGAGGCACGGGCGAACCCGTGGTGGCTCACCCGCAACCAGGCCGAGTCCGAGCGGGTCCTGGCGCTACGCGACCAGACCCTCGGCTCCGCGCCGGCCCTGTGGGGGCTGACCGTGCTGATCGCGTTGACCGTCCCGCTGCTGGTCACCAGTTGACAGTGCCGATGTGGGTGATACGGATGATGTGGTGATGCGCAACGCCGTCCGCCGGCTCGCCGGCGCGCTCACCGTGAGTGTGCTGCTGGGCTGCCCGGCCGCCTGCTCCGGGGCCGACACGGCGGGCGGCACCGGATCGGCCTCCGCCACCGCCCGTCCGGTCCCACCCCCGGGCCGCTCCCTCGCGGTGCCGGGGTCGGGCTGGGCGTCCGCGATGAGCGACGCCCGGCATTCCTCCGCCACCACCGCGGTCGGTCCACAGACCGCAACCCTGCGGTGGCGGCGCCGCCTCGAGGGCGACGCCACCCCCGGTCCGGCGGTCGGCCGGGACGGTACCGTGTACCTGTCCAGCAACGCCGGCATCCTGCACGCGGTCGATCCGCTCACCGGCCGCGACCGGTGGTCCTTCTCCGGCGGCGGTGGCTACGGCAGCGACCTGTCCACCACACCGGCGGTACTCACCGACGACACGGTGCTCTGGCCCGGACCCCGCCACACCCTTTACGCCCTGGACCACGCCGGCCACCGCTTGTGGAGCGAAACGTTCGCCGCCACGGTGCTGTCCCCGGCCGTCGCGGCCGGCGGGGTCGTCTACGTGGCCGACACCAGCGGCTCGTTGACCCGAGTGGACGTGGGACCCGGCGGAGCCCATCACCGGGGATGGACGATCCCGCTCGGCGACGGCGGGTCATACGCCAGCCCCGCCGTCACACCCGACGGTCTGGTCATCGGCGCGGTCGGACCGCAGGTCGTGGCGGTACGCGACGACACCGCTCACGGTGTGCTCGCCTGGCGGTTCCCAGTAGGCGAGCTGATCGAAGTCTCCCCCGCGGTCACCCCCGACGGCACGGTGGTGATCGGAGCGAACGATCCCTTCGAGTACGGCATCAGCTCGGCCGGACAACTGCTGTGGCGCTACCGCAAGGACTCCTGGTCATACTCCTCGCCGGTCGCCACCCCGGACGGGCGGGTGTGGTTCGGCGATCACCGCGGTGTGCTGAACGTGCTCGACGGCGCCACGGGTGCGCCGCTGGCCCGCCACCAGCCGGTGACCGGACCCGTCGACGGATCCCTGGGGGTCTGGACCGCCCCCGCGGTGGACGCGCGCGGCGACGTCTACTGGGGCACCGTGTCCGGACACATATACGGCTACGGACCCGGCGGGAACCAGTTGTTCGACCTACCGACCGGTGCCGTCGTAGACAGCTACCCCGCCCTCGGCCCGGACGGCACGCTCTACCTCGGTTCGGCCGACGGCACGGTCTACGCGATCCACAGCTGAACGATTACCGTTCGCTGACCGATCGGACACCAGCCGCCGAGCGGCGTGAGTGTTGTGCCGCAGTGTTCCGTCGAACGGGTGGAACACATAGTTCCCGGTCATCCGAGGGGCCAGCGGTGGCGGCCGAGCCTGGCTGAAATCCGGGAGTCCAAACCCAGGTATCGCCCGGTCGGCACGACGGCAAGCAGCACCAGTGGCAGCACGTCGAGCGGGTACGTCCACAAGTACTGGTCGGTGGTAAATAGCATCAGCCAGATCGGCGCCAACAGCAGCAGTCCACCGGTCGCGGCGAGTCGGGAGAAGATGCCAAATAGCAAACCGATCGCGATAGCTAACTCGGCGACGGTGAGAAGCCAACCGAAGAACCCGAAGTGCGGTAGCACGACCTCACCGTAGAACCAGCGCAGCGGCGCAATCTTCGTGCTCATCACGCCTTGGTGCAGGATACCGTTTGCCACACCTCGATTGACCAGGCTGAACGTGATGAATCCCCCGTCGTAGTTCATCTTGTCAATCAGCTTGGCGAGGGCATTGCTCAGCCAATCGAGCCCAAAGAATATCCGGATAGCGGCGAAACCCCGTAACATCGCTTGCGTCGGTATGGAGATGGTCAACTTCGGGCTGGTCATCGTCTCGGTCATGTCGGCGACGATAGACTCGCCCCGGGTGCCGGCGGAACGCAACGAGTCGCCCGTCAGAAGTCGGTAAGATATAGGCTGGGCAACGGCTCAGCCTAGGCGATCAGCAAAATATGGGCGGTGGCCTAGGGGAGGGGATACGATTCGGGCGTTAATTCCCCATCAACCGGTTCCCTGCGCCGTTCGCGCACTCGTACCCTGGTAGGCATCCGGATCGGCTGGACCCCGAGGCGCTCACCTTCCAGTCCCACCGCTCAGCTCAAGCTCAGCGATCAGCTCGACCGGGTTTATCTGCTGTTGGCGGGTCGGGTTCGCTCGGCGTTCGCGTTCGGATGGTGGTCCGCGAAGACGATCGCCGGAGCCGGCCTACGACTTCACCCTTGAGCTCGAAGGACCCACCGGTGAACCGCTTTACCACGCTCCGCCGGGAAAGGACCTTACCATATGAGAACGAGCTTCTTACAGAGCGCTGACGGACACGGATAATTCCTTCTTCGGCCGGAGCCATAAGCTCAACATGGTTACATGAAAACCACGAATCCGGCCACGGCACCGCATCCTATCCACACTGTGCACCGCATCGGGATTGGCACACTCGGCGGCTTCCTGCTGCTCTTCGGTATCGAAGGGCTGCTCGCCCGGATGCCGTTCACCTCTGTGCAGGGCCAGATGGTGATGGGGCTGTCGACCAACGGGTTGTTGGCCACCATTTCCGTGGCGACGGCCGTCGTGCTCATTGCCGGCGCCGCGCGCGGTGGGCACACCGCATCCACAGTGGGCATCGCGCTCGGGACTCTATTCCTGGTTTCTGGTGTAGCGAATGTGTTCTTCGTGGGTACCGCGATGAATGTGTTCGCCTTTCGGTTATCCAACGTCATCTTTTCTTTTGTGGTGGGCCTGGCGTTGTTGTTCACCGGCGCCTACGGTCGGATCTCATCTGAGCTGCCACCGGACAGCCCCTACTTCCGGCCGGACCGCGACGCACAGACGCGCGCCGTGCCCGACCAGCGCACCCCGGCCGAACGCATCGCCGATCAGGCCTGCGACCACGAGTTGGCGCAGGCCGAGCGGGCGGTTGCGCTGCGCCATGGCACACCTGAGCAGCTCGCCGGCGTGCGGCGGGCGGCCGCGTTCCGTACCGCGGCCGACCGACGCCGAGCCTTCCGCTCCCGGTTGACGAGCACCCGCCGCGGCGGTTGAGTAGCAGCGCCGGTAACGCGGGGCGCCAGGCTAGTACTACAGGGCCTGTTCTCGCGCGAGAACTTCCGATCGGGGACCCTTCCGGGCCCGCCTCCGCAAGTTCGGGCCTTCGGCCGAAAGAGCGCGCTTGTGCCCACCTCTAGGTGCCGCCACCAGGGTTCGGCCCCTTGGCTGCCGACATTCACAGCGCCGGCCTTCGCCGGAACTCCTCCGGAGCCTCGCAGGGGTGACTCGCCTTACCGGCCCTGCAGTACTAGGTCGTGCGCTGCTGCGACAACCCGAGTTGCTCGGCACGGACATTCACCGAGCAGATCGTCGACCTGACCAGCCCATACGCACGGCGCACTGGCCTGGTACGCCCGGATGTTGAAAGCAATCGGACTCGCTGGCCGGGCGGGCCGGCGCGCGATTGGCTGGCCTGCTGGGAAATGGCCGCCAGCCGACACAGCCTGCTGAGGCTGGTCCGTGCTCTTGGAGGACCCGCCCGTGGGCTCGGTCGAGGTGCTCGGGGTAGACGACTTCGCACTTCGCCGTGGGCGCGTCTACGCAGCGGTGTTGCTCGACATCCTCACTCACCGCCCGGTCGATCTGGTTGAGGAGCGCACCTCGAAGGCGCTCGCCGACTGGCTGGACTCCCATCCCGGGGGGTCAAGGTCATTTGTCACCCCTGGAGGGCGCAAATAATTCTGGACAGCGAGGTCCAGGTATTCCCGAATGGCGCTCACCAACAATGCCGACGTTGACCGTGCGTTGCGATGATATTCATGCTGGTACTCTCCGAAATCGGCCGATGACAGTCCGTGACAACCCAGAGGGGATGGGGCACGGTGGCGCGCTACATCGCCACGCCGACCTTTACTGAAGCATTGAGCAGGAGTGGGTGTTGAGTCTGACCCCAAATTCATCACTGATCCCTGTATCATCATTTGCATCACAAAGACCTAAAGGGTCTTGCCGTGCGCGCGGGTTTTGATCACGATCCCTCTACCCCGCACACTGAAGCGTCAGGCGCCCACCGCGATCATCGGGCACCAACTATATTCAGGAGCCTCATAATCCAGCGCGAACGACTGAGGCGCGACTCGTCCGCTCGCTTTGTCCCCAGCACCGGGCTGATCAGTCGGCACATTCCAGGCCGACGGCACGACTGGCCGGTCATTGTGCGTCGGCGGGACCCGGACCAGCGCAACAGCGGCCCCCGACAGTGGCCCCACGCATACCACGGTGCCGTTGGGGGGTCGGCACCGTGCCAGGTTCACACGGGCTTGTGCTGACTGCTGATCACTCGCCTCGAATGTCGATAACAGACTGCGGTGTCGCGAAAGATAAAGCACACTCATCTAAGATTCAACGATCATTCAACGCACAGTGGTAAAGCTTCGCCCGTCGGTCTTTTGGCCTATCGAATCCGGCCTTGATCAGTGTCTTTACCCTCGGATGGCGGATGGCGGGAACCCGCGTCGTCAAGGACTATTTTGCTGGCTTCACATGAACGCCTTGCAATACTGGTAAGGGCTGGCAAGGGAAGTCTTGAGAGGGTCACGGATGGATCTCCGGTACGAAGCGTGTTGCTTTGTTGATCCGCTGTTCTTCGATGGACAACGGGACGCGGTCGTACCCGGAGGATCGTTTGCCCAGGAGCTGCCCGCGTCGCCGGACGGCTGGCTCCTCGCTGACCAGCGGGAAGCTCATCACCATTCACCCCGGCCGCCGCACTGGACGGGCACGGCACGGTTCCGCCATTCCTGGAGCCGTCCCGCGTTGCCGCGTCCCCTGTTCCCGCCGGTCAATCATGACCGGTGCGGTATGTGAGAAACAACCGAAGAAGGATGGTACCGAGATGGAATTCGTACTGGACCTGCAGGCGATGGACGCACTCGAGGAACTTGAGGGCGGCGGTGGCGGCGGTGGCGGCGGCCAGAGCAACCTGAGCCTGCTCGCTATCTGCCACAACAGCACACTGTCCGTGATCACCTGCGGCGTCTGATCACCCGCGGCGTCTGATCACCGGTCTGAAGGGGGTGCGGGAGCGGCACAGTCGAAGTGCGCCGCCCCCGCACGCTCCGGTTCCGCCGATCCGGCACCGGAAAGACCTTCCTAGCCACTGGGAAAACCTCCGGACCCGGCGTTTCCGGCGGCGTCCGCACTCGAACCGGTAAGCCGAGCACGGCCGACGCGCGGTCGAAGGCACAGCGGACAAGGAAGGCGTCGAGATGGAATTCGTACTGGACCTGCAGACGATGGACGCACTCGACGAGTTGAACGGCCACGGCGGTGGCTGCCCTGCCCCGCCGAGCGCCATGAGTCTGGCGGTGTGCAGCAACATCAACAGTTGCCTATCCATGCTGATCTGCGGGAACTGAGCAGCAAACCCCGCCGCGCGATGCATTATGCGGAACATGGGGATGCGCTACCTCGGCGATAGATCCCGACCACTGCCTGGCCGGGTCCGCGCAGGTCAGGCGCGGGAGGACACACACACCAGGAGCGGAACTCCACGAGCTGGCTTGACCGAGCGGTGTGTCGTCACCTCGATCCCGACGTGTTCTCTCCTGTGCGCATCACCGGATCCGCTCGCAGGCAAAGTCGCCCAGGCCAAGGCTGTGTGCCGGAGGTCCCGGTGATCTCACAGTGTGTGAACTCGGCGATTGATCATGGCGAGTACAGAGGAGTGCCGGTAGCGGCAACATGGTGCTGGGATCTGAGCTCGACCATCTCCGGGCGGCAATTGTCGAGGCGGATCGTTTCGGTGGGACGTGTCTCAATCGCGGGTGCATTCCCTCGAAGATGCTGGTGGTGGCCGCCGACGCGGCCCGGGCGGTGGCCGACGCTCGGCGCCTCGGGGTTCACGCAACGCTGGATCGGGTCGACTGGCCCTCGGTCCGCGACCGGATATTCGACCGGATCGACCCACTGCACCCCGGCGCCGTTCAACACCGCCGCACGGCGGGGGTGGACGTGTACACCGCGCCAGCGCGGTTCGTGGCACCTCGGTACTCGAGGTCGAGGGAAAACGGATCACCGCGGCCCGGATCGTCGTCGCCGCCGGTTCTCGCCCGGTCATCCCACCAATACCCGGGCTCGACGGTGTTGAGTTCCACACTTCGGACACGATCATGCGCATCGACGAGATCCCGGCCTCGCTGATCGTGATCGGGGGCGGTTTCATCGCCGCCGACCTCGACCACGTGTTCGGTGCGTTCGGCGCTGAGGTGAGCCTTGTGGCGCGCGGCCCGAGGTTGCTGATGCCCGAGGATGAGCAGGTGTCGGCCCGGTTCACCGAACTAGCTCAGATGCTCCTCAGCGGTTGATCAGAATTTCAGGGAACAGACCGAGCAGCGATGTGTTGATCACAAAGTTGACCACCCAGATTGCCACGAAGCACTGCACGACAGCCTGGTTCACCGCTTGACCGACCCCTTGGGCGCCGCCCTTGGCGTTGAGGCCTTTCTGCGCGCACACAGTGCCGATGAACAACCCCACGACTGCCGTCTTGATCACTGCGGCGACCAGGTCGTAAGGGGTCAGAACGGCGAAGAACACCGAGAAGACACTCCCCGCCGCGGTGTTCCCGGTGATAGCGCTCGCGCTGACCGCCATCGAAATGCCCAGCAGCATGGAGATGAAGTTGAACGCGACCATCATGGCGGTCACCGCGAGTACTCGAGGCAGCACCAGTGTCCGGTTCACCTCGATCCCGAGGACCTGCATCGCGTCCAGCTCTTCACGAATCTTACGCGAACCAAGATCAGCGCACATGGCCGTGCCCATCACCCCGGCCACAGCCATGCCCGTGCAGAACGGCGCGATCTCGCGCACATCGGCCAGCACGAAGTAGGTGCCGACCCGGTTCTGCGCGCCCGCCAACGTCAAGGTGCCGTAAGCCAGGTTGCCGATCAGGAAAGTGAAGCCACCCACCGCCAACAACACCGGCAGGAAACAGAACCGGAACATCCCGTACATCTCGTCCACGGTGTCGCGCCAATAACCGATCGGCTTGCGCACCGCCGTGTACAGCAACGCCCCCAACAACTGGAAGGGTCGACCGGTCTCCACCACCGGCATACGCACCCACTTGGGCAAACTCTCTACCCGGCTCAGCTCCTGACCGTTCACGGTCGGTCGCTGCAGCATCTGAGTCATGACCACACCTCCTCCCGGCCTCGGAGCCCGGCGCTGCCCGCCACCACACACGCTGTCTCTGGCGTCTCTGCCCGCCAGCGGGCGTTGCATCTGCCCGCCCTCTGATCTCCACTCATAACGTTGCTCCTCACTGACGCCGGTCCCACGATGCGATTGCACCCTTTGGTTCCCATGGTTAACCTCACGAAGACGCCACCGACACTGTCCGCCACGATCGGGGCAGTAGGACAGTGCCCGCTGACAGCCAGCCTGATGTACTCGTTGTGGCCCCGCACACCCAACCAAGACACCGGTGAGCCAGCCGAACCCGCACGATATTGACTATCCGCGATTTGCGGTGCCTTTTTCGTGCCCGACTAGCCGATATGAGACCCGCGGATCAACGAGCGTTGTCAACCATTGAGGACACAGCGGCAATGCGACACGCATCCGACTGCGATCATCCCGGGCGCTGAAAACTGAAACCACGGAACCGCTGGCTGAAATTTCAGCAAGCGTTGACAATTCGAGCCTCGCGCGAGGTTGCTGACGTTGCCGCGCGCCGTCATGAACTGGGAGCGGAGCTGCGTCGGTAGGTAGCCTCGGTGGTCGTCGTGCTGCCGTCGTCCACGATCACGTCGAACGGCCCGTGCCCCTCGGCGAACGCCGCCAGGAACTCCGGTCGCCCTGGTCGCCCTGCACCGCCCGCAGCCGCGCCTCCTCGATCCCGTGCTTGGCGTGGGTTGCCGCAAGCACACATGTCCGGCAGGGCGGGCCCTACGACAATCGCTAATTCACTCGCTGGAGGTAGCCGTTGTCGATCAGGTACTTGACATTGGGCCCAGTGGGCTTTCCGGGTAGCAATGCGCCATCCAGCTGGTACTGCTGTCCCCCACCGGGCTCGGCGAACCACGCAGCAACCGGCCCAGCTTCGACCGCAAAGGGCTGGAGCACCTGGTAGGCGTGATAGTTACAGGGGTACTGGGAATCGAAGGTATCCAGGTTCGCCGGCGGGATGGACCGCGCACCGTAAGGGTCGCCGTACGGTGCCAGAAAACCGCCGAACTCACTGCCATAACGGTCCAGCCGCGTTCCTATCAGCAAAGTCTGGGGGATTTCCTCAGTAGAACCGTCCGGATTGACCACGAAGCCGTTAGCGGGTGGGTAGATGAAGCTGCCCTGGCCGCCGTTCGCAGTGGCGTCATAGTACCGCGCCAAGAACTGCTCAGGGGTCTCCTGGCCGGTACGCTGGTAGCCAGCCACCTCGTTGCCGACTTCGCTTGCCCCGGGAGCAGGTAGCTGATCGGGTCCAAGCCGACGATCACCGTCGAGGTAAGTAGTAGAACACTGGGCCTGGGCAGAGTCCGGGGCAGCAGCGACCGCCGTCGGGGTGAGAGCCGGTGTGGCGGTCAGAGCAAACGCAGCAAGCAGGGCGCTGACTAACCGAAGCGCCGAATTAAGACAGAGCATGGCGGAAATCCCGTCCTTTAGGTATCCGGCCCGGCCCTCCGAGCTGCGCCAGTGGCTTCCCTCGGCGTCCGACCAGTGAATGACAACCGCATCATCAGCTCAGAGAACCGGAAATTTGAATCGAAATACTCCAACGCCGCCCGACGGGTGTCGCTTAAGCTGTGCGGCGGAACGTCGACTCTACACTGAGAACAGTGCAAGGATACCCATACTCACTCACGCCACAATAGTGTACTCTTTCCATTACTATTGCGTGATAGTTTATCGCAGTGCCCCCTACCGTCTTGTAGGGTTCGGTCGCATTGGCGCGGAGGGAGTCGGGCGATCCTGTTGAACCCTGCCACCGCCGGCCGCGAACGTGCCGGACCCTTCCCGGCTTGCTAAAAAGATACCTGAGCAGCGCATTCACTCCGTACCGTCACCCTCCTCACGGGCCGACCGAGGCCCGGGGTCGTGGGGGCAGTCGTGAAGTGGTATCTGAAGGTGCTCCGCCAGTACGTCGATTTCAACGGGCGTGCCCGGCGGAAGGAATACTGGATATTCACGCTGTTCAACGTGATCGTCTCAATCGTCCTGGCCGCTCTGGATCGCTCACTCGGCCTGAGGGCCAGCGGGTTCGGCCTGCTCAGCGGGCTCTATGGGCTGGCTGGAAGCCCAAGGGCCGCCGCCACCCCTACGGCCCTGCGGCCGCCGGACTCCTGGGTGCCGCAGAACAGGATGCGCAGTCCGGACCGGGCCTGCCGGCCGTCCGCGCGGCCGACCCGGAAACCTGTTCGTCCGCGGACCGGGCGTCGCCGCTGGAGACGACGTGGTGGCTCGCGGTCGCCGGCTGACCGGCGGACGCGTCCGTCTTCGAGCCGTCTTGACCACCGGTCGGGGCGGCGGAGGGAACGCTCGAGGAGACGGCGGCGGCCATGATCACCGCGTCGATCCGCAACGGCCACCCGTCCTGTCTATCCACGATCACCGAACGTGGCTGTTGACATTCCCGATGCAGAGCCGGTGCGCGCGATGATCGCTCCAGCAGGTGAACGAGGTCGGACGACCCGCGGCGACCGGTCACTCTGTGCCGAGGCATCGCGTGCTCCGGGGCGCGGTTCGGTCCGGCAACCGCACTACTCGGGCGAGTGTAATTTCTACTAAATCGGTCAATATTGCCAAGATAGCCCGGTGACTGATGTCGTGAACGAACCAACCAACCCTCCAGAGCTCGCCCGGCTCGGACTGCCCCGGGTGCTCGGCACCGACTCGCGGTGCACCCTGGCCGACGGCCGGGACGTGCGGGTCGTCCAGCTCAACAACGCAGCCACCACCCCGCCGTTCGAACGTACGGTGCGGGAGGTCCAGGAGTTCCTCGGCTGTTACGGCGCGCTGCACCGCGGCGCCGGACCGAGGGCCCGGGCCACCGTCGAGGCGGTGGAGCGTGCCGTACGGCGGATTCGTTCGTTCATCGGTCAGCCCGAGGACAACGCGCTGCTGTTCACGGCGAACACCAGCGCCGCGATCAACGCGCTCGCCCGGTTGCTGTCGCTCGATACCGACGACGTGGTGCTCACCTCCGAGATCGAGCACACCTCCAACAACCTGCCATGGCGCTACAACACCCCGGCGCGGGTGCTCGACGTGCGCGCGAACGACGCCGGCACGCTGGACCTGGACCATCTCGACCAACTGTTCGCCGAGCACCTCGGTCGGGTCAGACTGCTGGCGGTGACCGGGGCGTCCAACCTGACCGGGTTCTGCCCCGACCTGTCCGCGCTGGCCGCCCGGTGTCACGACGCCGGGGCGCTGCTGTTCGTGGACGCCGCGCAGCTCGCGCCGCACCGGCGGATCGATATGGCCTCGGCCGGGGTGGACGCCTTGGCGTTCTCCGCGCACAAGGTCTACGCCCCGTTCGGGCTCGGCGTCCTCTCGCTGCCGCGCACGGTGCTCGACCGGCGGCCCGTCGACCCGGGCGGCGGATCCATCGACATGATCGCCGACACCGGCGCGGTGGTCTGGGCGCCACCGGCCGAGCGGCACCAGACCGGCACCTGGAACGCCACTGGCATCCTCGGGCTCGGAGCCTCCTGCGCCACGATCCTGGACGCCGGCTGGAACCTGCTCGAAGGCGTCGAGCGCGACCTGGTTGCCAGGGCGGCGTCGGCGCTGTCGGACATCCCGGGCGTGCGACTGACCGTCCCGGCGGCCAGCTATCGCGCCGACGACCGGATCGGCACCTTCCCGTTCGTGGTGGACGGGTTGCACCACGCGCTGGTCGCGGCCGCGCTGGAGCACGAGTACGGCATCGAGGTGCGCGCCGGAACGATCTGCAACCACCGGCTGGTGCGACGCTGGGTGGGTGCGGACGACGCCGAGCAGGCGCGTGTCGAAGCCGCCATCGCCGGCGGTGACCGGCTGGCCAGCTACGGGATCGTCCGGGCCAGCCTGGCCTGCCACAGCACGACCGACGACATCGACCGGTTGGCCGACGCGCTGCGGTCGCTGGCGACGCACGGGCCGGCCGCGCGGTACCGGGCGGCGCCGGAGCATGAGACGTACGAACCGGCCTGACGCCGCGCCACCCCCGGCGGGTCCCGGACCCGAGAGAGCCCGTACCGGCGCGACACCTGTTCGCCCGGTACGGGCTCTCTCGCGACCGCGTCCGGCCGCCAGGGAGAGTGCCCTCCCCCGGCCCGGGTGCCGCCGTCCGGAGCGTGCGGTCGGCAGCGGCGTGGTCGGGAGGGTGATCTGGAGGATCTTCGGGCACCCCGGTGGCCCTCGGTGCGCCGGAGCGGGTGTCCGGGGGCCCGTCGCGGCCCCATGTGCAGTAGCGGAGCGTAACGGATAACTGCGGAGCGTCGCAGATGCCGCGCCGGAGGGCGGCAGGACTTCATCTTTGCCCTCGACCAGGTGAGGCGCCGGCCACGATGTGGGCGGGGCGGCAGCGCCACGTGTCGGATGTTGCCCGTGGTTACACGATGGAGTGCAGTCCGAGGCTGCGGGCAACCCGGCGGAGCGTCCGGATTTCGGGCCCTAACTGGGCTAAATCTACTAATTTAGTCATATTTAGGACGGCTGTGCCCTCCGCACCTCACGGTCGTTCACCCGGTCGGTACCTCCGCCGGCCTGTGCCGCCCTCCTCGTCGATCCGGACCCGATGAGGTGGTTTGACCGTTTCCGCACGGCAATGACACGATCTGGCCATGCGCAGTTG
>DASYBQ010000071.1:0-21921 GCA_036500625.1 Pseudonocardia sp. | reverse complement strand
CCGTCGGTCTGTGACGTGGTCGAGGCGCTGCCAGCCCGCAGCAGCTGGCGCCATTGCTCCAGGTTCCAGGTGGCGGCTTGGGTGTCGGCGAGGAAATGCTCGAGGGTGTTCACGAAGCGCATCGGATCGGTGTGGAACGGGAAGTGCCCTGCGCCCTCGAAAATCTCCAACTGGCTGTTCGGCATCGCGGCATGCGCGCGGTATGCGTGGGCTACTGGGATGACCGCGTCGCGGGATCCCCAGGCCAGCAGGGTCGGCATGCCCTGGGTCAGATAGCACCGGTCCAACATGGTGATGATCTGACCGCGCCAGTCCGCGACCGCGCGCAGCGTCCGGACGAACGCGGCGCGCGCCGTCGCATCCGGCAGCGCGTCGACCACCCGCAACAGGTCGGTGGCATCCTGGCCCAGCTCGGTGTCCAGCGCGCGCAGCACGGCGACCACCAAGCCGACCTGCCAGCGCGCAGTCGGCATCCGCAGCAGATGCAGCAGGGCCTGTGAACCGGGCAGGGTGAGCATGCGCAGGACCGCGGTGATCTCTGGCCCGCTGCCGCCGCTGCTGATCAGCACCAGCCGCTCGGTGCGCTCGGGAAACTGGTAGGCGAACTGCATAGCCACCCCGCCACCGAGCGAGTGACCGACCAGGGTGGCTCGCTGTACACCGAGCACCCCGAGCAGGTCGCGGACCCCGTTGGCGTACGCGGCCACCGAGTAGTCCGCCCTTGGTTTGTCCGACCGGCCGTGGCCGAGCAGGTCCGGAGCGATCACTAGGTGCCGGCGAGCCAGCAGCGGGATGATGGTCTCCCAGGTGGCCGAGTTGTCCCCGATGCCGTGGATCAGCACCACCGGTGGGCCGGCGCCGGCCACCCGAAACGCCCTGCGGTAACCGTGCACCATCCTGAATCGCAGCTCAGGAGCACGAACCGGCACCGGGCCGAGCCGACCCACGCACTCCCGATACCCCCGACTGGCTGTCATGTGCCACTGCCTCGCCTCCGCCGTGAGGCGAGGCTAGAGGCACTCGGCGGCGTGCGGTTTCCGAGCACGTTTCATCTGTGTGTCTTCTCGAACGAGAGTTGCCGGGTGCCGGGGAACGATCAGCTCGTTCCGTGGTCCTGCTCGGAGAGGAACTGCTCGACCTCCGCGCCGAGCTCCTCTGCGGTGGGCAGCGGCTGGTCCTGGGCGAGCAGGGACGGCCGCTCGTCACCGGTCGCCGAGTCGTAGCGGCGCTCCAGCGCACGGACCACCTTGGTGGCCTGTTCGGAGCTGGCGACCTTGCGCTCGATGTCGGCGCCGATCTCCTCGGCCGCTTCGGTCAGCGCGTCGGTGGGCAACAGCAGACCGGTGCTCACGCTGATGTGGTCGAGCAGTGTGCGTGCCGCGTGCGGGTACTCGGTCTCCGCGAGGTAGTGCGGCACGTGCACGGCCAGCCCCATCGCATCGTGGCCTGCCTGGCCGAGCCGCAGCTCCAACAACGCGCCCGCGCTGCCCGGCAGATCCGCCACGGTCGACCACTGCTCGTGGTTGTCGATCAGCCCTGGGCGGGTCGCGTGCGCGGTGATGCCAGCCGGGCGGGTGTGCGGCACCGCCATCGGAATCGCGTTCATCCCCACCGTGACGTCCACCTCGAAGCGGCCGATGAGCTCGGCTACCGCGGCCGCGAACCGCTCCCACTGGGTGTCCGGTTCCGGTCCGGCGAGGATCAGGAACGGGGTGCCCGCCAGGTCGCGGACCGCGTACAACGCCAGAACCGGCTCGTCGTAGTCCGCCCAGTGGTCGCGCTCGAAGGTCATGGGCGGGCGCCGCGACCGGTAGTCGATGAGCTGGTCGGCGTCGAACGTCGCGAGCACAGTGTTCGGCAGGCTCGTCAACAGGTGGTCCATCGCTAGCTGCCCGGCGTGGCCAGCGTCGACGTAGCCCCCGAGGTGGTGCAGCAGTACCCGCGTATCACCGGGACCCTCGCCGCCCGCGTCACCTCTCGGCATGGTCGCCCCGCCGGCCAGTGCCGAGCCGGCGTCGTCCACGACCTGATAAAGCTCGGTGGGATCCAGCATGTTGGACCTCCTCCTCGTCACAGTCACGACGTCCGCGAAACGTTTGCGTGTCGTTGTCCCTGGTGAGTCTCAACGTGTCGACGCGCTGGATCCATCCCATTCCGGGGTGGATCACCGCGTCGCCTTCGTCACGATTGGCCGATCGGCTTGATCCGGCGCAAGGGTAGGACGACGTACCTGGCTTTGCCGATCACGTCGCAGGCCGACGGAGCCGTAGATACGCATACGGCCGTACTTTCCGGGCCGCGCGGGACAGCTCGAGTCGCCAACTGGTCGCGGTCAAGCCGTCGGGGTGCCCGCCGCCCGCGAGCCGCGCACCATTCATGGCGTCTCAGCCCGAGGCTCGCCATGTGGCCGCGCGCGCAACAACCGCGCCAGCTCCTCGCGGCCCGGTGCCACCCGCTCCAACGCGTGCACGGCGCGCGCCCGCCCCTCTACGGTGAGCCGGTAGTAACGCCGGAGCGGACGTTTCTCCCGCGCAGCGACGGTCGGGTCCTCCCGGCGGTCCGCCACCCAACCCGCCAGCTTCAACCGGTGCAGAATCGGATAGATCGTTCCCGCGGCCAGACCGCTGGCACGACTCAGCTCGAAACCCCACAGCTCGCCATCGGCTCCACCGCGGTCGAGATGGTCCAGGAAGACGGCCAACACCGCCTGCGTCTGCACGGTGATCCGCGGTCCCGTCATACACCAAACTCTATATCAGTAGTGAGCGGCGCGGACGCCCGGCCCTCGAAAGGGCCGGGCGCCGTGTTGGTGAGCCGGTGGCCGTTCTGGTCAGTCTTCGGCGAGCAGGCGGTAGATCGTCTTGCGGGCTTCGGCGAGCGCGGCGGAGGCCGTCTCGCGCTGGGCGTCGGTGCCCGCCGTCGTGATCTGTTGGACCGCCGCGGCCAGCTGGAAGTATTGGTCGCGCAGCGAGGTCATCGAGGCGCTGACGTCGTCGTCCACCTCGTCCCAGACGCGGTCGAGCTCCTCGCGGTGCTCCTCGACGTAGCTGCGACCGGAGTCGGTGAGCTGCGAGGTGCGCCGCCCATCCGCCTCTTCGGTGCGTACCAGGCCTTCATCCTCGAGCTGCTGCAGCGTCGGGTATACCGAGCCGGGGCTGGGCCGCCACGAGCCGCCGGTGCGGTCCGCGATCTCCTGGATGATCTCGTAGCCGTGCCTTGGCTGCTCGGCGAGCAACGTCAGCACCACCAGTCGGATGTCGCCCCGGGAGCGCCGGCGCTTGCCTCGGCCACGTGGACCGAACCCCGGACCAGGGCCGAAACCGGGGCCGCGACCGAAACCGGGGCCGCGACCGAAGTCGGGTCCAGGACCGAAGCCGGGTCCGAAGTCGCCGCCGCGGGGCCCGTGGCGCCCGCCACGACCTCGACGGCGATCCGGTCCACCCGGCGCCTCGGTGTCGCGTTCCGCGAACATCGTGTGACGCATCGCGGCGCGCAACACTGCCGCGCGGGGGTTCCATGGAATGTTCATGCTGGTCATGATCTTCTCCTTGATGTTTCGTATCATGTCACGACTGATGTCGTTGCACTCAAGATATATCGTTACATGTCGCTTGGCAAGATTTTGTCCCGATGCCGGCGGATTTTTTTGGTGACTTGGAGCTGTCCAGCCGTGCGACGCGGCGTAGAGGTGTTCGCTGCCGGGCGGCGCGCCGACACGGGCGAGGCAGAAGTGATCCGATAGACATGGCTGCATGGAGTCGATGCGCGCGGTTGTCCTGGACCGGTTCGGTGGTCCCGAGGTGCTCACCCTCGGGCAGCGGTCGGTGCCGCAACCGTTGCCGACCGAGATACGGGTCCGGGTGGCCGCGGCTGGAGTGAACCCGGTGGACTGCAAGACGCGGGCCGGCCTTGGCATGAGTCCGTTCCTCGGCGGCCTGCCCGCCGTGCTCGGCTGGGAAGTCTCGGGTGCCGTGGAGTCGGTCGGCACCGGGGTCACCCAGTTCGCGGTTGGCGACCCGGTGTACGGGATGCCGTGGTTCCCGCGCCAGGCGGGAGGTTACGCGGAGTTCGTGACCGCGCCGTCGCGCCAGTTCGCCGCCCGCCCGGCCGGGCTGGATGATGTGGCGGCCGCCGCGCTGCCGCTGGCCGGGCTCACCGCGTGGCAGGCGCTGGTCGACCTGGCCCGGATCACCGAGGACCAGCGGGTTTTGGTGCACGCGGCCGCGGGCGGCGTCGGTCACCTCGCGGTGCAGATCGCCAAGAGCCGCGGCGCCTACGTCATCGGCACCGCCAGCTCGGCCAAGCACCGGGCGCTCGGTGAGCTGGGGCTGGACGAGGCGGTGAACTACCAGGGCACCCGGTTCGAACAGGTGCTGGAGCCGGTGGACGTGGTGCTCGACCTGCTCGGCGGCGAGGTGGCGGCCCGCTCGCTGGACGTGCTGCGCCCGAACGGCCTGCTGATCACCCTGCCGTCCCGGGGCGCCGCCGAGGTGGTGGCGATGGCCTCGGCCAGAGGTTTCCGGGCCTCCGGCATGGTGGTCGAGCCGGACGGCACGGGTCTGCGGCAGTTGGGCGAGCTGGTCGCCGCCGGTGGGCTGCGCCCGTTGGTGGCCGAGACGTTCCCGCTGGACCGGGCCGGGGACGCACATCGGCTCAGCGAGTCGGGGCGGACCACCGGCAAGATCGTGTTGACGGTATGAGTCCGGCCGCTCGGGTTGCGATGCGTGCTGGGACATCCCGCGGCACAGTGGGTCCAGAGGGCGGGCATTGCGCCCGGCGGCGATCTCAGGAGCTGAACCGGTGACTCTGCAATCGGACGCGACTCGGCGATCCGCCGACTTCTCGCTGGCACAGCGCTACCAGGCGGGCGCCGGGCCGGTGCTGCTGACCGGGGTGCAGGCGATCGGGCGGATGCTGGTCGAACAGCATGCCGCGGATGCCAGGGCCGGGCTGCGCACCGCCTCGTTCGTGTCCGGCTACCAGGGCAGTCCGCTGGGCGGGCTGGACAAGACCCTCGCCGGTGCACCCGAGCTGGCGGACGCGGCGGGCCTGAAGTTCGTGCCGGCGATCAACGAGGAGCTGGCCGCGACCGCCATCTGGGGCAGCCAGGTGGCGGTGCCGGGTCGGGCGAGGGGCGTGCACGGCGCGGTCGGGATCTGGTACGGCAAGGCTCCCGGGGTGGACCGGGCCGGCGACCCGATGCGGCACGGCAACATCTGCGGCGCCGACCCGCACGGCGGGGTGTTGGTGCTGGCCGGCGATGACCCGGCGTGCAAGTCCTCCACCATCCCGTGCATCAGCGAGCGGGCGCTGGCCGGCTACGGGCTGCCGGTACTTTTCCCGGCCGACGCCGAGGAGATCGTGACACTGGGCCGCTACGGAGTCGCGCTGTCCCGGGCATCGGGCCTGTGGGTCGGGATGAAGATCGTGGCCGACGTCGCGGACGGCGTGTGGACGGTGGACGGGTCGGTGTCCGACGTGCCGATCACCGTGCCGGAGCTGGAGTGGGAGGGCCGGCCGTGGCGCTACGAGCAGGTGCCCATGCTGCTGCCGCCGGCCTCGCTACGCGCCGAGGAGCAGCTCTACGGGCCGCGCTGGGCGATGCTGCACGAGTTCCTGGCGGCCAACCCGGTCAACACGGTCGAGGTGGACACTCCGGACGCCTGGCTGGGCATCGTGGCCGGCGGCAAGGCGTTCACCGACGTCCGGCAGGCGCTGTGTGACCTGGGTCTTGACGAGGACGGGCTGCGCCGCGCGGGCATTCGGCTGCTGCGCCTCGGCATGATCCACCCGATCCAGCGGGACCTGGCCAGGCGGTTCGCCCATGGCCTCGACACGGTGCTGGTGGTCGAGGAGAAGACGCCGTTCGTCGAGTCGGCGATCCGGGATGCGCTCTACCGGCTGCCGAACGCGCCCGAGGTGCTCGGCTCGGCCGACGCGACCGGGGCACCGCTGGTACCGGTATCCGGCGAGCTGACGGCGGGTGCGCTGGCTGGGCCGCTGCGCCGGGTGCTGCGGGCCCGCCCCGAGGTGCTCGCCCGGTGCGCCCCTCCTGAGCCGGCCACGCGGCCGGTGCTCGAGCTGCTGCCGGCCAGCCGGACGCCGTACTTCTGCTCCGGCTGTCCGCACAACACCTCCACCGTGCTGCCGGAGGGTTCGGTGGCCGGCGGCGGCATCGGCTGCCACGCGATGGTGGCGATGGCGCGGCGCCCGGGCACCGAGGTGTCCTCGCTGACCCAGATGGGCGGCGAAGGCGCCCAGTGGATCGGCCAGGCCGCGCTGCTGGACGGCTCGGACGGCCCGGTGCACATGTTCCAGAACATGGGTGACGGCACGTTCGCGCACTCCGGGCAGCTGGCCGTGCAGGCCTGTGTTGCGTCCGGGGTGTCGATCACCTACAAGCTGCTCTACAACCGCGCGGTGGCGATGACCGGCGGCCAGGACGCCGAGGGTGGCCTCGAGGTGCCGGCGCTGACCCGCAAGCTCGCCGCCGAAGGTGTCGCGCGAATCATCGTCTGCGCCGACGAACCGGAGCGTTACCGGAAGCTGGAGCCACTGGCGCCGGGCGTCGCGCTGTGGCACCGGGACCGGCTGGTGCAGGCTCAGCGCGAGCTGGCGGCGGTCTCCGGGGTGACCGTGCTGGTCTACGACCAGCGGTGTGCCGCGGAGTCCCGCCGGCTGCGCAAGCGCGGCACCATCCCGGTCCGGCCGACCCGGGTGGTGATCAACGAAGAGGTCTGCGAGGGCTGCGGCGACTGCGGGGTGCAGAGCAACTGCCTTTCCGTGCAGCCGGTGCAGACCGAGCTCGGCCGCAAGACCCGGATCGACCAGACCTCCTGCAACACCGACTACAGCTGCCTCAAGGGCGACTGCCCTTCGTTCGTGACGGTCCAGGTTCCAGCCGATGGGCCGCCGAAGGCCTCTCGGGCGCATCCTGAGCCGCCTTCGGTACCGGACGTGCGCCCAAGGGCGGTGGGCGGCACGGCGGAGGTGTTCCTGGCCGGCATCGGCGGCACCGGCATCGTCACGGTGAACCAGGTGCTTGGCAGTGCCGCGGTGCGCGACGGGCTGGCCGTGCACGGCGTGGACCAGACCGGGCTTTCCCAGAAAGCCGGCCCGGTGACCTCGCACCTGCGGGTGGCCGCCGATGCCGCCGCGCTGGGTCCGGCGAACCGGGTAGGCGCGGCGCGGGCGCACTGCTACCTGGCCTTCGACGCGCTGGTCGGCGCGGATAGCAAGAATCTCGGCTATGCCAATCCGGAGACCACGATCGCCGTGGTCTCCACCAGCGAGGTACCCACCGGTGCAATGGTGCGGGACGTCTCGGTGCTGGCGCCGAGCGAGGCCACGCTGCTGGACCGGATCGCCGCCAGCGCGCGCGAGGTGGTGCCGCTGGACGCCGCCTCGGCGGCGCAGGCGCTGTTCGGTGACACGATGCCCGCCACGTTCCTGCTGGTCGGGGCCGCGTACCAGAGCGGCGCGCTGCCGGTCTCCGCCGCTGCTCTCGAGTGGGCGATCGAGCTGAACGGGGTGGCGGTGGCCGCGAACACCGCCGCCTTCGGATGGGGTCGGGTGGCGGTGGCCGATCCGGAGGCCTTCGCGGAGGCCACCGGTCACAACGCGCCGTCCAGCACCGACGAGCCCGCGCGGCTACCCGCCGGCCTGGACCTGGGCGAGCTGGCAGGGGAGGCCCGCCGGTTGGCTACCTCGCGGGCCGCCCGGCTGGTCGGCTACCAGGATGTGGCGACCGCGCGCCGGTACCTGGACGTGATGCGGGCCGCCTGGTCGGCCGAGCGGGCGCTGGGGGAGCGCACCGAATACAGCGAGGCGGTCGCCCGAGGGCTGTACAAGCTGACCGCCTACAAGGACGAGTACGAGGTGGCCCGGTTGCTCACCGACCCCGAGTTCGAACGCCGGCTGGCGCGGGAGGTGCCGGGCGGCGCGAAGCCGCGCTACCGGCTGCACCCGCCGCTGCTGCGCGCGATGGGCCGGGACCGCAAGATCGCGTTCGGGCCGTGGTTGCGACCCGCGCTGCGGGCACTGGCCCGGGGCAAACGGCTGCGCGGTACCCCGCTGGACCCGTTCGGCCGCACCGAGATGCGCCGCACGGAGCGCGGGCTGCGCGACTCCTACACCGCCATGATCACCCGGCTGACCGGCGCGCTGCGCACCGAGAGCTACGACACCGCGGTCGCCGCCGCCGAGGCCGCCGACCTGGTGCGCGGCTACGAAGGCGTCAAGTCGGCCAACGTGGCGCGCTACCGGGCCAAGCTGGCCGACCTCGGCGTCGACTGACCGGGCCTCCGGCCTCGTGAGTGAAAAGTAACGCTATGGCGTTACTTTTCACTCACGAGTTATCCACAGGGTCAGGTGGCGTCGTGCAGCACAAGGCCCAGGGTGTGGCGGGTGCCGGAGAGCAGGGTGGACACGCCGTGGCGCATCGGGGATGCCGACCATCCCCTTGCCGAGCGGACCGGCCGGTCCCGGGTGGTGAAGATCAGCGCCTCGCCCTGGCGCAGCGCCCGTACCGTGCCCTTGGACTGGGCGCGCGGGCGCTGCTCGACCATCATGAACTCCCCGCCGGTGTGGTCGACGCCCGGTTCGTCCAGGCAGATCACCACCTGCAGCGGGAACACCAGCTCGCCGTACAGGTCGCGGTGCAGCGCGTTCCAGTCGCCGGCCTGGTAGCGCAGCAGGATCGGGGTCGGGCGGGTCTGCCCCCCGTCGTGGCACATCCGCAGCCACTGCTCCAGGGTGTCCGGCCACGGGGCGGGCCGGTCCAGCCGCCGCGCCCAGTCCCGCGCGACCGGCAGCAACCGAGGGTAGAACGCCTCGCGCAGCGCCGCGACCAGCTCGGGCAGCGGGTAGGCGAAGTAGCGGTACTGACCCTCACCGAACCGGTAGCGAGCCATGTCGACGGTGGACCGGAACATCCCGACCTCGTCGTACAGGCTGGCCACCGACCGGCACTCGCCCGGCGTGAGCACCGTGCCCACCGTGGCGCAGCCGAAGTCGTCGAGCTCGCCGGCCAGCCGGGGCCAGTCCGCCGAGGCGACCCGCTCGGCCGGCGGCGCGGCGAGATCGGTCGTCTGCTGGCCGCGCTCCGGAGTCTCCGGGTCGAATAGCGTCGCGGTCTGTGTGCCGTTCCTGGTCGCGGTGCTGTGGTTGCTCATCGGGCAGCCTCCAAACTCAGTAGCGTGTGCTTGGCCTCGGCGCCGCCGACATAACCGCCAGGGCTGCCGTCGCTGCGCACCACCCGGTGGCAGGGCAGCACGATCGGCAGTGGGTTGTGCCCGCACGCGGTGCCGACGGCGCGGACCGCCTTCGGGTTCCCGGCGGCGGCGGCCAGCTGGGCGTAGCTGGCGGTGTGGCCGTAGCGGATCTCGGCCAGGTGGTTGAGCACCTCGCGGCGGAAGCCACCGGCCAGCCGCAGGTCCAGCGGCAGGTCGAACCCCGTCCTGCGCCGGGCGAAGTACTCCTCGATCTCGCCGGCGGCGATGTCCAGCCGTGCCGGCGCGGCGAGGATCCGGGGGCTGATGTCGGTGGCCAGCCGGGCCAGCACCGCGTCGTGGCCCTCGCTGGCGTACGCGACCCGTACCAGCCCCTGTTCCGTGGCGGCCAGCAGCAGCGTGCCGACCGGGCTGTCCACCGTGCGGTAGGCGACGTCCAGCAGGCCCTCGCGTTGCGCGGCCGCGCCGAGCCGGTCGTGCAACGCCCGCAGCAGGTCCGGGTCGATCGCCGGGAGAGTGGGCAGTAGCGCGCCTAGGTCCCGTGCCGTGTTATTGATCATAATGACCCCTCTGAGGCCGTGACGTTGCCGGTGGTGTCGGTGTTGGTCGAGCCGGCGCTGAAGGTGTGTCGAAGCGTGGCGATGCCGTCCGCCGCGGCGCGCCGGGCGGCGGACTCGTTGTTGCCCAACATGTCCGCGATGTCCGCGTACGGCAGACCGGCCAGGTAGTGGTAGGCGACCGCGAACCGCTGCTTGGTGGGCAGCGAGCCCAGCGCCTCCCACAGCTCGGGCCGCCCGGAACCGGGAACGCCCACCTGGCTGGCTTGCTCGGGCAACTCGTCGGTCGGCACCGGGCGCCGGGCGCGGGCACGGTGCTGGTCAATGGCCTTGCGGTGCGCCACGGTGACCAGCCAGGCCTGCATGTTGGTGCCGGCCGGTAGGTCCGGGTACGCCCGCAGTGCGGCCAGGAACGTCTCCGACCAGGCATCCTCGGCGTCCGCGCCGGGCAGCACGGCCCGGCAGACCCGCAGCACCACCGGGCCGCACTCCGCGACGATCTTCTCGAACGGCTTGCCCATCACACCCCGAAGACGCACCACCGCCGGGCCCGTGAGATCACTGACCGCGAATGTGGTATTTATCACGTTCACTGTGGACTTGGGTCATTATCTAGTTACGGAGCAACGTGTGGTGTTCGGCGGTTTGACAGGCCAGATCAGTGACGACGATGTGGACTTCGTTGACGTCGACCCAGATATCCAGCGGATGTTCTACGGTGACGACGATGCTGCAACGGCCGGTTTCGTATCACCGCGAGCGGAAGGCGGGTATGAGGGCGGCGGCGACCGCGACATGTAGCACGGTCAGGGCTATGCGGGTGCCGGTGGTGGCCTGCTCCAGGAAGATCGGCACGATGGACAGCAGTGTGACGCCGACGGCCAGCCCGGTCCAGAGGCCCAGGGCTCGGCGGGTCAGCCGCTCCAGCCCGGCCAAGGTGGCCCAGCCGAGCAGGCCGGAGACCGCGGTGGCGACCAGCGCGATCGGCAGCGTCACGGCGCCCGCGCCGCCGGAGTCGCTGAGCCAGAAGTCGACGCCGAACACGCTGCAGACTCCCCAGAGCACGCCGTTGACCAGCGTCGCCGCGACGACGGCGCCGGCCCGGCGGATGCGGCGCTGAGCAGTGGCGGAACGGGTGGTGGCAACCGGCAGGGTGGTCATGACGTCCTCCGAAGGGCTGGTGAGTGGGTCTCTAGCCCTTACGTCGAACACCGATGGCCCGAACCGACAGCGCTGCCGGGAGAGAAGTGGTCAGCCAGCCGGGCCGGCCTTGTCCTCGGCGGCCGTCGCTTGCTGGACGAGCGCCAGCCGTGCGTGCCGGCGGCCGTAGACCAGGTAGACGATCGCGCCGAGAAGGAACCAGCCGATGAACCGGGCCCAGGTCAGCAGGTCGAGGAACGTGGTCAACCAGATGGAGAACCCGATGCCGACGATCGGCACCACCGGCATGCCCGGGCAGCGGAACTGCCGATTCAGGTTCGGCTGCCGGTAGCGCAGCACGATCACCGCGGCGCAGACGATCACGAAGGCGAGCAGGATGCCGATGTTGGTCAGCTTGGCGGCGTCGTTGATGTCCAGCAGCCCGGCGATGATCGCGGAGGCGACCCCGAACACCCAGGTGATCCTGGAGGGAACCCGGCGCCGAGGGTGTGTCTTGCCGAACCAGCCGGGCAAAAGCCCGTCCCGGCTCATCGAGTAGCCGACCCGGCTGGCACCCATCATGAAGGTGAACATCACGGTGAGGATGCCGAGGATCGCGCCGACCGCGATGACCAGCGCGATCGCGTTCAACCCGATGGTGCTGAACGCGCTGGAGAACGCGGCCTTGGGGTCGATGTCCTTGTAGTTGACCATGCCGGTGAGCACCAGGCAGGCCGCCACATAGAGCACCATGGCGATGGCCAGCGAGTACAGGATCGCTTGTGGCATGTGCTTCTGCGAGTCCTCCGACTCCTCCGCGGCGGTGCTCATCGCGTCGTATCCGAACACCGCGAAGAAGACGGTGGCCGCCCCGGTGAACGCGCCGGCCAGGCCGAACGGGGCGAACGGCGAGTAGTTGGCGGAGTTGATGTGGAACACCCCGACCACGACCACCAGCAGCACGATAGCGACCTTGAGGTAGACGAGCCAGGACTCGAACCGGGCCGCGCTGCGCATGCCCCGATTGAGCACGAACGCGATCAGCAGGCACAGCAGCGCCGCGAACAGGTCGACCTTGTACGAGCCGGCCGGCACCCCGGCCGGCTCGGTACCCGGCGCCCCGGACATCCACAGCGGCAACTTCAGGTGCAACAGGTTGAGCAGCTCGTTGAAGTAGCCGGAGATACCGATCGCCACCACCGACACGATCGCGGTGTACTCCAACAGCAGGTCCCAGCCGATGAACCAGGCAACCGGTTCACCGAGCACCGCGTAGCTGTAGGTGTACGCGGAGCCCGCTCGGGGGATCAGTCCGGCGAACTCGGCGTAGGAGAACGCCGCCGCCGCGCTGGCGATGCCCGCGACCAGGAACGAGATCAGCACCGCCGGGCCGGCCGTCTGGTTGGCCACCCGGCCGGCGAGGGCGAAGATGCCGGCGCCGATGATGCCGCCGACACCGATCGCGGTCAGCTGCCACAGCCCCAGGGTGCGGGTGAGCCCGCCCTCGGGGGTGACGTCCTCGATGTGCTGGATGGGCATCCGCCGGAACAGCTTGTTGTTGGGCGGTACGCGTGAGGTCGTCATGGTTTCCCCTACCGGTGACCGTTCAGTGACGGCTGGCGAACGAACGAAGGAAGAACATCACGTTGGCCGGGCGTTCGCCAAGCCTCCGCATGAAGTAGGGGAACCACGCGGAGCCGTAGGGCAGGTAGACCCGCATCCGGTGGCCGCTCGCGGCCAGCCGCCGCTGCTCCTCGGGCCGGACGCCGTAGAGCATCTGGAACTCGAAGTCCCGTGCCGCGCCCAGCTCACCGGCGTGCTGGATCAAAGCCGGGTCGTGGGTGGCGACCATCGGGTATCCCTCACCGGCCATCAACACGCGCAGGCAGCGCCGGTAGGACTCGTCCACCTCGCGGCGTTCGCGGAAGGCCACCGAGGCCGGTTCGTCGTAGGCGCCCTTGCACAGCCGTACCCGGGAGCCCGGCCTGGCAAGCGCGGCGCAGTCGGCCTCGGTGCGGCGCAGGTAGGCCTGCAGCACCGCGCCGGTGCCCGGCCAGTCCCGGCGCAGCTCGCGCACGGACTCCAAGTTGGCGTCGGTGGTGGTGTGGTCCTCCATGTCCACGGTCACCGTGGTTCCCTCGGTGTGCGCCCGCGCGCAGATTCGCGCCGCGTTGTCGGTGGCCAACGCGGGCCCCCCGCCGGGTAGTGACTGGCCGAGCGCGGACAACTTCACCGACACCTCCACCTTCGCCGCCAGCCCCTCGGCGCCCAGCCGGTCCAGCAGCGCCAGGTAGGCCTCCGTGGCGGCGTCGGCCTGGGCGCGGTCCTCGGTGTTCTCGCCGAGGTGGTCCATCGACACCAGCCGGTCGGCGGCCAGCTCGCGGGCCACCGCCAGGGCACTGTCCAGCTGTTCGCCGGCGACGAAGCGGTTGACGATCGGGCGGGTCAGGGCGGAGTGCTCGGCGGCGCTGCGCAGGCCGGGTGAGCGGGCCGCGGTGAGCAGGGCGGATCGCAGCATGTCGCTCACCCCTGGTGCGGGTAGTCGGCGGTGACCGGCGGGTTCAGGTTCTCCTTGATGGAGCGCGGGCTGGTCCAGCGCAGCAGGTTGAAGATCGAACCCGCCTTGTCGTTGGTGCCCGAGGCGCGGGCTCCGCCGAACGGCTGCTGGCCCACCACCGCGCCGGTCGGCCGGTCGTTGATGTAGAAGTTGCCCGCGGCGAACCGCAACGCCTCGCTGGCCCGGTTGATCGCCGCCCGGTCGGTGCCGATGACCGCGCCGGTCAACCCGTAGTCCGAGCCTTCGTCGATGGTCCGCAAGATTTGGTCGAACTCGTCGTCCTGGTAGACGTACACGGCCAGCAGCGGCCCGAAGTACTCGGTGCGGAACATGTCGTGGCTCGGGTCGGTGCCGGTGACCAGCGTCGGAGCCACGAAGTAGCCCTCGCTGTCCTCGGCGGTGCCTCCGGCAAGCACCTCGCAGCTGGGGTCGGCCGCGAGCCGTTCCTGCACGCCGGCGAGCCGGTCGAACGCCCGGCGGTCGATCACCGCGCCGGTGAAGTTGCCAAGGTCGGCCACGTCGCCAACCGGCAGGCAGCTGACCTCGTCGACAAGGTCGTCGCGCAGCCGCCGCCACACCGACGCGGGCACGAACGCCCTGGAGGCCGCCGAGCACTTCTGCCCGGAGTAGTCGTAGGCGCCCCGCACCAGCGCGGTGCGCAGCACGTCCAGCTCGGCGGAGGGGTGCGCGAGCACGAAGTCCTTTCCGCCGGTTTCGCCGACGATGCGGGGGTAGCCCCGGTAGCCGCCGATGTTGGCCCCCACCTGGCCCCACAGGTGCTGGAAGGTCGCGGCGGACCCGGTGAAGTGGATGCCGGCCAGGTGCTCGTCGGCGAGCAGCACCTCGGACAGTGCCTTCCCGTCCCCGGTCACCATGTTGATCACACCTGGGGGCATGCCAGCGGCTTCCAGCAGGCGCATGGTGTACCAGGCGGCGAGCGTCTGAGTGGGCGAGGGCTTCCAGATCACCGTGTTGCCCATCAGCGCAGGCGCGGTGGGCAGGTTTCCGGCGATCGCGGTGAAGTTGAACGGCGTGATCGCGTAGACGAAGCCTTCCAGCGGGCGGTGGTCCATCCGGTTCCACACCCCTGGCGAAGACTCCGGTTGCTCGGCCAGCACCCGCCGGGCGAGGTGCACGTTGAACCGCCAGAAGTCGGCAAGCTCGCACGCCGAGTCGATCTCCGCCTGGATCGCGGTCTTGGACTGGCCGAGCATGGTGGCCGCGTTCAGCGTGTCCCGCCAGGGCCCGGACAGCAGGTCGGCGGCGCGCAGCAGTACGGATGCACGCGCCTCGAACGGCATCCGCCGCCACGGGTCGGCGGCGTCGTGCGCGGCGTCCACGGCCAGCTTGGCATCGTCGCCGGTGGCGGTGCGCAGCGTGCCGAGCACCTGGGCGTGCCGGTGCGGGGCGAGGACGTCTACCGCGGCGCCGCCGCCGGGCGCCTGCCGCCCGCCGATGGTCTGGGTCAGCTCGTGGTCGATCTTGCCGAGCTCGGCCAGCCGGGCGGTCAGGCTGGCCCGCTCCGCCGAACCGGGGGCGTAGTCCCGGACCGGTTCATTCCTCGGCGCCGGTGTCGTGACGATCGAATCCATGGTGTGCGCACCTCCCGCTCATGTCGGTGGGTGAGAGCTAACCAGCACAACAGGCCCAATGCGTTGGCTGACCGGATATAGTCGCGGTCACAGCGTTGTCGGATCGGACAAACATGAGCGGAATGCCGCTGGGGCACCTGCTGGACGGGATCGCCGGCCCGCTCGCCCGGCTGCTCGCGGTGCCCGGCAGCCCCGCCGAGGTGGACGGGGTGGCGATCCTGGACCCTGACGACGAGTTCCGTGATCATCACAGTGAGCTGGTGCTGGTCATCGGTGTGCGCGGTCGGGAGTCGGTGCCGTTGCTGCGGGCCGCCGCGGGCAGTGGCGCCGCGGCGGTCGCGGTGAAGACCGGCGCGGACGGTTCCTCGGAGCTGGCCAGCGCGGCGGTCGCGGTCGGGGTGCCGGTGCTCGCGGTACGGCCCGAGGTCCGGTGGGACCAGCTGGCGTCGCTGCTGCACGAGCGGCTGGAGGCCGCCGAGCTCAGCGCTGAACCCGCGCCGGAGAACCTGTTCGAACTGGCCGAGACGATCGCGGTGGCCACCGGCGGGATAGTCAGCATCGAGGACACCGGCAACCGGGTGCTCGCCTACTCCCGCTCCGAGCAGGGGGTGGACGAGATGCGCCGGCTGTCCATCCTCGGCTGGCAGGGCCCGGAGAGCTACATGGTCAAGCTGCGCGAGTGGGGCGTGCTGGACCGGCTGCGCGCGGGGGAGCGGGTGGTCCGCGTCGACGAGCATCCGGAGCTGGGCATCCGGCCCCGGCTCGCCGTCGGCGTGCGCGCCGGTACCCGGTACCTGGGCACGATCTGGGTGCAGCAGCTCTGCGACCCGGTACCGGTGCCGTTCGCGCCGAGGGCGCGGGAGGCGCTGGTCGGCGCGGCCCGGCTGGTCGCCGCCGAGATACTGCGCCGCCGGACCGGCGCCACCGGTGGGTCGCGGCGCGGGCTGCCCATCGACCTGCTCACCGGCGGGGCCAACACCGACCTCGTCGCGGGCCGGTTGGGTCTGGATCCGGCGAGCGCGGCGGTGGTGGTCGGTTTCGGCGGTTCCGTCGAGCCGGACGCACCGGCCCGTGAGCTGCACCGCGACCGGGCGGCCAGCCTGGTGTCGGTGTACGCCACCGCCTACCACCGGACCGCGCTCGTCGCCGTGCACTCCGACCGGGTGTACGCGGTGCTGCCAGGGGTACGGTCGACGACCAGCACCGACCCGACCCCTCGGTCCTGGGTGCGCGACGTGGTCGAGCTGGTGCGCACGCGTACCGGGGCCAGCTGGTGGGCCGGCATCAGCTCGCCGGTACCCACGCTCGCCGCGGTGCCGGACGCCCGCACAGAGGTCGACCGGGTGCTGGACTCGCTGGCGCGCACCGGGTCGACGACCACCGTGGCCACCATCTCCGAGCTGCGCACCGAGCTGCTGCTTGGCGAGACGCTGGATCTGCTCGCCGTTCGTCCCGAGCTGCGCGGCCCCGGGGTCACCGCTCTGGTCGAGCACGACGAGTCCCGAGGTGGCGAGCTGGTCGCCTCGGTGCTGGCCTACCTCGACGCGCTCGGCGACGTCCGCTCGGCGGCGGCGGCGCTGCATGTGCATCCGAACACGCTGCGCCACCGCCTGCGCCGGGCCCGCGCCCTGTCCGGCGTGGACCTGGACGACCCGCGCGAACGCCTGGCCTGCCACCTGCAGCTCTTGCTCGCCACCCGGAGCGGTGCCTAGGACCTGTGGGCTTCAGCCAATGGTCGCGGCACACGTGTCCGGGCGTATGCGCCGCGACCACTCGCTGTGTGCGGTCCGGATTACTCAGCCGAGGGTGCCGGTGTCAGGTCGTCTTTCGGGGCAGGGGCGGAGGTGAACACCTCGAGGGCGCGGATCTTGTTGTAGACGTCAAGGGCGGCGACCTTGTAGGCCTCGGACAGGGTTGGATAGTTGAGCACGGTGTCCACCAGGTAGTCCACCGTGCCGCCGCAGCCCATGATGGCCTGGCCGATGTGCACCAGGTCGGTGGCATTGGTGCCGAACACGTGCACCCCGAGCAGGGTGCGGTCCTCGGTGGAGACCAGCAGCTTCAGCATGCCGTAGGTGTCGCCGATGATCTGGCCCCTTGCCAGCTCGCGGTACCGGGCGACGCCGATCTCGTAGGGCACCGAGGACCGGGTCAGCTCGGCCTCGGTGGCGCCGCAGTAGGAGACCTCCGGGATGGTGTAGATGCCGATCGGCTGCAGCCCGGCCAGCTCGCGGGCGGGTTCGCCGAACGCGTGGTGCGCGGCGAGCCGTCCCTGGTCCATGCTGTTCGCCGCGAGCGCCGGGAAGCCGATCACATCGCCGACCGCGTAGATGTGCTCCACGGTGGTCCGGTAGTGGCCGTCCACCTTGATGCGGCCCCGGCTGTCCGCCTCCAACCCAGCCTTCTCCAGGTGCAGGTCCTCGGTGACGCCCTGGCGGCCGGCGGAGTACATCACCGTCTCGGCCGGTATCCGCTTACCGCTGACCAGGCTGGTCACCGTGCCGCGGTCGGACACCTCGACCTTGGAGACCTCCTCGCCGAAGCGGAAGGTGACGGCCTGGTCGCGCAGGTGGAACTTCAGCGACTCGATCACCTCCGGGTCGCAGAAGTCGAGCATCTGCGCGCGCTGCTCGACCACCGTGACCCGGGAACCGAGCGCGGCGAACATCGACGCGTACTCGATGCCGATGACGCCGGCCCCGACCACCACGAGCGAGTTCGGCACGTGGTTCAGGTGCAGCACCCCGTCCGAGTCGAGCACGTGCTCGTCGTCGAACTCGACATGCGGAGGCCGGGCCGGCCGGGTACCGGTGGCAATGACGACCTTCCCGGCGGTGACGGTGCTGGTGTCCCGCCCTTCGCCGGTCACCCGCAGGGTGTGCGGGTCGACGAAACCGGCGCTGCCCTGCAGCAGGTCCACATGGTTGCGCAGCAGCTGCGAGCGGACAACCTGCACCTCGCGGCCGACGACGTGCTGGGTTCGGATCATCAGGTCGGCGATGGTGATGTCCGACTTCACCCGGTAGCTGGCGCCGTACAGGTCGCGCAGCGCGAATCCGCTGAGGTACAGCACCGCCTCGCGCAGCGTCTTGGATGGGATGGTGCCGGTGTTCACGCACACCCCGCCGATCATGTTGCCGCGCTCCACTACGGCGACCCGCTTACCGAGCTTCGCGGCCGCGATGGCCGCTTTCTGGCCGCCCGGTCCCGACCCGATCACCACGAGCTCGTAGTCGTACATCGGCGCTCCCTCCGGCAATAGGTGCCACCAGCCTCGATCGCCGTACCGCGCCGCGCAAGGGCCGGGCGGACCGCTCCTCTGTGGCGTTCTCGTGACTATCAGGTGTCGCGGGCGCGACGCAGGCGCTGTTTCGGCGCGACATCCTATCCGCGCCCACCGACAGGACGGGCCGAGCTTGTCGTGGTTATCCACAAACCGGCCCGAACGGCATCCGCGCGGGTACCTGTCCACAGGCCTGGTCGAACAGTCGCACGATGTCTTGCGAACCGGCGCACTGTCAGGGCATGGACTTCGAACTCGACCAGGCGTTGCCGCTGCGGCTGCGGTCTCCCGCCGACGTGATCACCGCCGTGCCGCCGCTACTGGGTTTTCACCCTCGGGACTCGCTGGTGCTCGTGAGCCTGGCGCAGGAGGCAACAAGTGCCAGCATGTTCGTGCAGTTCGCGCTGCGGGTCGACCTGCCGCCACCGGATCGCAGCGCGCGGTTGGTGCGCTATCTCAGCGAGGTGATGGCCGCGCGGCGAAGCGAGGAGATCCTGGTCGTGGTGGTCGGTGGCGGCGGGTCGGGGAAGCCAGGCGAGCCACCACCGCACCACGAACTGGTGGAAGCGCTGCTGGCGGAGTGCTCACTGGTCGGCGTGCCTGGACGGATCGCGGTATGGGCGTCCGAGATCGCCGAAGACGCGCCGTGGCGCTCCTACCAGAACGAGGACAGTTCCGGCCAGCTGCCGGATCCGGCGTGCGCGGCACTTGCCGCCGAGATGGTCGTCACCGGGCAGGTGATCTACGCCGACCGGGCTGACCTGGAGGCGGTGGTCGCCCCTGGCGACCCGGCCGTGCTGGCGCGCCGGTCGGACCTGCTCGATGCCTGGCTGGACGAGGCGGTCTACACGTGCCGGGCGCGGCCGCTCGACGGTCCGGCGGCTTTTGAGCTGGTCAACGTATGGATGACCCGGGCAAGGGATGGGCTCCTCGAGCTGACGGACGACCAGGTGGTGGCGTTGTGCCTGGCGTTGAACGATGTCAGGGTGCGTGATGCCGCGTTCGGGTTCGCCCTCGGCGGGTGGGCTCAGGCGGCCGAGCGGCTCTGGGGCACTCTGGTGCGGGAATGCCCCGATCCGGATGCCGCCGAGCCGGCCACATTGTTGGCCTTCAGTGCCCTCGTGCGCGGCGACACCGCGCTGGCCACCGTGGCGTTGGAGCGCGCTCAACTCGCCTGGCCGGGGCACCGGATCAGCTCGCTGCTGCTCAACGGGCTTTCCAGCGGCATACCGCCGACCACCCTGCGCGGCTGGTTGACCGGTGGCATCGAGCCGGCCGCGGTGCTGCTGGCCAACGATGAGACCCGATGAGCGCGGGCTCAGCTCCGGTCCAGCGACAGGTGCCGCTGGTTGAACGCCCAGGCGTCGGTGACGATGCGGTGCAGCTCGGTACGCGTCGGCTGCCAGCCCAGCTCGGCCCGGGCCCGCTCGCTGGACGCGATCAGTACCGCCGGGTCGCCGGCCCGCCGGGGCGCGGAGCGAGCCGGCAGGGGGTGGCCGGTCACCGCCCGGCAGGCCTCGATGACCTCCCGTACCGAGAACCCGGTGCCGCTGCCCAGGTTGTAGATCCGGTGGGTCGCCGGGGTGGCGTGCCGCAGCGCGAGCACGTGCGCGTCGGCAAGGTCGTCGACGTGGATGTAGTCCCGGATGCAGGTGCCGTCCGCGGTGGGCCAGTCCTCGCCGTAGATTTGCACGGCCTCCCGCAGTCCGCTGGCTACCTGCAGCACGATCGGGATCAGGTGGGTCTCCACCGCGTGCCGCTCCCCGAAGCGGCCGTGTGCCCCCGCGACGTTGAAGTAGCGCAGGCTCACCGCCGCGAACCCGTATGCCGAGACGTACGAGCTGATCGCATGGTCGATGGCCAGCTTGCTCGCGCCGTAGGTGTTCGTCGGAGCGGCGGGAGCGTCCTCGGTGATCGGCACCGTGGCCGGTTCGCCGTAGGTTGCCGCCGTCGAGGAGAACACCAGCCGAGGAGTGCCCTGCGCCCGCATGGCGTCCAACAGCCGCAGCGTGGTCACCACGTTGCCCTGCCAGTAGCGCTCCGGGTGCTCCATCGACTCGCCGACCAGCGACTTCGCCGCGAAGTGCAGCACACCGTCGAAACCCTCGGCGAGTACGGCCGGCGCGGCCTCCGCCAGGTCCGCCTCGATGAACCGGCACCCGTCCGGCACCGCGTCCCGGTGCCCGGTGGACAGGTCGTCCAACACCGCGACCTCATGACCGTTCTCCACCAGGTGCGCGGCGCAGACGCTACCCAGGTAGCCCGCGCCACCGGTAACCAGCACGCGCACGGCTACGCCTCCCCATCGACGAGCTGCATGCGGGCACACTCTCACACCGCTCGCGCCACACTGCGCGAACCCGGCCTCGGCCGGTGCCCTATCGCGGCGCTGGTGCTCGAGCCGTCAGCGGGTCCGCACCAGGACGGCGTGCGCCAACAGTGGCTGGACCGCGGCCTGTTCACCCTCGAAGTGCACCGGCACCGCCTCGCCGAAGCGCGCTATGGCACCCACCTGGACAGCCTGGCCGGGCACGATCCCAGCGGCCTTGAGTTCGGTCATCAGGTCGGTGTCCGCCTGAACGTGCTCCGCGATCCGGCGCACCTCCACCGGCCCACCGCCCCGGCGGGCGTACTCGTCGAGTCGCTGCAGACCGAGCTCGAGCACGGGTGCGTCGACACCGTCGCCGTCCGGGTCCTCCAGGTCCAGCTGCTCGAGGCCGGGGATCGGGTTGCCGTACGGGGAGATGGTCGGGTTGTTGAGCAGCCGCACCAACTTGCGCTCGACGGCATCGCTCATCACGTGCTCCCACCGGCAGGCCTCGGCGTGCACATGCTCCCATTCGAGCCCGATCACGTCGGTGAGCAGCCGCTCGGCGAGGCGGTGCTTGCGCATCACCGCGACCGCCCTGGCCCGGCCCGAGTCGGTGAGCTCGAGGTGCCTGTCCCCGGCGACCACCACGAGCCCGTCACGCTCCATGCGGGCCACGGTCTGGCTCACCGTGGGCCCGCTCTGCGCCAGACGTTCCGCGATCCGGGCCCGAAGTGGGACGACGCCCTCTTCTTCCAGCTCGTAGATGGTGCGGAGATACATCTCTGTAGTGTCAATGAGATCGTTCACGTCTGCCGCCCCTTCATCCTGCTCCAATGGTATCCGTTCCAGGTCTCGAAGGACCCGGCCCATTCGGGTTGGCGCGATTGTCGAGCGGGAAGAAGTGGCAGGATGGCTGGCGTGTCACCGCTGATCTCGAGCGCCGAGCTGGTCGGTCCGCTGACGCGACGCGAGCACCGGTCACGGCTGGCTGTGCTGGACGTCCGGTGGCGGCTGGCCGGCCCACCGGGCGCGGATGACTACCGTGCCGGCCACTTGTCCGGCGCGGTGTTCCTGAGCCTGGATTCGGTGCTCGCCGGCCCACCCGGCCCTGGTGGCCGCCACCCACTGCCGGCCCCGGAACGGTTGGCCGAGCGGCTCGCCGAGGCCGGTCTATCGGATGACTCGAGCGTCGTGGTGTACGACGACGCGGACGGCTCGGTCGCGGCACGGGCCTGGTGGCTGCTTCGCTGG
>DASYBQ010000070.1:0-10347 GCA_036500625.1 Pseudonocardia sp. | reverse complement strand
CGCCGCCGCGCTGGCGACCCACTGCTTCCACAACTACGACCACAAGCGCTACTGGACGGAGTGGGAGCAGACCTTCCGGGCCGGGATCCAGGCGGCGCGGGACGCCGTGCCGACCGCGAAGGACGATCTCAGCAAGTTGTTGTGCGGTCTCGGCCTGATGTTGTGGGAGCGGCACCGGTTCGCCGAGGCGCGGGACTGCCGGCGGGAGAGCTCGGCGCTGGCGGTCGAGATCGGCGACCTGGGCCGGCAGGGCTGGGCCTCGAACCATCTCGGCAACGCACAGGCCGGCTTGGGCCAGTACGGCGAGGCGTTCGCCTCGGAACAGCACACGCTGGAATGTTTCGAGCAGATCGGCGACCTGCGCGGTGCCGCGTGGAGCGCCAACCAGCTCGGTGACCTGTCCATGGCCCGGGACGACCTCGCCGAGGCGGAGCGACACTATCGACGCAGCAGCGGCGGCCGCGCTGCATGCCGGCTCGGCCGAGGTGTTCCGCGAGATGTCCATGCCGCGCGAGGAGGCGCGGGCCGTGCTGCTGCTCGCGGGCTGCCACGCAAGGCTGCGGCAGGTCCCCGAAGCCCGCGCGGCCTGCCGCCGTTGCGTGCAGGTCGCGGGCACCGAGTTTCCGGAGGTAGCCGACACCGCCGAGGCGGAGCCCGCCAGATTGCCGGCGTGATCGGCGTCGCGGGGCTGGCACTACTGGGCCTGTTTTCGCGCGGGAACTTCCGATCGGGGACCCTTCGGGCCCGCCTCCGGAAGTTCGGGCCTTCGGCCCAAAAGAGCGCGCTTGTGGCCACCCTGGGGTGCCGCCACCAAGGTTCGGCCCCCTTGGTCGCCGACATTCACGGCGCCGGCCTTCGCCGGAACTCCTCCGGAGCCTCGCAGGGGCGACTCGCCTTACTGGCCCCCTAGCAGTAGCACGGTGTGAGCCGCGCCGCGCGTTGCGGCACCGGCCCCAGGTGGCGCTATACGCTGCGCCGATGGCTGGGGCGTGCGACGAACCGAGACGAATCGGCGTGATGGGCGGCACGTTCGACCCCATCCACCACGGGCACCTGGTGGCGGCCAGCGAGGTGAGCAACCGGTTCGACCTGGACCAGGTGCTGTTCGTGCCGACCGGCGTGCCGTACCAGAAGAGGGGTCGCCCGGTCAGCTCGGCGGAGGATCGGTACCTGATGACCGTGGTGGCCACCGCGTCGAACCCTCGGTTCTCGGTGGACCGGGTGGACATCGACCGGCCTGGTGCCACCTACACCGTGGACACCCTGCGGGACCTGCGGGCCCGGCATCCCAAGGCGCAGCTGTTCTTCATCACCGGCGCCGACGCGCTCGCGCAGATTCTGTCCTGGCATCGCATCGAGGAGCTGTTCGAGTTGGCGCATTTCGTCGGAGTGACCCGCCCCGGCTACGAGTTGGACGACGACCACCTGCCACGCGGTTCGGTGACACTGGTTCCGGTGCCGGCGATGGCCATCTCGTCCACCGAGTGCCGGCGTCGGGTCCGGGACGGCCGCCCCGTGTGGTACCTGGTGCCCGACGGGGTCGTGCAGTACATCTCGAAACGCTGCCTCTACCAGGAGGCGAGCGACTGACCCGGTCGAGGCGGCACTCGCGGGGTGGTCGTCTCGAGGTCACGAAGCAGCCCCTGGCCCTTGACCAGCCATGAGAAGCCGAACGCCCAACAGGCAACGGTCTCGCAGAAGAACAGCACGTGGTGTTCGTTGTAGGATTCACGGCCCAGTATCGCCCGGCCCGCCGCCGCGACGACCAACGCGAGCAGGATGGTCAACCCACTTGCGACATATATGCGATTTCGAATTTTCTTTCTCGGGCGGCTCTCGGTGTCCCCTCGGGTGAAGTAGAAAAGTGAGAGAACCGCCAGAATCGCGAAGAACAGCGCGGCGCACACCAGGTGCACCGTCGCGACACTGACGATGCCGAGGGGCAGGTTGTCCTTGCTCGTCGGGAATACCGCGACCCCGATGGCGAATGTCCCCGCCGAGGAGGTCAAGATATTGTCGGCGCGTGCGTAGTCGTAGAACCAGAGGAACACGCCGATTGCCCACAGCGCACCGACGAACACGCTGCCGGCGAAAGGCACGTAGTAGTAGTCACTGATCGACCCGAGAAACTGGTGTGGCGGGAGCGCAAACCCGATGAGGAAGACCACGATAGGCAGGGCGATCCCGAAGTAGCCGACGGTCTTGCGCATCCCGGCGTACGACAACAGGTAATCTTGACCGTTGTTCAACTCGTCCCTGCCTTCCGCGGCGACCGCTGTGGCATCGACTTGCCCGAAACGGGTGTTACCTAAACTGGTCCGTGCCGGAGCTGACTGTGTCAGGCCCGCCACGGAACGGCGTTCGCGGCTTGCGCAGCGAAATGACACGCGCTATCGGATGGTCGGTGCCGCGGTAGCTGTCGAGACTGAGCTGGGCGAACCGTTCCAAATTGAGGTGTGAGCGACGGGTGGCCTCTTGGACAGCGTGAACGTTCCTGGATCGGTACCTTTCCATCAGGTCCTGCTCTACGTCGTAATGGGCTTGGGCGCGTAGTCTGGCGTATGCCGGGTCGGCCGCGGCGGCAAGGTTCAGGTAACGCCTGATGGTGTCGCCGATGAGAGTCAACGCGCAGCGCTCCGCACCGGTCAGGACGGGGCCGACAAGTCTCCTGGTCTGCTGGAAGCCTGGCGCTACCACGTCCGTGTCGTAGTCACCGCGGTCGGAATTGACGGGGATCATCGCCTTGACGCGGCGCAGCCGCGCCGGAGAGATCTGGCGGTGTACACGAGCGGAGAGCTCGGTTCCCATCGGTATCAGCAGATTGAATGCGCTGTTCAGGTCGTCCGGGTCGAGTGGGGCGACCACCGCCACGGCACCGCGAATGGTCAGCAGCCGATCTCGTTCCACGCTTTCGAGCGCCAACCGAAGCGTGGCCTGCCGGCAGCCTCCTTGCTCACTTAGCTCGCGAAGCGGGATCAGCTGGCCGGGCAACAGTTCGCCCCGGTGAATGGCTGCCCGCACATCCTCCGCCACGGCTTCGGCACGGGTGGGGCCGTCCAGCTGGTGGACCACCGCCAACCTGGCGCCTTCCGTCGACCCGCTAGCCATCTCAGCCACCGTAGCGAGCGGCGCACCGATATCGAAATTGTCGGCACCGATCGGGTTGCCCACCCGGTTGTCGACAGCGTACCGCGCACCGCCCGGCCGCTTCTGGCGCCCGGATCAGTAGGCTGGTCCCGGTGAGGTGGGCGGATTCGGCTGCCCGAGGCGAAGGGAACGCGATGAGCGCAGCCGCGCAGGCACTGGAGTTGGCAAGGATCACGGTGGGCGCCGCCGCGAACAAGAAGGCCCGCGAGATCGTCGTACTCGACGTGTCGGACCAGTTGGCCATCACCGATTGTTTCGTGATCGCTTCCGCGCCCAACGAGCGCCAGGTGCAGGCCATCGTCGACGAGGTCGAGGAGCGGCTGCGGCTGGCCGGGCACAAGCCGATCCGGCGGGAAGGCGCCAGGGAAGGCCGCTGGGTGCTGCTGGACTTCGTTGACATCGTAGTACACGTCCAGCACGCCGACGAGCGCGGTTTCTACGGGTTGGACCGGCTGTGGAAAGACTGCCCGAAGATCGATTTCCCGGAGGCCAGAGTGGATCCGTTGGCCGACGAAGAGCCTGGCGAAGGGTACGGCGGGTGACCCTGCGCCGGTTGGTGCTGGTCCGCCACGGACAGACCGACTACAACGCCGACGGCCGGATGCAGGGCCACATCGACTCGGAGCTCACCGACCTCGGCATCGCGCAGGCGCGCGGGGCAGCGCCCTTTCTGGCCGGCTACCTACCGGTGCGGCTGCTCAGCTCTGATCTGAGCAGGGCCGCCCGCACGGCGGCGGAGTTGGGGCTGGCCACCGGGTTACCGGTCATGCTCGACTCCCGCCTGCGGGAGACCTACCTCGGCAAATGGCAGGGCTACACGCCGGGCGAGGTGGAGGCGAACTGGCCAGGCGCGCTCGCCACCTGGCGCGACGATCCCACCTGGGCGCCGCCGGGCGGCGAGTCCAAGGTGGACGTCGCGGCCAGGGCGCTGCCGGTGGTCGAAGAACTCGACGCGCGGTACACCGGCGACGAGCCGGTCACCGTGATGTTCTGCGCGCACGGTGGGGTGATCGCGGCGCTGAGCTGCGCGCTGATCGGCCTGGACCCGCCCAGCTGGAACGCGCTCGGCGGCCTCGGCAACGTGCACTGGGCGGTGCTGCGCCGGCGTACAGAGTCCGGCGGGCGCTGGCGGCTCACCGGCTTCGACATCGGCGTGCTGGACCGCCCCTCCTCCGCCGGTGTCTGACTCGGCGCCGGTCCTGCTGGTACTGGCCGACTCGCTGGCCTTCCACGGCCCGGAGCGCGCCGAGCCGGCGAACGACCCGAGGCTGTGGCACAACGTGGCCGCCGCCGAGGTGCACGGGCGCGCCGAGCTGCTCGCCGGTTACGGGTGGACCGCGCGCCACGCCTGGTACGCGCTGACTCACGACCCTCGGATCTGGTCGGTGCTGCCGAGCGTCGACGCGCTGGTGCTCGGCGTCGGCGGGATGGACACCCTGCCCGCGCCACTACCCACCGCACTCCGCGACCTCATTCCCGCGCTGCGCCCGGACCTGGTGCGCCGCGCGGTTCGCACCGGTTATCTGAGCGCGCTGCCCAAGCTGGCCCGAGGCCTCGCCCGGCTGCCCGGCGGCGGGCCGGTGGCGTTGCCGCCCCGGCTGACCGTGCGCTACCTGGAGGAGTGCCGACACGCGGTGACCATCATCCGGCCGGGCATCCCGGTGGTGTCGCTACTGCCCAGCGTGCACCGGGCACCGGCCTACGGCGAGGTGCACACCGGGCGCGCCGCGGCCGAGCAGGCCACCCGGGTGTGGGCCTCTCAGGTCGGTGCGGCAACACTGGACCTTTCGGCGCTGGTCGGAGCGCACATCATGGCCGGTGAGGGCAACGCGGACGGTATCCACTTCGGCTGGTGGGGCCACCGCACGGTCGGGGAGGCCCTTGGGGAGCTGTTGGCCGGGATGTTGCCCGTCCCACCGGTGACCCGTTCGGAGGTCCCCCGGCCGCCGCGCGGCGCCGGCGGCTGACTCCGGCCGGCTCACAGCGGAGAGATAGTGTCGGCGCGACGCCGGGGGAGAGGATCGCACCGTGGTGCTGGACATACTGCATCGCATCGGTGAGCACGTCGGTGCCTGGCTGTATCTGATCGCCGGATTCTTCGCCTTCGCCGAGGCCGCGATCATGGTGGGTGTGGTCTTTCCCGGTGAGGCGTCGCTGCTGGTCGCCGGGCTCGGCGCGCAACGGGGGTGGATCAGCCTCTGGCCGATGGTGGCGATCGCCGCGGTGGCCGCGGTCGCCGGCGACAGTGTGGGCTACGAGGTGGGCAAGCACTACGGCCCCGCGCTGCGCTCCTCGGCGCTCGGCCGGCGGATCAGCGCCAAGCAGTGGGCGAACGCCGACGCGTTCCTGCACCGCCATGGTGGCAAAGCCGTCTTTCTCGGCCGTTGCACCGCGCTGCTGCGCGCACTCATCCCGGGCATGGCGGGCATGGCGCGGTTGCCTTACCTGCGCACCTTCCTGCCGTGGAACATGGCCGGCGGGATCCTCTGGGGCGGTGGCTGCGTGCTGCTCGGTTACGTGTTCTCGGCCTCGCTCGAGACCATCTCCCGCTACCTGACCTGGGGCCCGATCGCGGTGATCGCGGTCCTGCTTGTCGGGTACCTGGCCTTCCGGCTGCTGCGCAGGCGGCGGGAACGCGCCGAGCTGTCCTGAGCGGTGGGACCGGCGGCGACTAGAGCAGTGGTGGCACGGGTCGTGGTGGTGACCGACTCCACGGCGTACCTGCCGGCGCGGCTTGCGGCGCCCGAGCACGTCGAGGTGGTCCCGCTGCGGGTCCGGTGTGGCTCGCGGGTCGGGCTCGACGGCGTGGACATCGGCCCGGCGGAGGTCGCGGAGGCACTGCGCACCGCGACGGCGCCGGTCAGCACCTCGCGTCCGGCGCCAGCCGAGATGGCCGCGCTATACCGGCGCTTGCTGGACGGCGGAGCGGACGAGGTGGTCTCGGTGCACCTGTCACGGCTGCTCTCCGGCACCTGGGAGGCCGCGCGGATCGCCGCCGACGAGGTCGACCCGACCCGCGTCCGGGTGGTCGACTCGCTCTCCACCGGGATGGGCCTCGGCTTCGCGGTGCTGGCCGCGGCCGAGGAGGCGGCGGCCGGAAGTCCCGCTGACCAGGTGGAGAAAGCGGCCAGCGAGGTGGCCGGGCGCAGCCGGGTGTTCTTCTGCGTGGACTCGTTGGAGCAGTTGCGCCGGGGTGGCCGGATCGGCGCGGCGGCAGCCTGGCTGGGCAGCGCGCTTGCGGTGAAACCGCTGTTGCACGTTGTCGCGGGCCGGATCGAGCCGCTGGAGAAGGTGCGCACCACGGCCAGGGCGGTGACCCGGATGGTGGAGCTGGCGGCCCGGGCGGCCGGGCCGGGCGCCGCGTTGCTGGCGGTACATCATCTCGCCGCGCCGTGCCGGGCCGAGGAACTGGCCGCGTTGCTCACCCGGCGCCTGCCGGACGCCGCACCGTGCGTGGTGTCCGAGGTCGGCGCGGTGCTCGGTGCGCACGCCGGCCCTGGCCTGCTCGGAGTGGTGGTGGTCCCGGTGCGGTCCGCGTCGGGCTGACCCCGGAATCGGTACGTTCGCGAGCCGCGCCGGGCATTATGCACGGCTGGACGGCTACCAGGTGGTTGCGGGCGCGGTTGGGGACGAGTTGTCCACAGTGGTGGCGCTTGTCCACAGGCAGCGTTCTGACCAGCACGAACGGCTCGCTCGGTGCCTATGGTCGACGGTGTGGTGAGCGTACGGGTACGTGCTCCTTGGCCGGGGGAGCGATCGGCGGTCGACCGGCTGGTGGCACTGCGCGCCGCTCGTGCGCGGAAGCCGACACCGGCGGGGGAGTGGCATGGTTCCGCCGGGCCGGTGCCGCCGCCCCGTCGGGCATCGGGTGCGTCCAACGGCGCACCGCAGGCACCGGGGAGTGAGTCTCCTTGGTCGCCCGAATCGGTCTGGCCGTCGGAATCGGGTGGACCGCCTCGGTTCGAGCCCCTGGCCGACTGGGCGGCGCCGCGCGCTCCCGGCACCGCCCGGGCCGGCGCCGTACCCGGATCCGCCGAGCCTGCGGTGGAGTCGACCGCACCACTGCCGACCGTCGGCGGCGCCCCGGCACGGCTGCTCGACCGATGGATACCCACGTCCTGGCGGGGCTCCCGGGTAAACCCCGGGCATCCGGGAGCGGTGGCGCTGGTGCTGGTTGCGACGGTGGCCGCGGTGCTGGCGGCGGCCGGCGTGTGGCGGGACCGACCGGTACCCGAGGCGCCGCCCGCGCTCGCCTCGGTGGGCGCGGTCGAGCAGCCGCCGTCACCGCCGCCGGTGGCCGGGGCGCCGGTGGTGGTCAGCATCGTCGGCAAGGTGCGCAAACCCGGGTTGGTCCGGGTACCGGACGGGGCACGGGTGGCCGATGCCATCGGCAAGGCGGGTGGGCCGCTGCCCGGTGCCGACCTGACCACGGTGAACCTCGCCCGCCGGGTGGCGGACGGCGAACAGATCCTCGTCGGGCTGCCCCAGCCCTCGGCCGCGCTGCCCAACGGCGCCCAGCCGGACGCCGCGCCGTGGGGAAGCGCGGCGGGTGGCGCACGACCGGGCCCGGCCGGCGGCAAGGTCGATCTCAACCACGCCACGGTGGAACAGCTCGACACCCTGCCCGGCGTCGGTCCGGTAACCGCGCGGCACATCCTGGACTGGCGGACCCAGCACGGCCGGTTCAACTCTGTAGAACAGCTGCGTGAGGTGGACGGTATCGGCGAGCGGCGGTTCCAACAGCTCAAGAGCCAGGTGACGGTGTGAGCGGGTCGGCCCGGCAGCAGTGGGCCGGCCCGGCGGCCGCGCTGGACCTGCGCCTGGTGCCGGCGGCGGTGCTGAGCTGGCTGGTGGCCATTCTCGGCCTCACCGCGGGGTGGGAGCCCGCCGCCGCGGTGGCCTCGGTCTCGGCGCTGTTGATGCTGTCCGTGCTCGTCGCCATGCGGCGCCGCCGCGGCTACGCCGTCCGGCCCGGCGCGCTGGTCCTGCTCGCGGCCGCCGGCTCGGTGGCCTCGGTCGGGTTGGTGGTCGCGGCACAGGTGCACCAGCGCGCGGCGCACCCACTGCGGGCCGCCGCCGAGCATGCGGCGGCGGTCACCGCCCGGGTGGTGCTGACGGGTGACCCCGCGCCGGTACTCACGCCCGAGTCGGTGGGCTACGGCGGCCGAGGCGCCGGCGCGGCGCAGTTCTCGGTGCCCGCCGAGCTGGTCAGCGCGCGGGCGGCCGGCGCCAGCTGGCGGCTGGGCGGCCACATCCTGTTGCTCGCCCCGGCAGCCGGCTGGTCGGACCTGCTGCCGGGCACCGAGCTGACGGTGTCCGGCCTGTTGGCGCCGGCAACCCGGCCGGACCTGACCGTGGCGGTGCTGCGGGTCCGGGGCCCGCCGGCCGAGCTGACCCAGCCGCCCTGGTGGCAGCGCGGTCTCGGTGTGCTGCGCCACGGCTTGCGCACCGCCAGCCAAGCGGCTCTCCCGGAGCGCCCGGCAGCGCTGCTGCCGGGGCTGGCGATCGGCGACACCAGCGCGATGTCCTGGCCGCTGCGGGAGGAGTTCCGCACCACCGGGCTCACCCACCTCACGGCGGTGAGCGGCGCGAACGTGATCTTCGTTGTCGGCGCGGTATGCGGGCTGCTGTCACTGGCACGGGCCGGGCCGAAGACCACGGTGGTGTGCGGGTTACTGGCGTTGGTCGGGTTCGTGCTGCTGGCCAGGCCGTCACCGAGTGTGCTGCGCGCGGCGGTCATGGGCGGGGTCGGGTTGCTCGGGGTGTTCGTCGGGCGGCGGCGCCCGGTACTGCCCGCGCTGGCCGCTTCGGTGATCGGTCTGCTGCTCGCGGCGCCCGCGCTGGGTACCGACCCCGGCTTCGCGCTCTCGGTGGCGGCCACCTGCGCCCTGGTGTTGCTGGCGCCGAGCTGGGCGGCGGCGCTGCGCAGGGTCGGTGTGCCGGCCGGTGTGGCCGAGGCGATCGCGGTGCCCTCGGCGGCACACCTGGTGACCGCGCCGTTGATCGCCGGCCTTTCCGGCCAGGTGAGCCTCGTCGCGGTGCTGGCCAACCTGGCGGTGGCGCCGGTGGTCGCGCCGGTCACCGTGCTGGGCGTGTTGGCCGCCGTGCTCTCGCCGCTGGGTGCCACGCCGGCCCAGCTGTGCGCCTGGCTGGCCGGCCCCGGCGTGCGATGGCTGGTCGGAGTGGCGCACTGGGGCGCGGGCATCCCCGACGGCGCACTGCCCTGGCCCGGCGGCGTGGCCGGTGCGGCGCTGCTCGCATCGGCGCTGCTCGCTGGTGTCGCATTGCTGCGGCTGCGCCGGTTGCGGGTGTTGGTCCTCGCGGGGCTGGTCGGTCTGCTGTTGGTGCTGGTGCCCACCCGGTTCGTGACGCCCGGCTGGCCGGCCACCGGCTGGGCACTGGTGGCCTGTGATGTCGGCCAGGGCGACGCGATGGTGCTGTCCACCGGCCAGCGGGGCATTGGGGTGCTGGTGGACACCGGCACCGAGACCGGCGCGGTGGACGGCTGCCTGCGCCGGCTGGGTGTGGTGTCACTGGCCCTCGTGGTGCTGACCCACCTGTTCTCATGGCAGTTCAGCTCTGTCTCACGAGGTACAGGTGCAGCTGGCGTCTGGGATTTGGATCACTGCTGATCAACTGATATCTCTCGTTGCCTGCCGGCTGACGAGGAGCACGGATGCAGCTGTTCACTGTGGACAGGAGGGCTGCGGAGCGGTACCTGGACAGCCCAGTGATGGCGGGCGGTGACCTCGGCCGGTTGCTCCAGCATCGGTCGATCTCCGACGGCACGCCGGTGTTCCTGGACGACGAGACGATGTTGCCGGTCGAGCCGTTGTGCGCGTGGGCTCGGACCATGTCCTACGAGGAGCTGTCGCGGTCGACGCTCAAGGACTACGGACGGATCATGGCCCGGTTCGCGGCTCACCAGGCCGAGCGCGGCCGCGACGTGGTGTCGGCGACCGAGTCGGATCTGGTGGCCTACCGGCGCGCGCGGACGCAGCTGCAGCAGCGGCCGATCGGAACCTCGGCGTGGGCCAAGGAATCCGGCGTGCTGGATCAGTTCTACGGGTTCCTGAAGAGGACCGGTCGCCGGGAGCATCCTCCGGTGCGACCGGCCGCGCGGGGCCGCAACGCGTTGTCGCCGCGCCTGCGGCGGGGGATGGACGTCCGGCACCTGACGCTGGATCAGTATCGGTACTT
>DASYBQ010000069.1:0-2514 GCA_036500625.1 Pseudonocardia sp. | reverse complement strand
GCGACGGCTGGGCGGTCACCTTCAAGGTGGAGAGCCACAACCACCCGTCCTATGTGGAGCCGCACCAGGGCGCGGCCACCGGGGTGGGCGGCATCGTGCGGGACATCATGGCGATGGGCGCCCGCCCGATCGCGGTGGCCGACCCGCTGCGCTTCGGTCCGGCGGACGCGCCCGACACCGCCCGGGTGCTGCCCGGTGTGGTGTCCGGCATCAGCTTCTACGGCAACTGCCTCGGGCTGCCCAACGTCGGTGGCGAGCTGGTGTTCGACCAGTCCTACGCGGGGAACCCGCTGGTCAACGCGCTGTGCGTGGGTGTGCTGAAGACTGAGGACCTGCACCTGGCCTTCGCGTCCGGCACCGGCAACAAGATCATCTTGTTCGGCGCGCGGACCGGGCTTGACGGCATCGGCGGGGTGTCCGTACTGGCATCCGAGACGTTCAGCGGGGACGGCGGGGGCCGCAAGAAGCTCCCGTCGGTGCAGGTCGGCGACCCGTTCACCGAGAAGGTGCTGATCGAGTGCTGCCTGGAGCTGTTCCACGCCGGCCTGGTGGTGGGCATCCAGGACCTCGGCGGCGCCGGGCTGTCCTGCGCGACGTCGGAGCTGGCCAGCGCCGGCGACGGCGGCATGCACATCGAGCTGGACGCGGTGCCGCTGCGGGCCGAGAACATGCTGCCGGCGGAGATCCTGTCCAGCGAGTCGCAGGAGCGGATGTGCGCGGTGGTCACCCCGCAGAACGTGGCTGCGTTCCTTGCGGTCTGCGCCAAGTGGGAAACCCTGGCAACGGTGATCGGTGAGGTCACCGACGGCGACCGGCTGGTGATCACCTGGCAGGGCGAGACCGTGGTGGACGTGCCGCCGCGCACCGTGGCGCACGAGGGCCCGGTCTACCAGCGCCCGATCGCCCGCCCGGCTGGCCAGGACGCACTGCAGGCGGCCGGCGCGAAGACGCTGGCCCGGCCGGGCAGCCCGGAGCAGCTGCGCGAGTTGATCCTGACCATGGCGGCCAGCCCGAACCTGTGCAGCCGCGCCTGGGTCACCGACCAGTACGACCGCTACGTGCGCGGAAACACGTTCGCCGCGCAGCCGGCCGACGCCGGGGTGGTCCGGATCGACGAGGCCAGCGGGCGCGGCGTCGCGGTCGCCACCGACTGCAACTCTCGGTTCTGCGCGCTGGACCCTTACACCGGCGCGCAGCTGGCGCTGGCCGAGGCGTACCGCAACGTGGCGGTCAGCGGCGCGGTGCCGGTCGCGGTCACCGACTGCCTGAACTTCGGTTCGCCGGAGGACCCTGGCGTGATGTGGCAGTTCGAGCAGGCGGTGCACGGCCTCGCGGACGGCTGCGCGGTGCTGGGCGTCCCGGTGACCGGCGGCAACGTCAGCTTCTACAACCAGACCGGGTCCATGGCGATCCTGCCGACCCCGGTGGTCGGCGTGCTCGGCGTGCTGGACGACGTGACGCGGCGGATCCGCACCGGGCTGCGCAGCCCCGGCGAGAAGATCGTGCTGCTCGGTGCGACCCGCGAGGAGCTGGACGGCAGCGAGTGGGCGCACGTGGTGCACGGCCACCTCGGCGGCCGGCCGCCGAAGGTCGACCTCGCCGCCGAGCGGGCGCTGGCGGAGCTGCTCGCCGGATGCGCCCGCACCGACGGACTGGTGACGGGTGCGCACGACCTTTCCGAGGGCGGGCTGGCCCAGGCGCTGGTGGAGGCCTGCGTGATCGGCCGGCGGGGCGCCCGGGTCGAGCTGCCCGCAGGCGACCCGTTCGTAACACTGTTCTCTGAGTCCACCGCCCGGGTGCTGGTCACCGTGGCCCCGGATCGGCTGGTCGAACTCACCCGGCGCGCCGGCGAACGTGGCGTTCCGCTGACTGAATTAGGAACGGTTACGGGCAGTGCGAACGGCCTGTGCATCGCCGGGGTCGGCGACCTGACTATGGACCAGCTGTGCACCGCATGGGAAACACCGTTGTCAAACCTTTTCAGCAGCTAGACACCGGTTTTGCGGCAGTACTGTTTGCTGAGGCCCAGTTGAGTGAGCCGCCCCGTTCGTCGTAACCCGAACCGACCAACCTCGTTGGCCAGATAGTTCGCTTCGCTAGCCATATATAGGTCGGATTGACGTGCCGCACGGGCGGCCCATCTTGAGATGCTGGGGAGTGGGGCCAAATACTCGCAACCCCGGGGGGATGATGATCGAGCTCGAGAGCGTCTCCAAGATTTACCAGACGGGCGAGGTTGAGCTGCGTGCACTGGACAAGGTCAGTCTGCGGATCGAGACTGGCGAGCTTGTCGCGATCATGGGGCCGTCCGGGTCCGGCAAGAGCACGATGATGAACATCCTCGGCTGCCTCGACGTGCCCACCGACGGTGTCTACCGGCTCGACGGCACCGATGTCACCGACCTGAGTGACAACGAGCTGGCCGAGATCCGCAACCGCAAGATCGGCTTCGTGTTCCAGTCGTTCAACCTGATCCCGCGCACCAGCGCGGTGCGCAACGTCGAGCTGCCGATG
>DASYBQ010000068.1:0-36014 GCA_036500625.1 Pseudonocardia sp. | reverse complement strand
TGTTGCGCTGGCGAGTCCATATTCCCATGTTCAACGCGTCCAATGCGAGGTCGGTGTAAAGGTTCGTGGATAGCTGCCAGCCCACGATCCAGCGGGAGAACACGTCCAACACGAAGGAGGCGTACACCCAGCCGGAATGGGCCTTCACATACGTGATGTCGGCGACCCACAAGCGGTTCGGGGCGGGCGCGGTGAACGCGCGATCGACCAGGTCCGGGCGCGGGTCTGGGCCCGCTGCTCGGATCGTGGTGCGCGGGGCCTTCACTCGGGATACACCGCGTAGGCCAGCGGCTTTCATCAGCCTGGCCACCGTGCAGCGAGCGACCGGTCGCCCGGCGACCCCGCCTTCGCGACCGAGCTGGGCCCACACCTTCGCCGATGCCATACACGCCGTAGTTCTCCTTGTGCACTCGCTCGATTTCGGTGGTTGTTTCCTCGTCGGTGACCGACCGCACAGACCGTGGCCTTTTCTTCGTCGCATAGTAGGTGCTCGAAGCGATCGGAACAGCAACGTCTTTCAACACCGTGCGGATCGGCTCGACTCCGAACCCTGTTTTATGCTGATCGATGTAGTCGACGATCAGCGGTGCGGGCGGTCCAGCTCCGCCGCGAAAAAAGCCGACGCCGACTTAAGGATCGCGTTCGCCCGCCGTAGCTCACGATTCTCACGTTCCAATTCGGCCAACCGCATCAAGGTATCGGTCGTGACACCGGGCCGTTGACCGTCGTCGATCTCGGCCCGACTAACCCAACCACGCAGAGTTTCCGCGCTGATACCCAACTGCTCACCAACCCGCCGGCACGCGCCCTTACCACTCGCGCCCGGCTCGGCCTTCACCTCACGGACCAACCGGACCGCACGTTCCCGCAGCTCATCGGGATACTTCCTCGGCGCCACCATCGCCACATACGCCTCCTGGCTTGACGGTCTCCATCAAACCCGGTACGGGACACACCGCGTCCACGCCGACCTCGGCAGCACCCGTGGGCTGTCCTGCTTGCTGGTCGGCTCGATGATCCGCGCCAGCACAAGCTGCCGGAAGGTTTCATCACCGCCAGCGGCCCGTGCGGGTCATACGCGCTCCGAACCCGCAGCCGCGCTGATCGAGGCGTCCAGGCCGAGTTCCAGCTCCGCCTGCCCACCGACAGACGCTGGCGGGCGGCGGCCCCAACACGATCCGAGACCGCAACGCCAACACCTGCGCGGTCTTCTGGCGCCGCGACCACGACGCCAGAACCGACCGCTCCTCCTCCGTCAACACCACAGGATCAACACTCGGCTTCGGCACCGACCCAGCGTACTGACTGGCAACGAACTACTGACTCACGACACTAGAAACCGAAGAATAGTCGACGAATGGACGCCCAAGCGTAGTCGAATATCTTCTCGACTATGTAGCTAAAGCCTTTCTCTCGCAGCCAGCCGAAGAATCCATTACGAGACTGCTGAGCGCTCTCAGCTCTCGCGTCGCTCTCTCGATCAAGGTACTTGACCACGCGTCGGATCTCGTCCGGGGTAGGCTCGCTACTCATCGCCTAATTCCTCTCGTCAAGAACTGCACGCGCGGCGACTGGGATAAAATCCTGAAAAGAGAAATTTTTTAGGGCGTCGTAGATGAACTTGCGAGTCTCGGGAATCGCGCCAATAATCGAGGTGAAGAGTTGCTCAAGATTGTAGCCACGCTGCGCCGAATACGCAGTGACCGTCACTGGCGCCCCTGTAATCGTTTGGATTCTCTCCGTTCGATCGTGGACGATCCCGGCGATATTTGCTTCCATTTCCTCGGATGGCAAGTTTATGCGCTCGCTCCAGTCCATTGGATGGACTAGGTCGATTTGATTTATTCCGAACACAATCTTCGAACTAAAGTCAGATAGCTGTTGCAAATATTGCTGGTCGAGGCTGACTGCCCGATTCCGGGCAGCTAGAACCCAGAGGACAACATCGCATGTGGGTAGATTATCGCGGTACTGCTCAAGGTAACCCGGATCTGCCGTGACGTCCTCTCCGAGTCCAGGAGCGTCGACGATTGTCAACTTTACACTCTCGTCCTTTGCTACACCGCTTGTCATGCGGAGCTCCATGGGAGTGGATTCAAAGTTCTTGGTGCAGGCCGCAGTGTGGCTTATCGGAAGGGTGGTCTTGAACATTGAGTTGATCGTTGACGACTTGCCAGTTCCAGATACACCGACCACGCCGATTCTGGGAGGTTGTGTGCTCAGCTCAGTTTCCAGCGCCGCCCTGACTCGGCGCATGTCCCTGCGAGATAGTCCGTCCACGTCGGCTACTCCCTTTGAGTCCAGTCAACGGAAAATTGTGCATGTCACACAGGTACTCGCATCGCCTCAGCGGTGTGTTACATCACCACCCAGCTCGTCAGGCTTTCCCGGCACACGGGTACCGCCGGTAACGAGCGAAACACGTGTCAACTTACGCGAGAAAAGTGCGACAGCGACGAGACTCTTCACGACCAACGAGTCTGTGACCTGGTAAAACACTCTTGGTCGAAGGCTTTCGAGGCCGCCTGGCTGCGGAGTGTCCTCGTCGCGGGCGTTGCGGCGGTGTGGATGCGGCGGTGTGGATGCGGCGGTGGCCGTAGGTGCCGTCGGACTCGGTGAAGATCGCCTCGATGAGCCGGGCGAGGTGGGTGCGCCGTTGGGCGGTGGCCGAGGTCGGGCGGTCTCGCCACTCGTAGTAGCCCGTTCTCGACACCCGAGCCCATTCGCATATCTTCACAACCGAGTAGTACGCCTTCTGCGCATCGATGAACTCGAACTCGCGCTCACCGATAGTCCTGGGCGAAGAAGGCCGCCGCTTTTCCCAAGAACTCGGCTTTCATGCACAGTTCCCGGTTCTCCCGTTCCAATTCCCGTAGCCGTGCCCGATCGGAGACGCTCCACAGCAGCAGGCGGGCGGCCTCCAGTTCGGCCGAGGTCGCCCTCGACCCCGCGCAGTCACGCGTGCTCATGCGCGCTCACCGTCGAGGAGTCCGGCGTGACGGGCAGAGGGCAGGTCGTCGAGCGCGGCGGGCGGGTGCACGATCAGTAGGTCCCGCTCGGGCTCGGCAACCAGCAGCACCCGGTCGCCGGGGACGAGGCCGCAGCAGTGCCGCACCGGCGCGGGCAGGCGAAGATGGCCCTGCTTGGTCACGCTGAACACCCCGCACCCATCCGTACGGATGAGCAGCAGTCCCCGGGTTTCGTGAATGTCCAGGCGGGTGCCGGGCGCCCAGCCGAGCGCGTGCACCACGGCGTGCTCGGCGATCCGTCCTCGGCAGTCAACGGCGGCCAGCCCGTACACGGCGGGGTGGGTGCGTGGTGTCGGGACGCACGGCAGCGGGAGCCCGCGACGGGTCGCGGGCGGCCGGGAGCCTGGCCCGGTTGCGTGCCCGCCGGGCCGCGGGGGTGTCGCCGGCAGGACCACCGGCTCGATCACCGAACCGCTCACGACGAACACCCCCACCAGAGGCCCATAAGGGTGTGATGACAACGCTGAACCAGCGTGTCGGAGGAGGACCTGGCCCGGGCCTTCCCCGTGGCCGTGCTGCTGGATCTGATCGGGCTGCCGGACGACGGGCGGGATCAGGTGCTGAACTGGGCCGACGGCGCGTTCAACGCCTTCGGCCCCGACAACGAACGCCTTCGTCGGTCTCTTCCTGTCCACCAGGACAAGTTCGACTACCTGGCGTCTGTGGTGGCGTCTGACCGCCTGGCTCCCGGGAGCATCGGCCGCGGAATATGCGAGGCGGTCGACCGTGGCGAGATCGAGCGTGCGTCGTGCGTCAGCCTGCTGGCGGCGCTCATCGACGCCGGGCTCGACACGACGATCAACGCCATGTCGAACGTGGCGCTGCTGTTCAGCAGGCACCCGGAGCAGTGGGAGCGCCTCCGCGCGGACCGGATCCGGATCCCGGCGGCGTTCAACGAGATCCTGCGCTGGGAGAGTCCCGTGCAGGTGTTCGCGCGGGGCGTGACCGCCGACTACGACATGGATGGAGTGACCCTGCCCGCAGGGTCCCGGGTGCTCCTACTGTACGGCTCGGCCAACCGTGACGAGCGCACGTGGACCGATCCGGAAGCGTTCGACGTCGGCCGCGACGCCTCTAGACACCTCGCCTTCGGCCGAGGGATCCACGTCTGCGCAGGGCAGGGCCTCGCCCGCCTGGAGGCGAACGCGCTGCTCGCGGCCCTGGCCGACCACGTGGCGCATTTCGAGACGGGCGAGCCGGAACGGCGCCTGAACAACACCGTGCGCGGGCTGAGCCGTCTCCCGACCACGGTGACACCCGGCTGAGCGAGTGGGTCGCCAGCGAGTTCGCGGGTCAGCCGGCGAGTCAGGATGGTGACACTGGCCCACCACGCCGTGGCCTCGTGATGGTCTGGCCGTCGCTGACAATCTCGGGCCATGCGCCGGTGGCGGGTCAGCCATCGAAGGTGCGCTCCACTACCCACCCGCGGGGCAGCACCACTGGACCCGCCGACATTGTCGGTGCGTTTGATGATCGTCACCCTCAGGCGCGGCGCCGCCTTCGAGCAGGTGAGCAGGCGTCCGGCGTAGCCGCGCTGGCCTGGGCCGTTCGGGGTCGGGGTCGTGGACGGGTGAACCTGATACCGCCTTGGCCGCCCGGCCCCTATGGTGAGGTCGGGACCGGTGCGGCATGGGCTGCCGGCGCCGGCTGATCGGTCAGGGACCTTGATGACGAGTTCTACCGCTCGAAGCCGTCGCCCGGGAGCATCGGCCCGGACGACACCCGACGGGCGCGCGCGGGGTTCGGTGAGTGCAATCCGCCCGAGCCGGGGGCCGGTGCTGACCGTTGCGTTCAGCCAATGGTCGCCCGCTTCGCCCGACGCGCTGTGCGTACGGGTGTCCGGCGAGCTGGACCTGGCCACCGTCCCGATGCTGATCGAAGAGGTGGCCAAGGTGCTCACCTGGGGCCGGCACCTGGTCCTTGACCTCTCCGGCGTCGAGTTCGCCGGTGCGCTCACCGTGGCCGCCTTGATCGAGCTGACCGCGCTCGCGGGTGAGCGGGCCGGCTGGCTGCACGTGATCAGCGGCCCGGCCACCGACCTGCTCCAGTGTCGGCTGCAACCCAGCGACCTGCCTCCGCTGTACTCGGGACCGTCCAGCGTCCGGGCTCGGATAGCGCAGCTCAAGGAAACCGCCAGTTCCAGGTGAGTCGCTAAACCAACGCTGCTGCCGGCCCCGGCGCGGCACCGAGGGCCACCGCCGTAGGCTGCTGATCGATGCGGCTCCTGGGGGTGCGCGATGGCGAACGACGATGAGCGGATCGCTCTGTTCCTGGACTACGAGAACCTGGCTATCGGCGCGCGCGACGGGCTGGGGGTGGAGCCTTTCGCCTTCGGCCCGGTTGCCGACGCGCTGGCCGAGCGGGGGCGGGTGGTGGTGCGCCGGGCCTACGCGGACTGGTCGGGCTTCGACGCCGACCGGCGGCTGATGGCGCGGGCGCAGGTCGAGCTCATCGAGATACCGCAGCGCATCGGTGGGTCGCGCAAGAACGCCGCGGACATCAAGCTGGCGGTCGACGCCATCGAGCTGGCCTACGAGCGCAACTTCATCACCACGTTCGCCATCGGTACCGGCGACTCCGACTTCACCCCGCTGATGCACAAGCTGCGCGAGCTGGACAAGCGGGTGATCGGCATCGGGGTGCAGTCCTCGACCTCGGCGCTGCTGCCGCCAGCCTGCGACGAGTTCCTGTTCTACGACCGGCTGCCCGGTGTCGAGCCGGTGCGGGCACCCCGGCGGCCCAGGGCGCACGGCCGGGACCGCGCCACCGCGAGCCCGGTGCAGGAGCCGCCACCCCAGCCCTCGGCCGACGTCGGGAGCGAGGCCGTTGCGGACGTTGAAGACTCGGCGGCCTCCACCGACGATGGCGATGTGGGGGCGCTGATGGCGCGCACGCTCGCCGGCCTGCAGCGCCACTCCGACGGGCCGGTGCTGGCCTCCCGGCTCAAGCGGGCCGTACTGCGCAAGGATCCGACGTTCGACGAGGCCGACCACGGGTTCCGTGGCTTCGGTGAGCTGCTGCGCAACCTGGAGAACCAGGGCGTGGTCGTGCTGCGGAGAGGGACCGCGCAGGGCGACCCCGAGGTGACCTTGCCCGAGGACTCCTCGGCGGACGAGGAGGCGTTCCAGCTGCTGGCGCAGGTGGTGCACGACCTCGCGGACTCCGGTGGCCCGCCACAGCTCAGCGGCCTGAAGAACCACCTGCGCAAGCGGGCGCCGAACTTCACCGAGAAGCGCTACGGCTTCAACAACTTTCTCTCCTTCGCCAAGGCGGCAAGGGCCCGGGGTCTGGTCGCGATGGAGTGGGACGACGACGCGGGCGACTACCTGCTGCGGCTGCCCGGATAAGCCACGCTCAGCCGTGGGTGCCGTTGGTGATCCCGGTCAGGATCCTGACCAGCGAGTCCTGGGTGAACCCACTGGTCGGGTGCCGCCGATCACCACGGCGGCGATGGCGGCGGCCAGGCCGCGGTGCGGCTGATCGAGCGGGACTCGGTGGCCACCATCGGCCGCCGTTGGGCTAGCTCAGACCAGTGCCCGCCCGGTGCGGATACGCCAGCGCAGGTCGACCATCACGAGATTGAAGGGGAACGCTCGCAGCCGCGGGGGAGCGGCCCGCACCAGCAGGCGGACCAACCTCATCAGGCGGTCGAACCGCCGTTGCCGCGCCTCGTCCCAGCTCAGCCGCATCTCCTCGCGGAAGCGCGCCGTCAGGAAACCGGTGGTCACGAAGCGGTTGAGGTCGCGGAAGAGCAGTTGGACCGGCGGGGCGAACGGCTTGAGCAGAATCAGGTCGGTGAGGTATGCCCGCACGGTGTCGTCGATCTCGACCTGGTCAAGGCTCTCCTTCCAGTATCGCTCGAAGGCCTCGGTGTCGGCCGGCCACCGATGCGCCGGTACCTGCAGCGTCTCGCCGAAAACGGCCAGCTCCCGGTAAAGCCGCTCCCAGTCTGCCGCCTCGACCGGTGACCCGAACAGCGAGAAGGTGTCCTGGAAGCCGCGATAGAGGCAGGCGGCCACCCACAGCTGCAGCTCGGGGTCGAACGCGTTGTAGGACACCGGACTGGTCTCGGTGGAGCGCACGCGGGCGTGCGACCGGGTCACTGCCCTGGCATAGCGCCGGCGTTCCTCGTCGGTGCCCAGCAGGGTGACGGCCAGGTAGGACAGCGTGGTGCGGGTGCGCTTGACCGGGTGCTTGAACAGGTTCCCGCTGTCCACCCGGCTCTCCACCACGCCGTAGCCGACGCCAGGGCGGGCCAGCTGCATGATCACGTTCGCGGTGCCGGCGAGCAGCCCGGCGCCGATGGCTACGTCGGCTGGCCTGATGGTGGCACCGGCGGCTTCGCTCATGGCAACTCCAAATCTGCACACAACCGTTACCGCTTATGAGAACCGTGCGTGTGCCACGTTGTCAAGCTCCACGCAGAGCAGGCGGACCCGGAAGCTAACCGCGTACCGGCTCACGTCCGTTCGAGGTCAGACCGGTACCGGTGTCCGAGTTCGGCTGGTTGCCTGCCTCGTCGTGGTTGTCGGAGCGGCTGTTCGAGCCGTCGTCGTTGTTGTTGTCGGTCGGCACGTCGTGGCAGCCGAGCAACCCGCACTCTCGATCCTGCCCGCCCTGGTTGCCGGTGTTGTTCCCACCGCCCGGGCTGGGTGACGCCGAGGCACTGGCACTCGGGGACGGCGACGGTGCCGGCGATGGGCTGGGCCCGGCCATGAATCCGTCGTTCGTGCCGGTCACAGCTGGCGGCGTGCCGATGGCCTTGAACGGCGGGAAGCTCTGCGGGTCCGGCGACCGCGCCGCGTCCTGCATGTAGCTGCGCCAAATCTGGCCCGGCAGCATGGCGCCGTAGATCGGTTGGCCCTTGCTGTTCTTGATCGGGGTGTTCTGGTCGGTGCCGACCCACACCGCCGAGACCATCTGCGGGGTAAAGCCCACCGTCCATGCGTCGTTGTTCTGGTTCTCCAGGTAGGACTGCACGGTGCCGGTCTTGGCCGCGACCGCGCGTGCGCCGGGCAGCGTCAGCTTGTCGTAGCCCGGCACGCCCAGCATCGCCTCGACGACGTTGCGCGCTACCTGCGGGCGGATCCGTTGCTGGCCCGCGTCGTCCACCGAGTCGTAGAGCACCCGGTTGTCGGAGGCGGTCACCTTGGTGACCAGGTGCGGCGGGTGGTAGGTGCCGTTCGCGGCGAACGTGCCGTAGGCCGAGGCCAGCTCGACCGGGGTGACCTCCTTGTCGCCAAGCGCGATGCCCGCGTCGACATTGGTCAGCGGGCTGGTGATGCCGGCTTGGCGGGCCGCGTCGGCGACCTTGTCCGGGCCGACCTTGACCGCCAGATCGTGGTAGATCACGTTGTTGGAGATCGTCATGGCCTGCTTGAGATCACAGAGCTGACACGAAGCGCCGTCCGCGTTGCGCAGACCGGGCCTCGGCTCACCCTTGAACTTGCTGCCAAGACCGATCGGGTCGTCCTGCTGCAGCGCGGCCAGCAGCACGAACGGCTTGAATGTCGAACCGGGTTGCTTGTCCACCCGCGCGTAGTCAAGGCCCACCCCGTTGCCACCGCCGTAGTAGGCCAGCACCGCTCCGGTGGTGGGGTCGATCGACACCAGCGCGGTGCGCAGGTTGTCCGGCTGTCCGGCCATGTTCTTCTGGGCGGCGTCCACCGCCTGCTGCTGCGCCTCAGGGTCGATCGTCGTGGTGATCTTGAGACCCTCCTGGTTGAACTCCTGCTCGCTGATGTTGAGCCGCTGTTCCAGCTCGTCACGGACCGCATTCAGGATCAGGCCCCGGTAGTCCAAAGGTGTGCCGCCGGAGGTCCGTTGCGGCGGCACGGTGGCCGGGAAGTGCGCCGTCGCGCGCTGGGCGGCCGGCAGCCAGCCCTTTTCGACCATGCCGTCGATGACGTAGCTCCACCGCTCGGCCGCGTGCTGCGGGTTGACCGCCGGATCCCAGCGGGACGGCGACTGGATCACGCCGGCCAGCAGGGCGCCCTGTGCCGCGTCCAGCTCCCAGACGTTCTTGTTGAAGTAGGCCTTGCTGGCGGCCTGGATGCCGTAGGCACTCCGGCCGAAGTAGATCGCGTTGAGGTAGTCGGCGAGGATCTTGTCCTTGCTGTTCTGCTGTGAGATTTTCACCGCGAGGACCATCTCCTTGTACTTGCGCCACAAGGAGTGCTCGTCGCCCACCAGCGTCTTCTTGACGTACTGCTGGGTGATGGTTGAGCCGCCGCCCACCCCGCCGGTCAGCTGCTTCCACACCGCCCTGGCCAGCCCGAGTGGGTCGAATCCGGGGTTGGAGAAGAACGTCCGGTCCTCGGCGGAGAGCGCCGCGTACTGCACCACCTTCGGTATCTGGGTGATGTTGACCTCGATCCGGTTGCCCTGCGGAGGCACGATGGTCGCCATCGACGAACCGTCGGCGTAGTCGATGGTGGCGATCTGCTTGGTCGCCGCGTCGTCCGGGCTCGGGATACTGAAGTAGAGGTAGCCGATGACGAACATCATCACCGGCAGCACGATGAACAGCCCCAATGCGCCGAGACCGATCCAGCGGGCCCGGCGCCACAGCCGCTGCCGAGGCGTGTAGCCGGCGACCACGGCCGAACGCCGCCGGTAGTAGGCGAACACGCGCTCTTTCAGCTCGGCCGGCAGGGCAGCGAGGCTGGCCGGATCGAACCGCTGCGCTCGTCTGTCCCGGCGGCGGCGTTCCGGTTGCCCAGCGTCACCCTGGTCGGCCATCCGCGAGCGGCCCTCGGCAACGAGCCGAGCGGCCGTCGCGTTCACCGCGCTGTCCAGCGGCCCTTCGGCTGCCTTGCCCGACCGGCGCCGGACCGCCGCGGCCTCGGCGTCCCTCGGCCCGGTAGGTTGGCTCCCAGCGGTGGCGGAGACCGCCGAGGTCGAGTCGGTGCGGCGGCGCGGCGGGCCGATCGAGCCGCCGACGGGCTGGGTGCGCTCACCGGGGCGAGGGTTTCGCCGAGGCCCTTCGGTTCGGGTCGAACCGGTCTGGTCGACCGGGTGGCCGGTGCCGGTGCGGGGTGCGCCGGTGCGGTCGACCGGGCGGCCGGTGCCGGTGCGAGTGGCCCCGGTTTGGTCGACCGGGCGGGAAGCGCCGGTACGCGTTGCGCCGTTGCGGTCGACGGGGCGGCTGGTGCCGGTGCGGGCGGCCCCGGTCTGGTCGACCGGGCGGCCGGCGCCGGTGCGGTCGACGGGGCGGTTGGCTCCGGTGCGGGTTGGGCCGTTGCGGTCTACCGGGCGGCCGGCTCCGGTGCGGGTCGCGCCGTTGCGGTCGACGGGGCGGTTGGCTCCGGTGCGGGTCGCGCCCGTCTGTTCCACCGGGCGCCCTGCGCCCTTCGGTTCGACGGAACGGGCGCCGTTCGAAGGTTCGGCGCGGTACTCGGGCCCGGCCGGTGGGGGAGCTGGCGCGCCCCCCGGACCGGCGGCGCGGCGCGGCGGCTGCCGGCCCGGGCCGGAGTGCTGCCCGTCGGGGTTGCGGCCGTTCGGGGGCAGCGGCGCCGCGCCGGGCGGGGAGATGCGCCGCCCGCCGACCGAGGGGAGGCCGGCTGAGGAGGTGCTCGAGGTGTCCCGGCGCGGGGGCCGCGCCGCGGCGGACTGGCCGCGCGGCTCCTGGGACGGCACCGAGGGGCTATCGGACGGGTCCGTCGCGGGTCGCCGTTCGGGCCGTGCGGGCCCGGACGGTCCGACGCGCGATCCTGACACCCGAGGGTCCTCCCAGCTCGTTGCTTCGGCCAGCTCGTTGTTCGGCTCGTTGGGTAGGCGTTGTCAGCGGCCAGCCGCCAGCTCGACGGTGGCGCCGGGTCTGCAGGACCAACGGCGTGCCTGGGCCGAGCGATGCGGCGTGTGTGACAAACTCACCCGTTCAGCCGTAGGTGACGATTACTCCTTGTGGTCTCATCCAGTTACTCCTGTCACAGAGAGTAAAACAGCGTTGTCCCTCGTCGCGTAACCTCGGGCACGATCATCGCGAATGCCTCGGGCTGTGCTGGAAGGGGTGCCATCAGGTGCGTAGGGGAACGCTTCCGATCGTTGTCGGCGCGGCTGGTTCAGTTGCCGTGGCTGGAGCGTACCGCCCGTTCCTGCGCCGTTGGCCTTTGTCTGTGCTCAACGCATTGACCAGCGCTTTCGCTTCCGAATCCCCTCAGTTTTACGCCGGCGCGCAGACACTGGGCCTGCTCGGCGCGGTGCGGGCCGGTGGTATCGCCGGTACGGCCGGCCTGATGCTGAACGCGGCCGCGCTGGCCGGTCTCGCCGGCCTGGCCGGGGATGCCGACCGTTCCGCGCGGGTGCTGGCAGAGGCGTTGCGCGAGGCCGGCGTGCCCGACGCCGATCAAGTACCGGCCCGTCGACCTGGCGGCGTGCTGCCCGGTCATGTCGCCCGGCGCCGGTATCGCCGGGTGGCCGACGTCAGCTACAGCGAGTACGGGCCCTACGGCACGCTGGACGTCTGGCACCACGCCGACCTGGCGCCCGACGCCCGGGCGCCGGTGCTGCTGCAGGTGCACGGCGGTGCGTGGCAGATGGGCGACAAGGTCGGGCAGGCCGAACCGATGCTCGGCTATTTCGCGCAGCGGGGCTGGGTCTGCGTCACGGTCAACTACCGGCTGGCTCCGGCGAACCGGTGGCCGGCGATGATCGTGGACGTGAAGCGGGCTATCGCCTGGACCAGGGAGAACATCGCCGGACACGGTGGCGACCCAGGCTTCGTCGCGGTGACCGGCGGCTCGGCGGGCGGACACCTGGCCGCGCTGGCCGCGCTGAGCGCGAACGATCCCGACTACCAGCCCGGGTTCACCGAGGTGGACACCACGCTGGCCGCCGCGGTGCCGATGTACGGGGTGCACGACTTCACCCGGGACCGCCAAGGGCTCTGGCCGCTGCTCGAGGGCAAGATTTTCGGCACCAGCTACGCCGACGACGAGCGGTCCTGGCGGCAGGCCTCCCCGGCGCTGCGGATCGACTCGCGGACCCCGCCGTTCCTGGTGGTGCACGGCTCGACCGACGCGATCGTGGGCGTCGAGCAGTCGCGCCGGTTCGCCGAAGCGCTGCGCGCCGGTTCGCCCTCGCCGGTGGGCTACGCGGAGCTGCCGCACGCGCAACACGGTTTCGACACTGTCGCCACGACCCGGACCGCGTACACGGCGGGCGCGGTGTACCGATTTCTCACCGCGGCCCATGACCGCGCCATGGCATCGCGAGCAGGGGAAACCGGGCGGAACACGGCAGGGATGGCGCGCTAGGGTCGCTTCATGGGACGTGCCGTCACGTCCTGGCCATATCGACCCATTGAAGGAGCCCGTCGTGTCCGGTCCCGCCCCCCGTCCGGTGTCTGCCCCCGTCCGGGTGCCGGCCGGCACGACCGCCGCCACCGCGGTGCGCGAGGCTGGGCTGCCCACCACCGGCCCGGACGCGGTGGTCGTGGTCCGGGACGGCACGGTGCTGCGGGACCTGGCCTGGGCGCCGGACTCGGACGCCGAGGTCGAGCCGGTCGGCGCGGACACCGACGAGGGGCGCGGCGTGATCCGGCACTCCGCGGCGCACGTACTGGCGCAGGCGGTGCAGCAGCTGTACCCGCGGGCCCGCCTCGGCATCGGCCCGCCGATCACCGACGGCTTCTACTACGACTTCGACGTCGCCGAGCCGTTCACCCCGGAGGACCTGACCAAACTCGAGTCGGCGATGAAGAAGATCGTCAAGGCTGGTCAGCGGTTCTCCCGGCGCCGGTACGACTCGCTCGACGAGGCGCGCAAGGAGCTGGCCGAGGAGCCGTACAAGCTGCAGCTGATCGAGCTCAAGGGCGGCTCCGTCGACGACTCCGCCGCTGACTCCGAGGTGATGGAGGTCGACGCCTCCGGTGAGCTGACCGCCTACGACAACATCCACGCGCACACCGGCGAGGTGGTGTGGTCGGACCTGTGCCGGGGCCCGCACCTGCCGACCACCAAGTACATCCCGGCGTTCAAGCTGATGCGCAGCGCGGCGGCGTACTGGCGGGGCAGCGAGAAGAACGCACAGCTGCAGCGGATATACGGCACCGCGTGGGAGTCGGCCGATGCGCTGGAGGCACACCTGCACCGGCTGGCCGAGGCCGAGCGCCGCGACCACCGCCGCCTCGGTGCCGAGCTGGACCTGTTCTCCTTCCCCGACGAGATCGGTTCCGGCCTCGCGGTGTTCCACCCCAAGGGGGGAATCATCCGCCGAGAGCTGGAGGACTACTCGCGTCAGCGGCACGAGGAAGCCGGCTACGAGTTCGTCAACACCCCGCACATCACCAAGGGGCAGCTGTTCGAGACCTCGGGTCACCTGCGGTGGTACGCCGACGGCATGTATCCGCCGATGCAGCTCGACGAGGAGCGGGCCGCTGACGGCAGCGTGCGCCGGGCCGCGCAGGACTACTACCTCAAGCCGATGAACTGCCCGATGCACAACCTGATCTTCCGTGCGCGGGGGCGGTCGTACCGGGAGCTTCCGCTGCGGATGTTCGAGTTCGGCACGGTGTACCGCTACGAGAAGTCCGGTGTGGTGCACGGGCTCACCCGGGCGCGGGGCTTCACCCAGGACGACTCGCACATCTACTGCACCGGCGAGCAGATGCAGGACGAGATCCGCTCGCTGCTGACGTTCGTGTTGGATCTGCTGCGCGACTACGGGCTGGACGACTTCTACCTGGAGCTGTCCACCCGCGACCCGGAGAAGTCGATCGGCGGCGACGAGGACTGGGAGCGGGCCACCGATGCGCTCCGGCAGGCGGCCGAGGCGTCCGGCCTCGAGCTCGTGCTGGATCCGGGCGGTGCGGCGTTCTACGCCCCGAAGATCTCGGTGCAGGCCCGCGACGCGATCGGCCGCACCTGGCAGATGTCCACCATCCAGGTCGACCTGATGGAGCCGGAGCTCTTCGGGCTGGAGTACACCGCGTCGGACGGCTCCCGGCGGCAGCCGGTGATGATCCACCGTGCGCTGTTCGGGTCGATCGAGCGGTTCTTCGCCATCCTGCTGGAGCACTACGCGGGCGCGTTCCCTGCTTGGCTGGCGCCGGTGCAGGTGGTGGGCATCCCGGTCAGTGCCGACCAGGTCGACTACGTCGAGGGCATTGCCGCCGCGCTGCGCGCACACGGCATCCGGGTCGAGGTCGACGGCGGCGGCGACCGGATGCAGAAGAAGATCCGCACCCACACGCTGCAGAAGGTGCCGTTCCTGCTGCTGGTCGGCTCCCGCGATGTGGATGCCTCGGCGGTGAGCTTCCGGTTCCGGGACGGCAGCCAGCGCAACCAGGTTCCGGTGGCCGACGCGGTGGATGCGGTGGTCTCCTGGGTGCGGCGCAGGGAGAACGCCTCGCCGAGCGACAAGACGTTCGCCGCGGCCGTCTCGTGACGGATCCGGACGAGCCGCCTCGGCGTCCGGAGGTGGTCGACCAGGACGGCGTGGCGGTGGCCGACGGGTTCCGCAGGCTCTGGACGCCGCACCGGCTCGCCTACATCAAGGAAGCCGCCGCGAGCAGCGCGGAGGAAGGCTGCCCGTTCTGCCGGATCCCGAAGCTGTCCGACGAGGACGGCCTGGTGGTGGCCAGGGGAGAGGTGGTGTACGCGGTGCTCAACCTGCACCCGTACAACCCCGGCCACCTGATGGTGGTGCCCTATCGCCACGTCGCGGAGCTGGAGGACCTCACCGCACCGGAGAGTGCCGAGCTGATGGGCTTCACCCAGCGGGCGATCCAGGCGATGAAGCGCTCCGCCGCGCCGCACGCGTTCAACGTCGGTCTCAACCTCGGCGCGGTGGCCGGCGGTTCGCTGGCCGACCACCTGCACCAGCACGTGGTGCCCCGTTGGGGCGGCGACGCCAACTTCATCGCCGTGCTCGGGCAGACCAAGGTGATCCCGCAGCTGCTCGCCGAGACCAGAGCCCTACTGGTCGAGGCCTGGCCCGACAACTGATCGGGGCCCGCGCCTGACTGGCTCGAGGAACAAGTCCGATGAGCAGCGCCGCGGCCACACAGAGCACTGTGTTCACCGCGACCGCGGTGGTGATGCCGATAAGCATCGTGTGGCTGCGGGTCGCCCCATCCCCGCGCACCGGCGGTCGTGAGGCCGTACACGATCGCCAACAGGCGCGAAGATCAACACAATCACGGCAACCGGCACGTTGAGGAAGAATGCCCACCGCCAGCTCAAGACGTCGGTCAGCAGGCCACAGCCACCCGGCCGGAGATTTCGGCACTATGGACGCCATGGGGCAGAACACACCGCTCGGGGAGTTCCTCAGGGTCAGGCGAGCCAGGCTCAGGCCCGAAGATGCCGGGCTGACCTGGCAGGGCGCCAGGCGGGTGCCGGGCCTGCGGCGCGAGGAACTCGCTCACCTCGCGGGTGTCAGCTCTACCTACTACACACGCCTCGAGCAGGGTCAGAGCACCCGCGCGTCCCAGTCGGTGCTCGACGCCCTCGCTCGCGCACTCGGCCTGAGTGAGGACGAACGCACCCATCTGCACAACCGGGCCCGGCCCGCGCCGTCCGAGCCCCGCAGGCCGGAGCCTCCCGCCGCCGCCAGGCGCGGCACCCTGCAGCTCATCGAAGCCCTCGACGACGTTCCCGCCGTCGTGCTCGGTATCCGAGGCGAGGTGCTCGCATGGAACCGGCTCGGACACCTGTTGCCGGCCGGCCACCTTGAGTACGACGCACCCGGCCGGCCGGTTGGTCGCCCTAACCTGACCAGAATGCTGTTCCTCGATCCACACCACCGTGCCCTGTACCCGCGCTGGCCTGAGGAGGCGACCCGTGCTGTCTCGTCGCTGCGGTTGGACGCCGGTCTGCGCAAGGACGACCTCGGCCTGGCGGAGCTGATCGGTGAGCTGTCCATCAAGAGCCCTCAGTTCGCCTCGCTGTGGTCGAAACACCCGGTCGCCAACTGCGTCCGAGGCACCAAGTACTTCCAGCATCCTGAGGTCGGCGAACTTGCTCTCGAGTTCGAGATGTTTCAGATGACCGATGGCACGGGCCACCGCATGTTGATGTACAGCGCGGCGGCCGGTGCCCCCGCCTCGGCCGGCCTGCAACTGCTTCGCGCCCAGGTCGCGGGCCGAAGACCCGAACCCTGCGTCCCGCCGGCCTGTGCTACCCGGGGGGCCTGATCACGCCGGCGGCGGCATAGGGTTGCGCTGACCAGCGCCGTACCTCCTCCGGTAGGGGTTCATGCTCGACAACATCGTGGCTCGCGCCTCGATCGGCCGCGTGACCGATCCGCTGGGCCGTGCGCTGGTTCGCAAGGGGGTCCCACCGGATCTGGTGACCGCGGTGGGCACGCTCGGGTCGGTGGCGGCGGCGCTGTGGTTCCTGCCGCGCGGCCAGCTTTTCGTCGGCACCTGCGTGGTCACCGGGTTCGTGTTGCTCGACCTGGTGGACGGCGCGATGGCGCGGGCGCTGTGCGGGGGTACCCCGTTCGGCGCGGTGCTCGACTCGACCTGCGACCGGATCGCCGACGGGGCGCTCTTCGCGGCGTTGACCTGGTGGTGCCTGCGACTGGGCGACCAGCCGCACGCCGCCGTCGCGGCGATGGCATGCCTGGTGGCGGGCCAGGTCGTGTCCTATCTCAAGGCACGGGCCGAGGCGAGCGGCCTGACCGCGCACGGCGGCCTGGTGGAGCGGGCCGAGCGGCTGATACTGGCATTGCTGGGTACCGGGCTGCAGGGGCTCGGGGTAACGGGTGCGCTGCCCGTTGCGCTCTGGCTGCTCGCGGTCGGCTCGGTGGTCACCCTCGGCCAGCGGCTGCTCGCGGTGCGCCGCTCGGCGGCCGAGCTGACCTCGGCCCGGCCGCCGGTCATCGAGCGGCCGCCGGCGACCCAGCCGGTGATCGAGCGGCCGCCGGGGTGTGAGCGGCCGCCGGGAACCCGACGGCCGCCGGTGGCCAACCGCGACGACGGGGTGGCCGGTCGATGAACGAGTCGCTGTCCGGGTACCTCGCCGACCTCGGCTACGCCGCCGGGTGGCGGGTGGTGCGGGCCGCTCCCGAACCGGTGGCCGCCGGGGTGTTCCGGGCGGGCGCGACGCTGGCTGCCCGCCGGGAGGGGGCCGGGGTGCGCCAGCTGCGGGCCAACCTCGCGCGGGTGCTGGGTGCCCAGCGGCCGGCGGGCACCGAGATCGACCCCGCTGAGCTGGACGCGGTGGTGGCCGCCGGCATGCGCTCGTACGCCCGCTACTGGTGCGAGGCCTTCCGGCTGCCCGCGATGGACCCGCTGGCGCTGCACGCCCGGGTGGACCCGGCGGTCCAGGGTGTGGCGCACCTCGACCAGGCGCTGGACGCCGGTCGAGGGGTGGTCGCGGCGCTCACCCACAGTGGCAACTGGGACGTGGCCGGCGCATGGCTGGTGCGGGCGCTGGCGCAGCGCGGCCGGCCCGCGACGTTCGCCACGGTGGCCGAGCGGTTGCGGCCGGACTCGCTCTACCGCCGGTTCGTGGCCTACCGCGAGTCGTTGGGATTCGAGGTGCTGCCGGCCGACGCGGGGGCCAGGACCATCGCCACACTGGTCGCCCGGCTGCGGGCCGGTGGGGTGGTCTGCCTGGTCGCCGACCGGGAGCTGACCGCGGGCGGGGTGTCGGTGCGGTTGTTCGGCGAGCCGGCCAGGTTGCCCGGCGGTCCGGCGCAGCTGGCAAGGCACACCGGGGCCGCGCTGTTGCCGTTCGGCGGCTGGTTCACCCCCGACGGGTGGGGCCTGCGGTTCCAACCACCGGTGCAGGTGCCGAGGGAGCGGTCCTCGGTGGCGGTGCCGGCCGCTACCCAGGCGCTCGCCGACGCGTTCGCGGCGGATATCGCGGCACACGCCGAGGACTGGCACATGCTGCAGCCGATCTGGTCCGCCGACCGGGACACCTCGGTGACCGAGGCGGCCGTCCGATGAGCACGAACCACCGGCTCAGCATCGGTGTGGTATGCCCCTACTCCTTCGATGTGCCCGGCGGGGTGCAGTCGCACGTGGTCGATCTTGGCAAGGCGCTGCGGGCGCAGGGCCACTCGGTGGATGTGCTGGCACCCGCTGGGCAGGACCGCGAGCCAGGCATGCCGGAGTTGCCCGACTTCGTGACCCCGGCGGGCCGGTCACTGGGTATCCGCTACAACGGGTCGGTGGCCCGGCTGACGTTCGGGCCGCTGGCCTACGCCCGGGTGCGCCGCTGGCTGGCCGAGCACGACTTCGACGTGCTGCACCTGCACGAGCCGATCGCGCCCAGCCTGTCCATGCTGGCGCTCGCCGTGGCGGACGGGCCGATCGTGGCGACCTTCCACACGGCCAACCCGCGTTCCCGCGCGTTGAGCACGTTCCAGAGCGTGTTGCGGCCCATGCTGGAGAAGATCACCGCACGGATCGCGGTGTCACCGCTGGCCCGCCGGGTCCAGGTGGAGCACCTCGGCGGTGATGCGGTGGAGGTGCCCAACGGCGTCGATGTGGCGTTCTACCAGGGCGCTCGGCCGTTGCCCGGCTACCCGAGGCCAGGCATCCGGACGGTGGGTTTCCTCGGTCGGTTCGGCGAGCCGCGCAAAGGGATGGACATGCTGCTGGCGGCGATGCGCGGCTTGGCGGCCGACGGCGCGGGCGAGGTACGGCTGCTGGTGGTGGGCCGGGGGGACGAAGCAGCGCTGCGCCGCCGGGCCGGTACCGAGCTCGCCGGGCGGATGGAGGTGCTGCAGGGCGTGCGCGACGAGACCAAGGCCTCGGCGCTGCGTTCCATGGACGTGTACTGCGCGCCGCACACCGGCGGGGAGAGCTTCGGCATGGTCCTGACCGAGGCGATGGCGGCGGGCACCCCCGTACTGGCCAGCGACCTGGTGGCGTTCCGGCGGGTACTCGACGGGGGCGCGGCAGGCGCGCTGGTGCCACCGGGCGACCCGGCGGCGCTGAGTGCGGCACTTGGCGAGCTGCTGCGCAACGACCGGCGCAGGGCCGAACTGTCCGCCGCCGCGACCGCTCGGGCGGCGATCTACGACTGGCGGGTGGTCGCGGGCGAGGTGTTGCGGGTCTACGAGGCCGCGATCGCCGCCGAGCCGCGTCGACCGGTGGCCGGCGGCGACGCTTCGCTGGTCGACAGAGACTTCGCCGCCGGCTGATGAGCCCGCTCGAGGTGCTGCTCAGTGCACTGTTTTCGGTCGTGGTGTTGTTCGTGCTGGCCTCCTGCCTGCTGCGGGCGAACCGACTGGACCGGTTGCACGTACGCACCGATGCCGCGTCCGCCGCACTGCTGGCCGCGCTGGACCGGCGTGCGGTGGTGGCCCGCGCGGTGGCGCTGCACCTGGGTACCGACCAGGATGCCGAACCGTTGCGGGCGCTCGCCGCTCATGCCGAGTCGGTGCCGGCGCGGGAGCGGGAGGCCGCCGAGAACGAGCTCACCCACCGGCTCGCGGGCCTGCGCCGCGACTGCCTGCCGGCTCCGTTGTCCGCTGAGCTCGCGGACGCCGAGCAGCGGGTGATACTGGCCCGCCGGGTGCACAACGACGCGGTGCGCAGTGCCCGCGCACTGCGTTCGCGCCGGCTGGTGCGGTGGCTGCGGTTGGCCGGCAACGCGCCGGAGCCCAGCTACTTCGAGATCTCCGACCCCGGCCCCGGCCTTGCCGAGACAGCCGCCCGGCCACCGACGAAGCGCCAGGCCGGCCGGGTGGTGCTGCTGGACCCCGATGGCCGGGTGCTGCTGTTCGAGGCGACCGACCCGGCCAGGCCGGGAGAGCCGTTCTGGTTCACCCCCGGCGGTGGCGTGCACGATGGTGAGGATCCCCGCGCGGCGGCGTTGCGCGAGCTGACCGAGGAGACGGGCACCCGGCTGGCGGCCGACGAACTGGTCGGACCGGTCTGGCAGCGGCACGCGGTGTTCAGCTTCGACGGCGAGACGTATGCCCAGGAGGAGCAGTTCTATCTGGCGCGTGCGCCGTCGGCACGGGTGCGGACCACGGGTTTCACCGCGCTGGAGGTGGCCACCGTTTCTCGGCACCGGTGGTGGACCGAGGAGGAGCTGCGCGGCGCCGAGGTGGTGGTCTTCCCCCGGCAGCTCGGCACGCTGCTCGGGCCGCTGCGCGGTACCGGCTGGGACGGGGTCACCCGAGTGGTGTCATGAACGACCTACAATGTGGTGTACCCCTACGGGTGCATCAGTCGAACCAGGAAGGCCGCAGCGTGTCCGCCGAGCAGCTCGCATCCCACCGTCCCGAGTCGATCGCGGAGCCAGGTGTGTCCCGGCTCGGGACCGCCCGTGTCAAGCGGGGCATGGCCGAGATGCTCAAGGGCGGCGTGATCATGGACGTGGTCACGCCGGAGCAGGCGAAGATTGCCGAGGACGCGGGCGCGGTGGCGGTCATGGCGCTGGAGCGGGTGCCCGCCGACATTCGGGCCCAGGGTGGCGTGGCGCGGATGAGCGACCCGGACATGGTCGCCGGCATCATCGACGTGGTGTCCATCCCGGTGATGGCGAAGGCCCGGATCGGACACTTCGTCGAGGCGCAGGTACTGCAGTCCGTCGGGGTGGACTACGTCGACGAGTCCGAGGTGCTCACCCCGGCCGACGAGGCGCACCACATCGACAAGTGGGCCTTCACCGTGCCGTTCGTGTGCGGCGCGACCAACCTGGGCGAGGCGCTGCGGCGTATCTCCGAGGGTGCCGCGATGATCCGTTCGAAGGGCGAGGCCGGTACCGGCAACGTGGTCGAGGCCACCCGGCACATGCGGTCGATCCGCGGCGAGATCCGCCGGCTGGGCGGTCTGGACAGCGCCGAGCTGTACGTGGCCGCGAAGGAGCTGCGTGCTCCGGTCGAGCTGGTCGCCGAGGTGGCGGCCGCCGGCAAGCTGCCGGTGGTGTTGTTCACCGCTGGCGGGATCGCCACCCCGGCGGACGCGGCGATGATGATGCAGCTGGGCGCGGAGGGCGTGTTCGTCGGCTCCGGCATCTTCAAGTCCGGCGACCCGGCCCGGCGGGCCGAAGCCATCGTCAAGGCCACCACGTTCCACGACGACCCGGATGTGGTCGCCAAGGTCTCCAGGGGCCTCGGCGAGGCCATGGTCGGCATCAACGTGGGCGACCTGCCCGATGGCGAGCGCTACGCGCAGCGCGGCTGGTGACCGTCAGCGAAGAAATAGGACCGACACCAGCTCCTTCTCGGTTACTGCTTCACGCTAACGGGTTGCGCTCGCTCACCATGAGTCACAAGACTCGGCGCGTCTGCGCTAAGAGTCCTCAGCGTCGACATACCCTCCATCTCGCTGAACGGTGATCTTGCCACGCCCGCGCCCCGGCCAGCTCGTCAGTTCGTAGTCCCCTCCTGAGGGCGCTACGCACTCACGAGGGCTGGCCGCGCCTTGGGTGTGCCTGGTCGCCATCACTCGGCCTGACCGGGCGGCGACCCGTCAGGCCGCTGGCGAGAGGGAGCCGCGATGGGCGCAGCCCTGAGGGCGCGAGCCCGGGAGCTGCGGCGCAACCGCAGGGCCCGGGCCAGAGGTGTGCTGCCGGTGCCGCGTGGCGCCGCCCCGGACCGGGCGCGCCGGGTACTGCTTGCCCTGGCTGTGGTCTGCGCACTCATCGTGGCGCCGCTGACCGTGCCGAGGCTGGCTTCCGCCGCGGTGCTCGCCTCGCTGTTCGGCGGCGGGAACATTCTCACCCGCGACCAGTCCGGCTCCGCCCGCCCTTCGAGTGGGACGGCCGGCGCGGTCGTCGTGCCGCATGAACCGGCCGGCGCCGCGATGCCCAGCCCGAACATCGGGCCACCCGGGCCCGTTGCGGGACTGACGAGCACGGCGGGCACCGGCGCGGGACGAACGCACGAGCGCGCTCCGGCGGCGGCCGCCCCGCCGCCGGCACCCAGGCAGGGAAGGACGGCCGACCCGACCAGGTCGGCGGCCACTACCGCGCCTGGCGTCCGTCCGGAGCGTCGGGCCGTACCTCCCCGTGTCGAGTCCTCCGCACGGAGTCGGCCGGGTACCGGACGCTCGGCCGCCGCCCACCCGCCGGCCGCCGGCGCCGGCGGGACCCGGCCGTCCGGGGCTGTCGAGCTGCCGGCGCGGCGGGCGGCGGGCATCCCCGGCGTGCCCAGCGTGGTCGGCGGGGACGCGCCCGACGCGGCATCACCGTGGACGCCGGAACAGGCTCCGGCCGATTCCGCCGAGAACGGCGGATCCTCGCCCCCGGGCCAGCCACCCGCGTCCGGGCCGAACCCGACAACGGCGCCGACCGCGCCGCCGCCGGCCACCGCGCCGAATGCGCAGAGGCCGGCAGCGTCACCGAATGCGCTGGAGCCGGCCGCGCCGTCGAGCGCGCCGTTGCCGACGGACGCCGCGCTGCCGCCGTCGGCCGCGTCGTCTGCCTCGGCGCCGCCGAGCAAGTCGCCCGCGTCCGTGGTCCTGTTGCCAGCCATACCCGCCGGTCCGCTTGCACGGTCGCCGGGTCCGTCCGAGCTGCCGTCGACACCAGCTTCGGCGTCTCCTTCCGAGAAACCGTCGCCGTTGGCGCCGCACGGTTGGCCCGCGCCGGACCCGGCCGGACCCGCGCCGACACCGGGCCGACACGCTGTGCCTCCGGCTCCCGTGTCGGCCCCGGGCGCCGGGCCTGCTCCGGCTCCGGGTGTCACGGCTCCGGCGGCGCGCATCACCGGGCGGGTCCCGGAGGCCGGTCCCGCGAAGACCGGGTGCGGGCCGGCCAACCATCCGGTCCGGGACGCGGGTGGTTTGACCCAGGCGTTGAGCGGGGCACAGCCGGGCGACGTGCTCGCGCTGGCCGACGGTGTTTACCGGGGCAACTTCACCGCGCGCGCCCAGGGCAGCGCGGCGCGGCCCATCACACTGTGCGGCGGTCGCAACGCGGTGCTGCTCGGGTCGGCCGGCTACACACTGCACCTGGACGGCGCCGCGCACTGGCGAGTCGCAGGGTTCACCATCCGGGGTGGCCAGAAGGGGCTGGTGGCCGACCACGCCGAGGGAAACGTGCTGGAGAACCTGGTGATCGAGCAGGTCGGCCAGGAAGGGCTGCACCTGCGCGCCGCCAGCAGCGACAACACGGTGCGCGACAACGACATCCAGCGGACCGGGCTCACCGATGCACAGTTCGGCGAGGGCATCTACGTGGGCAGCGCGCGGCAGAACTGGCCGAAGTTCGGCGGCGGAGGCCCGGACCGCAGCGACCGCAACGTGGTGGCGGGCAACACCGTCACCGACGTGGCCGCCGAGTGCGTCGACATCAAGGAGGGCACCACCGGCGGAGTTCTGCGGGGCAACACGTTCTCCGGCCGCGCGCTGCGCGGTGCGTACGCAGACTCCTGGGTCGACGTCAAAGGCAACCGCTGGTTGATCGCCGACAACGTGGGCTCGGACAGCCCGGTGGACGGCTACCAGGTGCACGAGATCCTCGCCGGCTGGGGCGTGGACAACCGCTTCACCCACAACACCTCGAACCTCGGCGCCGGCACCGGATTCGCGATCAACGTGACCAGGAACCCCACCCGCACCGTGGTCGGCTGTGACAACAAGGTCACCGGCGGTCGTGGTGTCACGAACGTGACCTGCACGAACAACACGGCGCCGGCCTAGGTTTCAGCCGTACTCCATCACCATCACCGTAGCGGTGCCCGGCTCGAGCGCGCGGTAGCTGTGCGGGACGTCGCCTGGGTAGCACGCGTAGTCGCCGGTGCCCAGCTCGATCTCCTCGCCGACGGGTCCGCAGCGCAGCCGCCCGGAGATGACGACGTTGTGCTCGAGGGTGCCGGGGATGTGCGCCTCGGCGCGGCGGTCCGGGCCGGGCTCCATGGTCACCAGGTGTATGTCGCGGCGCGCTCCGGGCGGGCAGGCGGCCAACATGGTGCCGGTGAACAGGGCCTGGTCCGAGGTGACCACCGGCCCGGTACCGGCCCGGACCACCCGCACCGGCCTACCTTCGGGCTCCACCACCTTGCTGAACGGCACTCCCAGCGCGACGGCCAGCGACCACAGGGTCTCCACACTCGGGTTGCCGTGCCCGGCCTCGAGCTGGGACAGCGTGGACTTCGCGATGCCGGCCCTTCTGGCCAGCTCGGTCAACGACAGCCCGGTTCGGTCGCGTTCCCGGCGCAGCGCCCGAGCGATGAGTGGGATGGGATCTGTTCGCTCCACGAGTCTCTCTGTTCGACTTGACGAACGGGCGGTATCGCGTTCAGCATAAAGGACATGCGTTCGATATGGCGAACACCGCGAGCGCCATTGAGTGACCACACCCGGGACGGGTTGGCGCTGGGCGCCGCGATGATCGTGGTCGGTGGGTCGTTCGGCGCACTGGCAGCGTCCGCTCATCTGCCGTTACTGCTCACCGTGGCGATGTCGGTGTTCGTGTTCGCGGGTGGGTCGCAGTTCCTGGCCGTTGCGGTGGTCGCGGCGGGTGGCGCGCCGCTGGCGGCCGTGCTGGGCGGGTTGTTGCTCAACCTGCGGCACCTGCCGTTCGGGCTCGCCGTCGGTGGCATCGTCGGGAGGTCCTGGCCGGCCCGGGTGCTGGGCACCCACCTCATGGTCGACGAGGTGGTCGCGTGCACCCGGTCCCGTCCGGATCCCGAGTTGGCCAACCGGACCTACTGGCGGGTCGGCATGCTGATGTTCCTGGGGTGGAACACCGGTACGGCCCTCGGCGCGCTGGCCGGCGCGGCGGTGGCGGATCCGGGCCGCTTCGGGGTGGACGCCGCGTTCCCCGCCGCATTGCTCGCTCTGCTGCTGCCCGGCCTGCGCAGACCGGACGCGGCCCGGGTCGCGTTGCTCGGTGCCGGGCTCGCGTTGCTGGCCACGCCATGGCTGCCGCCCGGCCTACCGGTCCTGCTCGCGCTGGGTGGCCTGCTCGCCGCCGGCCGGGCGACCGCCGCGAAGGCGGTCGTGTCGTGACCGGCTGGGCCGTCGCGGTGCTGGCCGGCGGCACCTACCTGATCCGGCTCTCCGGCCTGGTGCTGCGCCGGAGCCTGGTCATCCCGGCGCGGGTGTCGCGGCTGCTGGACCTGGGTGCCGTGGCGCTGCTCGTCGCGGTGGCCGCCACCGGGGCGCTGATCGAAGGCGTCGGCTTTGCCGGCTGGGCGCGCCCGGCGGGCGTGGCGTTGGGCGCACTCGCCGCCTGGCGCCGACTGCCCCTTGTCGTGGTGGTGCTCCTCGCGGCGGGCGGCACGGCCGGCCTGCGCGCCCTCGGCATCCCCTGACCACAAACCCCTGCTCAGAGCTCGTGAGTGATTAGTAACGCTATAGCGATCCTCATCACTCACGAGGTCTGGCCAGGGGTTTTGCGGTCAGGGGGCGAGGAGGGCGATGGTGGGCGCGGCTACCAGGGTCAGTGCGGCGAGGCGGGGGATCAGGCGGGCGGTCGTGGGGAGCTCGGCCGGGGTGTGGCCAAGGCGGTCCAGCCGGCGGGTGAGGGCGGCGGAGAACGAGGTCAGCGTCGCCGAGGCCGCCGTGCCGCCGACCTGGCGCAGCGCGCCGGCCAGTGCGCCCCGCCCGGCGTGGGCCCTTGCCACGTCGTCGGCCCGCATCTCCACGAGTGCCGCGACCGCCGCCTGTGCGCGGGCCATGCCGGGTACCCACGGCGCCGTCGCGCCCCAGGCGACGAACGGCAGCACCACCAGGTCGTGGCGTTCCCGCAGGTGGGCGTGTTCGTGTGCCAGCACGGCCGCCAGCTCGTCGGCGGACAGCGCGGCAAGTGCCCCTTCGCTGACCACCAGGCGGGAGCGCAGTCCTGGCAGGCAGTAGGCGACCGGCAGGGGATGGGCGAGCACCTGGGCGCCCGCCATCGCTGGCCACGGGGTGGCCAGCACGTCGAGCAGGTTGCGGTGGCGTCGGCGGGACCGCAGGGTGCGCACGGTGGCCAGCCCGAGCACGCCGAGCAGCCGGACCGCCAGTGCCGCAGAGGCGAAAAGGGCGGCCAGGTGCGGGGTAGCGAGGTGGACCCGGGTGGAGTGCAGGGTGCTCAGTGCGGCGGGCAGCGAGCCGCCCAGCGGGGCGAGCCCGTAGGTCACTCCGGCTCCCAGCAGTGCGAGACCGCCGGACAGGCCGACCGCCTGCCAGAGCAGCAGTGCCCCGATCGGGTCCCTGGTCGGCCACCGGGCACCGGCCAACATCCGGCTCACCGGCTCGGCCAGCAGCACGCCCAGTGCCAGCAGCGCGACGGCGGTCCAGGTCACCGCAGCAGGTCACGGAGTGCGGCCTGCTCATCCGGCGGCATGCCGCCGAAGAACCTCGCCAGCGCCGCGCCTCGGTCCGGCGCCCCTTCCAGCGCATCGCGCATGAGCTCGGCGATGTGGTCCTCGCGGGTGGCGCGGGCGCGGTAGCGGTGCGCCCGCCCGTCCTTGGTACGAGCCACCAGCCCCTTGCGTTCGAGGCGGCCGAGCACGGTGAGCACTGTCGTGGTGGCCAGCTCCCGGGCGGCCAAGGTCTCCTGCACGTCGCGCGCGGTGCACGGCTGCCGCGCCGCCCAGAGCACGTCCATCACGGCCCGTTCCAGCTCGCCGAGGCTCGCCATCGCTCTCCTTCGCGCCGGGGCCGCGCCTGCCGCGCGAGGCCCAACGGTAGTCAACTCCGCATCGCCGCCATGGTGACCGTGCTCATTCTACAAGTGGTAGAAATTCTACGGCATGTAGAAGTACGCTCGCGGCATGATCGACGACCTGACCGCGGCCCGGGAGCAGATGGAGCTCTCACTGAGCTTCCACATCGTGTTCGCGGTGCTCGGGGTTGGTATGCCCTGGCTCATGCTGTTCGCCGAATGGCGCGGACTGCGCACCGGTGACGAGCGCTGGCCGGCCGAGGCCACCCTCGGACAGGCCATGGCGCCGCTGCAGGTGCTGGTGGGCGACCGGGCCACCCGGCCGGTGCCCAGCCGGCCAAGCTCGCCGCGCTGGAGGCGCTGCCCCGCACCCGACTGCGCGGCGCCGCATTCGTGTTCCGCCAGTACGGCTCGCCGGGCCCGACCCCCGGCGCGGACCGGCCGGTGCGCGGCACGCAGATGTGGGGACGGGTGTTCGCCATCTCGTCGCTGGCCACACGGTTCGCGCTTGGCGCGGCGGCCGGCGCGCTGGCCACCGGGACGCTGCGCCCGGACGGTTCGGCGGGTCTCTGGCGGCCCTATCTCGCGCCCCTGCCGTTGCTCGCGGGCCTGCTCGCGGCGGCCTGTTGCGCATATCTGGCGGCCGTGTACCTGAGCCGGGACGCCGAGCGGAACGGCTCGCCGAGATTGGCCGGCAGGTTCCGGCGTCGGGCGCTGGGCTCGGGGGTTCTGGCGGGAACGCTCGCACTTGCCGCGTTGCCGCTGCTGCCGGGCTTCCTGGCCGGCGAGCTGCGCGGAGTCGGTCTGCCGGCCGTGACGGTGTCGGCGCTCGGCGGACTGCTCGGGCTGTTGCTGCTGTGGCGCCGCCACCACGGGCTGGCCCGGCTGGCGGCGGCTTGCGGACCAGCGGGTTTACTTGCCGGGTTGGCCATGGCGCTGTACCCGTGGGTGCTGCCCGGCCAGGTCCGGCTCGACCAGTCGGCGGCCCCGGCGGAGATGGCCGGCCCGGTGCTCGCCGTGCTGCTGGCCGGTCTGGTGGTCGTTACGCCGTGCTCGTGCGGGTCTTGCATGTGCGGGCCGACTGAGCCGACAATGCCCGCGGTCGAGCGGCGGACGAGGCCACGAATGGGTGGCCGTTGCTGGGCATTCAGGTGATATTCACTCGAAAGTACTAACGTGGCCCCTAGCAAGGTACTCCAGACGGGCGACTATGATCCCCGAAATCCGTTATAACATCTGGAGGATCAATGAAGGGTCGGACGTTGCGCCTGACGCTGGCCGCCGCTGTGGCGATAGGACTGGGTGCGGCCAGCGCGCTCGTCGTGCCTGGGCAGGCACTCGCGGCCCCCAGCGGTGCGTACGTGGCGATGGGCGACTCGTACACGTCAGGTCCTAGTATCCCGCCGACGGTTGCCCCGGTGTGCGGCCGCTCCGGCGCGAACTATCCCTCGCTGGTTCGCCAGAAGCTCGGTTCGACGCCGTTCAACGACGTGAGCTGTGCCGGTGCCGTCATCCAGAACGTGGTCGGCGGGCAGATCAGTGCGGTGTCGGCGAGCACCAAGTTGGTGACGGTCAGCATCGGCGGCAACGACGTCGGCTTCCCCCAGATCGTCTTCGGCTGTGGCGTGCGGTCGGTGTACACCGCGCCCGGGGCGCCGTGCGCCACTCAGTTCGGTCCGAACGGCCTAGCCAATATGGCGAACGCCGCCGCGCCGAGACTGCTGTCGCTCTACAAGAGCATCAAGGCCCGGGCTCCGGGGGCAAAGGTGCTGGTCATCGGATACCCGACCGTTATTTCGCCCACCACCTGCCCCGGCGGGTTCAGTGCCGGAGACACCCCGTACCTCGCCAAGGCCTTCGCCGGTATCAATGACATGATCAAGCAGCAGGCGGAGGCGGCCGGTGTCACCTATGTCGACACGGCGAGCAGCAGCGTCGGCCACGGTATCTGCGCCCCGGTCCCGGATCGCTGGGTCGAGAACCGCACCGTTACCCACGCGGCGGCCCCGTGGCACCCCAACGAGATGAGCATGACCAACACCGCGAGCCAGATCGTGTCGGCGGTGGGCTCCGCCGAGTAGTAGGTGCGACCCGGGCCCCAGCACCTCCTGGGGTCGCGGACGAACTGCGCGCACCGGCGCGGCAGATGCGGATGTAACCGCACCTGCCGGGCGCGGCTGGCGGATTCAGCGTGGCTGACAGGCGGTTCGCGGGCGGGTGCCTGGCCGGGGTCGCACGGGCCACGCGCCGTCAGATCAGCTGGCTCACCCGGCGGCGGCCCGCTTGCCGCGCCGCGGCACGGGACGACGTGCACGAACGGGTGACAGGGCGGACACTGTGCCGATGACGGCGACGGTGGACTCCGCGCGGGCGGAAGACGCGAAACTACGCAAGACCCTCGGATACTGGTCCCTGGTGGCCACCGGCCTCGGGAGCGTGATCGGCTCCGGCTGGTTGTTCTCCGCGATGTACGCCGCCCAGTCGGCCGGCCCGGCCTCGCTGATCGCCTGGGTGATCGGCGGCGTGCTGATGCTCTCGGTGGCACTGGTGTTCGCCGAGCTGGGCATCGCGCACCCGGAGTCCGGCGGGCTGGTGCGCTACCCGCTCTACTCCAACGGCCGGTTCGCCGCCAGCATCGTGGGCTGGAGCATGTGGGTCTGCTACCTGGGCAACCCGCCGACCGAGGCCGCCGGTGTGCTGCAGTACGCCAGCTCCTACCTGCCAGGCATCTACGCGGGCAAGCAGCTCACCGGGCTCGGCATCGCGGCAGCCATCGTGTTGATGGCCGTCTTCGTCATGGTCAACTACTTCGGCGTGCAGCTGTTCGCCAGGACGAACAACACGGTCACCGCGATCAAGGTACTGATCCCGACCGCCACGGCGGTGCTGCTGATCGCCTCCGGCTTCGACGGCAGCAACATCAGCGGGCACGGTGGGTTCGCCCCTTACGGCTACGGGATCGCGCTGGGCACCATCGCCACCGCCGGCATGGTGTTCGCCTACACCGGCTTCCGCAATATCGTGGAGCTGTCCGGCGAGGTGCGCCACCCGCGCAAGCACATCCCGGCCGCACTGGTCACCACGCTGCTGGTGACCATCGTGCTGTACCTGGGCCTGCAGCTCGCCTTCCTCGGCGCGGTGCCCAGCCAGATGCTGGGCGGTGGCTGGCACGGGGTGAACTTCGACTCGCCTTTCGCCCAGCTGGCCCTGCTGCTCGGGATGAGCTGGCTGTACTGGACCCTGATCGCCGACTCGATGCTGTCCCCGTCCGGTTCGGGCATCTGCTACACCGCCTGCAACGCGCGCAACTCCTACGGCCTGGCCAAGAACGGCTTCTTCCCTGGATGGCTGCGCAACGTCAACGAGCGGTGGGGGGTACCGACCAGGGCGCTGATCGCAAACTTCCTGATCGGCACCCTGTTCCTGCTGCCGCTGCCCAGTTGGCACCAGATCGTCTCGGTCACCGGCACACTCGCGGTGTTCACCTTCTCCATCGGCGCGGTGAGCCTGCTCGTCTTCCGCCGCACCGGGGTGACCAGCGAGGACAACCAGCTGCGCGGCATGACGGTGATCGCGCCGTTCGCGTTCGTGGTCAGTGCGCTGGTGATCTACTGGGTGGGCTGGACGGACCTGCTCAAGACCATCCCCATCGTGGTGGCCGGCCTGCTCTGGTACGCGGTGACCTACCTGCGGCAGAAGCACGGGCCCGGCGAACTGCGCGGTGGGTGGTGGCTGATCACCCACCTGACCTTCCTGTATGCGATGTCCGTACTGGGCAGCTTCGACGGTCTCGGCGTGATCGGTGCCCCGTGGGACTCACTGATTGTCGCGGTGGTCTCGCTGGCCATCTACTTCTGGGGCACCGCGACCGGCACCGCCTACCTGCGCGCCCACCCAAACGCCATGCGCCAGGCCGACGACCCCGTCGAGGCCGCCCCCTGACGCCGACACAGACATGAGCGCCCTTTGATCTTGAAGAAAGGGCGCTCATGTCTGTTTCGGCGCTTGGGCGTGTGGGGTCAGGTTTTGGCGTGTTCCGGGGCGGGCTCGTAGCGGGCGAAGATGCGGGTGAACACCGCCGTGCCGGAGGTGAGCGCTCGCAGGTCGACCGCGTAGCGCAGCAGCTCCGCCACCGGAACCTCGGCCCGTACCACCGTGTGCCCACCATCCGGCGCGCCCGCGTCGATGTCGGTGCCCAGCACCCGGCCCCGCCGGGCGGAAAGGTCACCGAGGACGGCGCCGAGGTACTCGTCCGGGATGTGCACCGCGACCTCGTCCACCGGCTCGAGCAACAGGCTGCCGCAGTTCGCGACCGCCGCCCGCAGCGCGAGCGCGCCGGCGGTCTGGAAGGCAGCGTCCGAGGAGTCGACGCTGTGCGCCTTGCCGTCCACCAGGGTGAACCGGATGTCCACCAGCGGCACCCCTTCGGTCAGCCCGCGCTCCATCTGGGCCCGCACCCCCTTCTCCACGCTCGGGATGTACTGGGTGGGCACCGAGCCGCCGACCACCTTGGAGACGAACTCGAAGCCGGACCCGCCGGGCAGCGGTTCCACCTCGACATGGCAGACGGCGAACTGGCCGTGCCCGCCGGACTGCTTGACGTGCCGCCCGGTGGCCTTGCCCGCGCTGGCCACCGTCTCGCGCATGGGCACCCGCACCGGCTCGGTGTCCACCTCGACGCCGCCGGCCCGCAACCGGGACAGCAGCACGTCGGCGTGCGCCTCGCCCATGCACCACAGCACGGTCTGGTGGGTCTCCTGGTTGCGTTCCAGGCGCAGCGTCGGATCCGAGGCGACCAGCCGGGCCAACGTCTTGACCAGGGCGTCCTCGTCCCCTCTTGAATGCGCGGCGATGGCGACCGGCAGCAGCGGCTCCGGCAGCGGCCACGCCGTGAGCAGCAGCGGGTGGTCGCTCGCGGAGACCGTGTCGCCGGTCTCCGCCGTGCCCAGCTTGGTCAGCGCGCAGATGTCGCCGGCCACGCAGCTGGGTACCTCGCGCAGGGTGGCGCCGAGCGGCGAGTACACGTGCGCCAGCCGTTCGTCGCCGTCGTGGCGGTGCTCGTCCTCGCGCTGCGTGCCGTTCCACCCGTGGCCGGACACGTGCACGGTGCCTTCCGGGCGCAGCGTGCCGGAGAACACCCGCACCACCGACACCCGCCCGACGTAGGCGTCCGCCGAGGTCCGCACCACCTCGGCGGCCAGCGGGCCGGCCGGGTCGGCGGACAGCGGCGGATGCACGGCGCCGTCCACCCCGCTGACCGAGGGCAGCGGGTGCTCGGCGGGGGAGGGGAAGCCGCCGACCATCAGCTCCAGCAGCTCGGCCACCCCGGTTCCGGATGATGCGCAGACCGGCAGCACCGGGTGGAAGTTGGCCTGGCAGACCGCCTTCTCCAGGTCGGTGATCAACGTCGCGGTCTCCAGCTCCTCGCCCTCGAGGTAGCGCTCCATCAGCGACTCGTCCTCGCTTTCCGCGATGATCCCTTCGATCAAGGCGTTGCGGGCGTCCTCGGCATCCGGCGGCGCACCGGCCGGGTCACCGGCCACGGTCCGGGTGAGCAGGCCGTACAAGCCGGTCAGGTTGCCGTCATCGCGCAGCGGCAGGTACAGCGGCAGGACCCCGGTTCCGAAGGTGCGCCGGCAGTTGTCGATCTCGGCTTCCAGCTCGGCGCGCTGGTGGTCGCAGCGGGCGACCACGACGGCCCGGGGCATCCGGACGGCCGCGCACTCGCGCCACAACGCCATGGTGGCCGCGTCGATGCCGCCGTCGGCTCCCTCGGCCGCGCTGACCACGAAGAGTGCCGCATCCGCCGCGCGCAGCCCGGCCCGCACCTCGCCGACGAAGTCGCCGTAGCCGGGCGTGTCGATCAGGTTGATCTTGACGCCCTGGTGGCACAGCGGCGCCACCGAGAGCCCGACCGACCGCCGCTGGCGCACCGCCGCCGGGTCGTGGTCGCAGACGGTGCTGCCGTCGCCGATGCTGCCGACCCTCGGTATCACGCCCGAGGCGGCCAGTAGCGCCTCGACCAGGGTGGTCTTTCCCGACCCGGACGGTCCGATCAGCACCACGTTGCGGATCGCTGTCGGCTCCTGGGCCACGATAACCCCGGATCCCTGGCCGATATCCGCTCTGGCCGCCATCAAGACCACCTCCGTCTAACTGCTCGCTACCTCCACGTCGTGTGTTCGATCTCACACCTGTTGGCGGGCGGGTTCAAGTGGTCCGTACAGGTGAGCAGCGCGGATCGGTGGTCAGTGCGCCAGGTCGGGCACCCGTTCCCCGGCCGGTGGCGGACCCGGGGGTGTGCCCACGCCGAACGGTCGGCCGCCGAGCTCCTCGCGCCCGTGCGGGTCCAGCCAGTTGGTCGGGTCGGGGCCGCTCGGCACGATCCCGGTCGGGTTGATGGTGCGGTGCACGCCGTAGTAATGCTGCTTGATCTGGTCGAAGTCGATGGTGTCGCCGAACCCCGGCGTCTGGAAAAGGTCCCGGGAGTATGCCCAGAGCACCGGCATCTCGGTCAGTTTCTGGCGGTTGGCTTTGAAGTGGCCGTGGTAGGCGGCGTCGAAGCGCACCAACGTCACCCACAGCCTGATGTCCGCCTCGGTGATGGTGTCGCCAACCAGGTAGCGCTGGCCGCTCAGGTGGTCGGACAGCTCGTCGAGCCGGGCGAACAGTGCCTGGTACGCCTGCTCGTAGGCGGCTTGGCTGCTCGCGAAGCCGCACTTGTAGACGCCGTTGTTCACGTCGTGGTAGATGCCCTCGCTGCGTTTGTCGATCTCGGCGCGCAGCGGCTCCGGGTAGAGGTCCGGGGCGCCGTCCCTGTGGTGCTCCAGCCACTGGGTGGCGAAGTCCACGGTGAGCTGGGCGAAGCCGTTGCTGGCCACCTTGCCGCTGGCGACCTCGACCATCGCCGGCACGGTGATGCCGGAGCCGAAGTCGGGGTCCGCCGCGCGGTAGGCCTCACCCAGGTACTCGATGCCCAGCACCGGGTCACGGTTGTCCGGGTCGAGATGGAACCGCCAGCTGCGCTTGTCGTGCAGCGGCCCCGCGATGCCCATGGAGATCGCCGGTTCGAGGCCGAGCAGCCGGCGCGCGATCACCGCCCGGTTGGCCCACGGGCAGGCCCTGGCCACTACCAGCCGGTAGCGGCCGGGTTCCACCGGCCACCGGGACGAGCCGTCCGAGGTGATTCGTTCGTCCAGGGCCACCGGTTCGCGGACGAACGCACCCTGCTCAGTCTGGTTCGACATGCCCCGACACTAGGAGCGCCCGGGCCGAGACACCAGTGACCGTCGCGCCCGGTCAGGCCCGGCCGGGCCGTGGCATGGCCCCGCGCAGCAGCTCGGCCATCGAACGGCCGGCGACCCGCAGCGGCTCCGGGTCGCGGGCCGCCCGGCTGAGCACGAACGCCCCTTCCAGGATCATGATCATCGAGTAGGCGAGTGACCGGGCCACCTCCCGGTCGGCCACCCACCGGCCGAACCACCGGGTGGCCCCGTCGACCCACTCGTCGAACACCTGCGCCGTCGCGACCCGTAGCGTCTCGTTGCTGCTGGCCACTTCCAACGCCACGGCCGCGATCGGGCAGGCGTCGGTGTAGTCGGTCTCGGCGAGGCGTACCGCGGCCGTCTGGAAGGCATTCAGCACAGCGTCCACCGGGTCCGGCACGCTGTCCAGTACCGCCAGCACCAACCGGCCGTACTCGGCGCCGGAGGTGCGGATCGTCTCCTCGGCCAGTTGCTGCTTGCCGCCGGGAAAGAAGTGGTAGATCGAGCCGAACGGCGCGTCCGACTCGGTGGCGATGCGCTTGAGGCCGGTGCCCGAGTAGCCGTTGCGGCGGAACAGCACCGTGGCCGCCTCCCCGATCCTGGTCCGGGTGTCCGACCGTCCCGCCGCCATCGCCGCGCCTTCCTGCCTGGGCCCCGCTAGCCTGCGCCAGTCTAGATTAGAACGCTCTATCAAGGTGGCGCTGAGCTGACGTCCTGCCGTCCGGCCCAGACCGGCGCGCGGCCGGGTGCGGCGGCGGGGTGTGGGGACTCGACGTGCCGCGACCGCGCCGGACTAGCGGAGCAACCTGGGCCCCGAGCCGGCGGAGTCCGGGGCGGGTAACCGGGTTACCGCCGCGGTGTGCGTGCCGAGCTCCCACTCCACGCCGCCGCAGTCGGGATCGAGGTAGGCGACGTCGACGAACCCGCCCGCGTCCGGCACCCACAGCCCGGTCGCGGCGTAGCGGCGACCGCGGGTCAGCTCGGCCGAGTAGCCAACCGGTTCCGCGCACGGCGGATCGGGTCGGGCGAAACGCCAGGTCAACAGCTGGTTGGCCAGGAAGCGGGCGCAGTCGCCTCCGTCCTCGCCGGGCAGCTCCATGATGCCGAGCCGCTCGACGTGCGGCCGGTCGCCGATGTCCAGATAACCCACCACCTGGTACGTGGTGCGCACGCTCACGTTCTCACCCATCAACCGTTTCCCCCATATCGTCACCACGTTCTCCGGTTCTTTCCGTGTCGGGCCGGACGGGTCCCCGTCGCCGGCGGTCGGAGCCAGGCCCACAGCCGTGCCGGCACCGACCGGGGCGGGGGGCAGAGCGCCAGGTGGTAGGGCCTCTTCGGCGCGCGGCGGTGTTTCCCCGCGCACACGCCCGCCTCAACCCGCCCGGCCGCGCTGTGTCAGCACCGCCTGCGCCTCGACCGCGCTGCGGCGCAGCAGGCACGGCCACTTCGGCCAACTGGCCTGCCGCACGCACCCGGCGCATTCACCCCGCGCGTTCGCGACATGGGCGCGGTTGATCCGAGGGATGATCGTGGGATCCGCGATCATCAACTCCACCAGCCCCGGCAGGGCCGGCTCCCGCGTTCCGCCCGCCGGGCTCATCGCGGTGCCACCCGCGGCCGGCGGTGCCCGGCCGCGCCGGTCCCGAGCAGAAGGGTCGTGACCACCGGGTACCTCCTTGACGGCCGTGCGGGATCAACCGTCAAGAAGTTAACACTGAACGTTCAGAATGAGCGTTCAGTCGATCGAGTGAACTTCGCTATGTCCAGTTAGGACGTTCAGTATGCATACTCATGTACAGCATGTACCTATCGGACCGGATGCACACCAGGGAGCGCGACGTTGACGACCCGTGACAACCCCAGCACCAGCAGCATCAGCCAGCGCAAACAGGTCGGCGCGGCGCTGCGTTCCTACCGGTTGGAGATCGGCCTCGACCGCGACGAGGCGGCCAGACTGCTCGACGTCAGCCCGGCGACGCTGGGCCGCATCGAGCGTGGCGAGACCCGGCTGCAGCGCCAGGACCTGGTGATACTGGCCGAGGCCTACCGCATCCCGGAACCTGAACGCAAGGCGTTGCAGGAGCTGCTGCGCTCGGCACGCGCCCGTCGGGCCGAGTACCCGGCGTTCGTGTCCGTCAGGGCTCGCAGCGCGATGGACATGGAGACCGACGCCAGCGAGATCCTGTACTCGTTGATCGACCTGATGC
>DASYBQ010000067.1:0-14856 GCA_036500625.1 Pseudonocardia sp. | reverse complement strand
CATGGTCCGGCGGGTGCCGAACGCCGAGCTGATCAGGCTGGACGACGTGGGACACGTGCCGATGTCCGATGACCCCGAGACGGTGACCCGGCTGATCCTGGAAGTGACCGACAAGGTGGACAGCCAGGCCACCGTGTAGCGGATTCCCGCGCGGAGCGTTGCGCGTTGGGCCACGACGTGGCGACACGACCACGTCGGTCAGAACGGTGGCGGATCCGGGTCGTTAGCCGGGCGCGTCGCCGGCTTTGCTGGTGGTGACTGCGGCGGCGTCGATGGCCTGGGCCGCGGGATCGATGGTGCTGGCGGCTTGAGCGGTTCGGCTTGGGTGCGGTAGACGCGGCCCATGGGGCTGGTCCATTCGAAGACGCCGGGTCGGGTTTGACGTAGTTTCCAGGCGCCGGCGGACTTGTAGAGGTGATGCCGCGCACACAGCGGCGCGGTGTTGGCCTGGATGGTGGGCCCGCCGTCGGCGTGGTCTTGGGTGTGGTCGATGTGGCAGCCGGTGGCGGAGCGTCGGCAGCCGGGCCAGACGCAGGTCCGGTCGCGGATACACAGGAACCGGGCCAGCCCGGCGTGGGAGAACCGGCCGCGGGGTCGGGCCTCGAGCTGCGCGAGCAGTCGTGCCCGGTCGGCGTATTGGGCGGCGATATCGGCCAGCACCGGCGCCCACCGGGTGTACACGGCCGGGAGTGTGCCGGTGTCGCGGCTGGTGAGGGTGGTCAGTAGCTCGGCGGAGATGTGGAGCTCGACGACACCGCCTCGGCATCTGCCGGGTGGCCGGGCGGCGGGCAGGTGTGGTCGTCGGCGGGTGAGCCCGCCGAACACGACACGGCCTTCGCTGTCGGTGACGGCGAAGCGCCATTCCGCGCCCCGGTACTGCTTGGCCACCGACCGCCGCGCGGTCTCCGGAAGCACGTAGTCGAACCCTGCGAGCTGGCCGCAGCGCTGGTCAACACCCAGCAGAGCGGCCAGCCCGACCCGAATCTCCACCCCGGTCACCGGCTCACCGCCGGTATCCGCGCCGCCTTCGGCAGCCCCACCGGCGGCGAGCTCAGTGGCGGCGGGCTCAGTGGCGGCGGGCTCAGTGGCGGCGGGCTCAGGATCCGCACGATCTCGGTTGTCGCTGCCCTGGGTGACGTGGCTCGGGCGTTGGAGAGCGCCTGTCGCGGTATCGGTGTCGGTGTCGGGTATGTCTGTGTCTTCGGGGCGGACACCGCGGCGCAGCATCGTGGTGATGATCTGGTCGCGGGTAAGGCCGTTCAACCCGCCGTCGAGGAGGGCCACGTACACATCAGCGCGGATGCGGTGCAGCGGGTTGGGGTGTCCGGCGCGGCGGATGGCGGCGGCCAGGTCGTCGATGCGGGCCATCGCGGCGGCGGCTTCGTCGGGGGTGAGGCCCTGGCCGGTGACGGTCATGGTGCCGGCGTCGTTCAGGTAGGCGGTGACGCCGCGTTCGCGGACGGTGGCCCGGTAGCGGCGGGCCGCCCAGCCGGGGTCGAGTTCCAGGATCATCCGCCGCAGCCGGTTGGCCAACTTCCCGGGGGTCCAGCCCACAGCGGGTTCAACCAGCGCCGCGCACAGCGCGTCTTGATACTCAGGCAGCAGGTCGTGCAGACAGTCGGCGAACACCCACACCTTGGACCGGTCCAGCCAGCCGGCCAACATCGCCTCGAACACCTGGGGCATCTGGGTGATGACTTGTTCGGCGAAGTCCAGCTCCGCGCGGGCGGCGCGCTCGCTGCAGGTGTACAGCGCGGCAACCTCCCCGTCGGCCCACTGGCTGGGCTGAGACAACCGCCGGGGGCCACCGGCGGCCGGCCCGGCGCGGCGGCCGAGTTCACGTGACTCGGCCAACACCAACGCCTGGTGATGGGTCATCTGCCGCCGCCGGGCCAACGCCACAACCGGCCGGTCGTAATCACTGACCTGGGCGGTGTCGATCCCGGCGAGGGCAGCGGCGAGCCCGGGACCGGCCGGCAGGTCCGCCAGGCCGGGGGGAAGCTCACCGGTGTTCACCATGATTCGATCATATGTTCGGGTACCGACAATTCCCAGTGGTCGGCGATCAACGGGACCGAGACGGCGGTAACCGGTCCGACTTGCGAAAATCCGCTGGCCGGAGCCCACCCTCCGATCCGCCGGATCGTCCGGGACGGTTTCGCCGTTGGCGAAGTGGAGTCGCGGCCCCCGCCCCGCTGGCTACGGTGGCAAGCCTCGGACCGAGGGGAAGCATGGAAACGATCACTGGTACCGCGGCCGGGGTACCGTTCACGGCGCTCCCACCGGCCGTAGCCGTCGACGGTCCCGCGCCGTTGATCGTGACTTGGCACATGCTGGACGCGCCGCGCACGGACGCGGCGTTCGCGGCCGCGCTGCCTATGACCGGGGTGCCTGCCTGGCGGGTGCACCTTGGCATGCCGATGTGTGGCGCGCGGATGGTCGACGGCCGCGTCGACGCTGCCATCGAACTCGCCCGCGAGGACGCGCTGATGGCTTTTCTGGCCCCGTTCACCCATCAGGCCGCCGACGAGTTCCCGGCCGCGCTCACCGCGCTGCGCGATCAGCTGCCGGTCGACGAGGAGCCGGTCAGCGTTCTCGGTGCCTCGCTCGGCGCAGCCGTGGCGCTGCAGGTGCTGACCACACAGCGGACTCCGCTCAAGGCGGTCGCGCTGGTCAACCCGGCTGTGCGGATACGGTCCGTCGTCCCGCTCGTCGAGGGCCTCGCGGGGCACGCGTACCGGTGGACCGGCCAGGCTCGCGAGGCTGCCGACGAACTGGACTTCGTCGCCCGTGCCGCAGACCTCACGGCACAACCGCCGCTGCTGCTTGTCAGCGGGGAGCGGGACCACCCGGAACTGCGCACGGACGCGGCTGCCCTTGTCGATGCACTACGCGAGCACTATGCGCACCCGGACGAGGTCGAGCTGACCACTGTGCCGGGCCTGGCGCACCCGTTGGCCGATGAACCGGGCCTGGAACCAGCTCCACAGCTGCCCACGGCCGGCGCGGTCGACGAGATCTTGACACGGTGGTTCCTCCGGCAGCTCACGAGCTGAGCATGAGCCCCCGCGATGCCGCCCGATCTTGCTCTTGTCCTCGATGGGTAGCCCGCCGACGAACGCGTCGGCGGGCTACCCGGGTTGACCTCGAGGTCAGGCGGAGAAGATGGACTTGTACTGCTGGTAGTGGGTCAGCGCCTCGGGGCTCAGCTCGCGGCCGAGGCCGGAGGCTTTGACGCCGCCGAAGGGGGCCTTCGGGTCCGGCAGGTACTGGTTGATGCCGATCGTGCCGGTCTGCACCCGGCGGGCCACCCCGAGACCCCGTTCCCGGTCCTTGGTCCACACCGAGCCGCCGAGGCCGAACTCGGAGTCGTTCGCGATGCGCACCGCGTCCGCCTCGTCGGTGTAGCGGATCAGCGACAGCACCGGCCCGAAGATCTCCTCCTGCGCGATGGTGTGGTTGTTGTCCACGTCGGCGAAGATGGTCGGCTCGACGAACCAGCCCTTGTCCTGGTCGGCGGGCCGGCCACCACCGGTCACCAGCCGGGCGCCTTCGGAGCGGCCCTTGGCGATGTAGCCCTCCACCCGCTCGCGCTGCGCCGAGCTGGCCATCGGCCCGATCTGGGTGGACTCCTCCAGCGCATTGCCGACCTTCAGCGACCCGGCCAGCGCCTCGAACATGTCGACGACCTCGTCGTAGCGGTTCTCCGGCGCCAGAATCCGAGTGCCGAGGAAACAGGTCTGCCCGTTGTTCAACATCGTCGCCTGGAACAGGTCCTGTCCCATGCTCTCCAGGTCGAGCTCGGCGTCGTCCAGGATGATGGCCGCCGACTTGCCGCCCAGCTCCAGGGTGACCGGGCGCAGCAACCGGCCGCAGGTCTCGCCGATGATCCTCCCCGCCGCCGTCGAGCCGGTGAACGAGATCTTGTCCACGCCCGGGTGCGAGACCAGGTAGGCACCGACCTCCCGGCCACCCGGCACAAAGTTGATCACGCCCGGCGGGATGCCGGCCTCCTTGACCGCTTCGGCCAGCGGAATCGAGTCCAGCACGGTCTCCGGCGACGGCTTGATCACCAGCGTGCAGCCGGCCGCGAGCGCGGGCGCGTACTTGAACGCGGCCAGCGACTGCGGGAAGTTCCACGGCACGATCGCGCCGACCACGCCCATCGGCTCGCGGCGCACCACGGTGCGCCCGCCCATCAGGTGCGGGTGCTCCGACTCGAAGGTCGCCTCCCGGATCACCCCGGCGTAGTAGCGCAACAACAGCGCGGGGAACGACGCCTCGAACTGGGTGGAAGTCGTCAGCGGCATGCCGTTCTGCGAGCTGATGTGCCGGGCGATCTCCGGGATCCGCTTGTCCAGCGCATCGGCGAACCGCTCCATGGCCGCCGCGCGGTCCTCCGGGGACCAGGTCGGCCAGCCGTCCGGGTCGGTGAATGCCGAGCGTGCCGCCGACACCGCGGCGTCGACGTCCGCCTCCTGGGCTTCCGGCACGGAACCGATCACTTCTTCGGTACTCGCGGAGATCACGGTGATCGTCTGCGCCGAACTCGGCGCAACCCACTCACCGCCAATGAACAACGTGCTGTGATCGGTCATCATCTGACTAGGCCTCCAGCCTCGGATTTCTCGACTCTTGGAATTAGTGTGCGCGGTCCCGGCGCGCCGCACATCGCCCTCGCGTGGTGAGTACGTGCCTCTTCCGGACAGATCGACCCCGCCACCCCGGTCACCCGACCGGATCCGCGCCGGCACCCAGACCCAGGCCGTGCAGCAGCACGGCCCTGGTCTGCGCCGGGTCGATCACGTCGTCTATGTCGAACACCGTGGCGGTGCTCAACGCCTTGCCGTGCTGGTAGGCACGGGCCACCAGCTCCGCGTGCCGGGCCTCCCGCCGCCGAGGGTCGGTGATCGCGGCCAGCTCGGCCCGGTACCCCAGCGTCACCGCGCCCTCCAGGTTCATCCCGCCGAACTCGCCGGTCGGCCAACTGACCGCCAGCGTGCTGGCCCGCAGCCCACCCCCGGCCATCGCCATGGCACCAAGGCCATACCCCTTGCGCAGCACCACCAAGCCCAGCGGGACCCGCAGCCGCGCGCCGGTGACGAACATCGCACCGAACCGGCGGACCGTCCCGGTGCGCTCGGCGGCCGGGCCGACCATGAACCCCGGTGTGTCGCACAGCGAGACCACCGGCAGCCGGTAGGCGTCGCAGAGCCGCAGGAAGCGGGTCGCCTTGTCCGAGGCGTCGCCGTCGATCGCGCCGCCGAGGTGCAGCGGGTTGTTGGCGATGACACCGACCGGGTGGCCGGCGAGCCGGGCGAACGCGGTCACCATGCCGGCGCCGAAGCCGCCGCGCAGCTCCAGCACGCTGTCGGTGTCGAACAGCAGCCGCAGCACCGGGCCGACCGGATAGGCGCGCACCCTGTTCTCCGGCACCAGCGGTCGCAGCCGCCGCTGGTCGGCACAGTCCCAGTCGGGCACCGGGCCGTGCAGGTAGGCAAGGTAGCGCCGGGCCGCGGCCACCGCGGCCGCGTCGTCGTCGACCAGCAGGTCGACGACACCGTTCGGGTACTGCACCGACATCGGCCCGACCTCGTCCGGCCGGACATCGCCCAGACCGCCGCCGGAGATCATCGCGGGCCCGCCCATCCCGATGCCGCTGTTCCGCGTCGCGATCAGCACGTCGCACACGGCGGCCAGCGCGGCGTTGCCGGCGAAGCAGTAGCCGGCCACTACCGCCACCGTCGGTACCCGGCCGGCGAGCGAGGCCGCGAGATGGAAGGTGGGCACGTCCAGGCCGGTGTAGCCGGGCTGGTCGGTGTCGCCGGGCCGGCCGCCGCCGCCCTCGGCGAAGATCACCACCGGGATCTCCTCGCGCCGGGCCAGCTCCAGCAGCCGGTCGGTCTTGCGGTGGTTCTGTACTCCCTGGGTGCCGGCCAGCACGGTGTAGTCGTAGGCCAGCACCGCGCAGCGGGTGCCGCCGATCCGGGCGGTGCCGGCGACCATCCCGTCGGCCGGGGTGCGGGCGATCAGGTCGGACATCGGACGGCGGCGGCGCTGCGCGGCGACGGCCAGCGCGCCGTACTCGACGAACGTGCCGGGGTCGCACAGCTCGGCGAGGTTCTCCCGCACGGTCCGGTGCCCTTGGGCGTGACGTCGGGCGACGGCCTCCTGGCGGGCCCCGTCCAGCCCGCCCCGGTGCCGCTGGAGTACCTCGGCGAGGTCGGCGCGGATGTGGTCCAGATTCTGTTCCTGCTGGTCGGCGACCTGGTCGACCTGAATGGGCGACTCGTCGGGTTCGGTGACCAGCAGCGGGTCCCCTTCGGCCACCGTGTCGCCGCGCTTCACCAGCAGGGCGCGCACCGCGACCGGGCCTGGCGCCGGGACCACGTGCTCCATCTTCATCGCCTCGAGCACCGCCAGCGTGGCGCCCTCGGCGTAGTGCTCGCCCTCGGCGGCCGGCAGCTCGACGACCACGCCCTGCCTCGGTGCCAGTACCGCGCCCTCGGGGGCCTGCTCCGGTTCCGGCGTGAGTCGGTCGGTGGGTGGCGCCAGCTCACTGGCCTGTTCCGCCAGTTCGGCGCCGTGCGTGTCGACGAAGTCGGTGCGGCGCAGGGAGTCCTCGCGCATGGCCGGGTGCCGCAGCAGCGCACGCAGCAGCCCGAGGTTCGTCGCCACGCCGTCGATCTGGAACTCGGCCAGCGCGCGGTCCGCCAAGGCGGCGGCCGCACCGAGGTGGGTAGCGCTGACGATCACCTTGGCCAGCAGCGAGTCGTAGCGCGGCCCGACCCGGTAACCCGGCAGGCAGTCGGTGTCCACCCGGACGCCGCGCCCGGTGGGCGGGCAGAACGCGGTCAGCTCGCCGCTGGCCGGGTGCGCCGTGCCGTCGCCGGCCACCCGCTCGGCGTTCACCCTGGCCTGCACCGCGACACCCCTGGCCGCCGGCGGACCACGCAGACCCAGGCCCGCCAGGCTCTCGCCGCCGGCCAGCCGCAGCTGCAGCTCCACCAGGTCCAGCCCGGTGACCTCTTCGGTGACGGTGTGCTCCACCTGCAGCCGCGCGTTGACCTCGAGCAGCACCGTCTCCTCGCCGGTGACCAGGAACTCCACCGTCGCCACGCCGAGCCGGTCCACCGAGCCGCCCAGCCGGACCGCCGCGTCCCGCAGCCGCCGCCGCGCCTGGTCGGACAGCCCCGGCGCGGGCGCGATCTCGATCAACTTCTGCCGGCGGCGCTGCAGACCGCAGTCCCGGTCGCCGAGCGCGACGACCTCGCCGGTATCGTCGCCGGCCAGCTGCACCTCGATGTGCCGCGCGGCGGGCAGCAGCCGCTCCGCGTAGAGCCCGTCGTCCCCGAAGGCGTTGCGCGCCTCGGAACGGCACCGGCGCAGCTGCTCGTCCAGCTCACCGGCCTCCCGCACCGGGCGGGTGCCTCTTCCGCCGCCACCGGCAACCGCCTTGATCATCACCGGGCCGCCGGCCAGCAGCTCGCGCACCGCGCCCGCGTCGGCCGCCGGGTCGGTGCCGTCCAGCACCCCGGTACCTGCCAGCACGTCGATGCCCAGCTCGCCGGCCCGGCGCCGGGTGGCCACCTTGTCACCGAAGAAGGCCAGCGCCTTGGGCGATGGGCCGACGAACCGCAGCCCGGCGTCCGCGCAACGCCGCGCGAAGTCGGCGTGCTCGGCGAGGAAGCCGTAGCCGGGGTGCACCGCGTCGCAGCCGGTCCGCCGGGCCACCGCCAGCAGCGCCGCCTGGTCCAGGTAGGCACTCGGGCCGTCGCCGTCCAGCGGCTCCGCCTCCTCGGCACCCGCCAGGTGCCGGCCGGAGGTGTCGTCGGCGGCGAACACCGCGACGGTGGAAAGGCCCAGCGCGGCCGCCGTGTGCCGCACCCGGGCCGCGACCTCGCCCCGGTTGGCCACCAGCAGGCGGGTGACAGACATCCTCACGAGTCCTCACACAGCACGGTTCCGCGACACAGGCAGGTTGATCACCGATTAAGCTGGGTACTCAACAGTAGAGCACTAGACTACCCGGTATGCGTACAGGCAGCAGCGCCTGTTGCGCGCGGCCGGGACACCCGGCAGGCTCGCGGCCACCGGTGGATCGAGGAAGTGATCATGTGACCGAGGCAGTCAGATGGGGTGGCCCCGCGCAGATGGGCGCCTCGGAGGCAGTGATGTGGCGGGCCGAGGGCGACCTGCGCACCCGGTCCAGCGGCGCGCTGCTGGAGATCCTGGACTCCCCGCCGGACTGGGCCCGGTTCCGCGCCGCCCACGAGCGCGCGGCGGCGGCCATCCCCCGGCTGCGCGACCGGGTGGTGCTGCCGCTGCTGCCGGTGGTCGCACCGACCTGGGCACCGGACCGGCACTTCGAGCTGGACTACCACGTGCAGCGGCTGCGGGTGGCCGAGCCGGGCTCGATGCGCGACGTGCTCGACCTCGCCGGCCAGCTCTGCTCCCGCACGCTGGACACCAACCGGCCGCAGTGGGAGGCCTTCCTGATCGAGGGGATGGCCGACGGCCGGGCCGCCTACCTGCTCAAGCTGCACCACGCGCTGTCCGACGGCCTCGGCATGGTGCAGCTGCTGGAGATGGCGCACAGCACCACGAAGGCCCCCGGCGGCAACCGGCTGGCGGACTACCCGGAAACCGAGTCCTCGACCGATGTCAACCCGTGGAGTGTGCTGGTCAACCGGCTCACCGAGGAGATCACCGGCGCGCCGGGAAGGCTGGCCGGAGCGGCGCGCACCGGCCTGGACCTGGTCGGGCGGACCGCGCGGGACCCGTTCGGCACAGTACGCCGCGGTGTCGACTACGGGCTGTCGCTGCGCCGGATGCTGGACCCGCCGCGCGCGGACCGGTCGCCGCTGCTGAACACGCAGGGAGTGGGCTACCGCCTTGCGCTGCACGACCTGTCACTGGCTGAGTTGAAAGCCGCCGGCAAGGCCGCATCCGGGTCGGTCAACGACGCCTACCTCGCCGGCGTGCTCGGCACGTTCCGCCGCTACCACGAGCACTTCGGGATCCGGATCGAGCAGATGCCGATGGGCATCCCGATCAGCCTGCGGGACAGCAACGACCCACTCGGCGGCAATAAGTTCACCGGCGCCCGGATCATCGGCCCAGTGGGCGAAGCCGACCCGGCGCGGCGGATCAAACAGGTCAGGGAGCTGATCCTGGCGACCCGCGCGGAGCCGGCGATCGGCTTCCTCGACCTGATCTCCCCCGCGCTGGCCATGCTGCCTTCGGCGGCGTTGACCGAGGTGGTAGGCACCATGACCAAGGTGAGCGATGTGCAGGCGTCCAACATCCCGGGGCTCGGCCAGCCGGTCTACCTGGCCGGCTCGCAGGTGGAAGGGATGTACCCGATCGGCCCCCGGCCAGGGGTGGCCGCGATGGTGACCATGGTGTCCTACGACGGCACCTGCTGCATCGGGGTGAACTTCGACCCCGAGGCGATCACCGACCTACCGGTCTTCGAGCGCTGCCTGCGCGAAGGCTTCGAAGAAGTCCTGGCCGTAGGCCACTGACGAGCCGACCGCACACAGCGGCTTGACCGCACACAGCGAGTGGTCGCCGCACATAGGCCCGGACATGTGTGCCGCGCCCACTCGCTGTGTGCCGTGCGTTTTAGGCGTCGCGGAGGGCCAGGTCGGCGATGGCGCGGTAGTGGTCGTCGAGGCCGCCGAACAGGTGACGGGCGGACCAGGCGCGGCGGTAGTAGAGGTGCGCGTCGTGCTCCCAGGTGAAGCCGGTGCCGCCGTGCACGTGCACGGTCTGTACCGCGATCGCGCGGAACGCCTCGCCGCAGTAGGCCGCCGCGACCCGGGCCGACTCCCGCGCGTCCGGGGCATCCTCCGCGCGTGCCGCTGCCGCGTACCGGGCGCAGGCCCGGGAGAACTCCACGCCGTGCAGCATGTCGACGCAGTTGTGCGCGACCGCCTGGAACGACCCGATCGGCTGGCCGAACTGCTTGCGGGTCTTGGCGTACTCCACGGACAGCTCAAGGCAGGCCGCCGCCCCGCCGGCCTGCTCGGCGGCCAGCGCCACCAGCACCTGGTCCAGCACGCCGGCGACCAGGGCCGGCGCGCCGCCGCGATCGCCGACCAGCCGGGCGGGGGTGTCGGCGAAGCTGACCCTGGCCAGTGAGCGGGACAGGTCGAGTGACTCCAGCCGGGTCCGGTCCAGCCCAGTTGCGTCGGCTTGCACGGCGAACAGGCTGACCTGGTTGTCGTGCCGGGCGGTGACCAGCAGCAGGTCGGCGTCCGCGCCGTCCAGCACGATGTCCTTGGTGCCGGTGAGCAGCCAACCGTCCCCGTCGGCGACCGCCTCGGTGTCGGTCGCCTCGGTCGACCACGAGCCGTCCGACTCGATGACCGCGACGGTGCCGATGGTCTCGCCGGTGCCGATGCCGGGCAGTAAGTCAGCACAGGCCGACTCGTCACCGGAGGCCAGCAGCGCCGGCACGGCCAGTCCGACCGACGCAAGGTAGGGCCCGAAGTACAGCCCCCGGCCCATCTCCTCGAACACCACGGCGGTCTCCAGCGCGGTCTGCCCGAGGCCCTCGTACTCTTCCGGGACCGCCAGCGCGGTCAGCCCCAGCTCGGCCAGCTGGTCCCACAGCTTCCGGTCGAAACCGGCTCCGGTGTCGGCGCCCTCGCGCAGCGCGGCCAGCGGCGCCTTGTCCCGCAGCAGGCGCCGCACGGTGTCGCGCAGGTCCTGCTGTTCCGCGCTGTCCGCGAGGGCGGACTGGGCAACCATCTGGTGTCCTCTCTACCGGGCGCGCGGCAGGCCGAGCACCCGCTGCGCGATCGTGTTCTTCAGCACCTCGTCGGTGCCGCCGCCCAGTCGGTAGCCGGGTGCGCCGAGGATCACCGAGGTCCACGCGTAGCTGCCCCACTCGCCGGTGTCGGCGACCGCTTTCGGGCCGAGCACCTCGGCGACGAACGAGCCTAGCCTAGCCATGTTGTCGGACAGCGCGATCTTGTTCAGCGCGACCTCCGGCCCCGGCGCGTCGCCGGCCTTGGCCCGCGCGCTCATCACCTGCTGGGTGTAGCGGGCCGCGCGCAGCGACACCAACAGCTCGCCGAACGCGCGGCGCACCACCGGGTCGTCCGCCGCGCCGGCGTGCCGGACCAGCTCGGCGAGCCGTTCGGTGGACAGGATGCCGGCACCGCCGAACGAGCTGGCGCCCATCGCACCGCGCTCGTTGGCCAGTGTGGTCAGCGCGACCTTCCAGCCGTTGCCCTCCTCGTCGAGGCGCGCCGAGTCGGGCACCGGCACGTCGTCGAGGAATACCTCGTTGAACGACGCGCCGCCGGTCATCTGGCGCAGCGGGCGCACCTGCACCCCCTCGGCGTGCATGTCCACCAGGAACGCGGTCAGGTTGCGGTGCCTCGGCTCGTCGGCGGTGCGGCAGATGATCTCGCCGATGTCGGCCAGGTGCGCTCCGGAGGTCCACACCTTCTGCCCGGTGAGCCGCCAGGTGCCGGAATCGTCGCGGACGGCCTTGCAGCTCAGCGAGGCCAGGTCGGATCCGGCGCCGGGCTCGGAGAACAGCTGACACGAGATCAGCTCGCCGGAGAACATCTTCGGCAGGTAGTGTCGCTTCTGCTCCTCGCCGCCGTGCGCCAGGATAGTCGGCGCGATCATGCCGAGGCTGACGGTGAGCGAGCCGTCGCCGGGCACCTCGAAGCCGCGGCTCACCCGCTCGAAGGCCCGCTGGTAGGCGCTGGGCAGACCACGCCCGCCGTACTCGGTCGGCCCGGTGATCCAGCCGAGCCCGGCCTCCCACAGCCCGGCCCGCCAGGCCCGGATGGCCGGCAGCGCGTCCGCCTCGACATCGGGATCCGGCTCCTGGAAGACCCGGACCTCGTCGCTGCCCTCGCCCCAGACGAACCGCTGCTCGGCCCCGCGCCGCGCCCTCGGGTAGTGCTGCGCGAGGTAGGACTCCGCTTCGGCGGTGAAATCCTCCAGCGAGATGTCCGGCCCGGTGCTCGCCGGGCTCACCGGGCCCGCCGCCTGGCCGGTGAGCTGTCCTCCTCGCGGCTGGGCAGCGCGATCACCGCGCTGCCCGGCATCACCGTCTCGCCGCGCTGGTTGACCGCGGCGGTGCTGATGTCCACGACATGCTCGCCGTCGGCATCGACCCGCTTGCCGGTCACCTCGCCGCGCAGCTCGACCACGTCGGACAGGTAGACGAACTTGCGGTACTCCGCCCGGCACTCCCGGATCCAGGCGTGGTCGCCGGCCCAGTGCGTCAGCTGGTGGATCTGCCAGCACTGCCGCTGGAAACCGACGTCGTACTGGAACGCGACGCTCATCGCCCTGGCGGCCTGCAGGTTGTAGTGCACCGAGTAGATCGGCTCCTGTGCATTGGTGACCGGGTCGCGGAACGCCCAGGCGGGGTGTGACTGGTAGTCGTGCAGCGAGGCCGCGTGCGCCTTGAGCCGAGGGATCGGGGTGCCGCCGCCGGCCACGAAGGCGATCTCGTCGGTCAGCCCGATCGGGCCTTTGGTCACGGTGTCCAGCACATCGCCCCCGGCGACGTCCTCCCAGTACCGGGGCTCCTCGCCGCGCGGGTGCTCGGCCAGCACCCGCGCCTCGATCTCGGCCAGCTCATCGGGCTGCCAGGGGTGCGGCAGTACCGGCCCGCCCGAGGCATTGGACTTCTGCTTGGCCGACGCGGACCCCCGCTCGAAGTTGATCACATTCCAGCGGATGCTGGCGATCAGTTCGTCGCGCTGGTTGTGGTAGCTGTTGACGAACCGGTCGGTGACCGTGCGGCCGGCGAACTTGCTCGGCGACGGCCCGTCGAACCCGTCGTACAGGCACGAGGACACCACCCGGTCCTCCCAGTACACCGGCCGCTCGAACGTCAGGTGTGACATCGAGTGGAACGAGCCCAGCCCCGGCCAGCCGAACTGGATGCCGGAGAAGCAGCCGATGATGAACGAGGGCGGCGCCACCGGTCCGCCGTAGGGCGACCGGGCGGCGTAGTCGGTGTCGGTCCACAGCGGGTTGATGTCGCCGATGCCGCCGGCGAACTTGGTGACCGCGATACGGGACGCGATCTCGTTGTTCACCGAGTGGTCGATGCGCAGCTGCGCGCCGACCTTGGCTTTCATGGACTCGATCATCGAGTCGTCGATCAGCGCCTGCGGCATCACCGCGGCCTTCTCCTGGACCGTCATGCGGCGATAGTAGGTCGGGAATAGTCGAGTTGTCGAGTATTGGACTCTAGACTAAACTCGAGCCGTGCCGGACAGTGCGGAGCAGTTCGAGTGGGGCACCTCGGTAGCTCCTCGACAGGGGCAGCCGCCTTTCCTCTGCTACTCGCCCCGGCGGCGCAACGTGGTGGAACTGCTGGACGACGCGGCACGCTGGGCGGCACGGACCCATCTGATCCAGGGCGAGCGGCGGCTGAGCTTCGCCGACCTGTTCGCCGCCGCCGAGCGGGTCGCCGCGCACTTCCACGCGGCAGGGCTGCGCCCGGGTGACCGGCTGTTGCTGCTCGCGGCGAACTCGCCGGAATGGGTCATCAGCCTGTGGGCCGGTCTGAAGGTCGGCGCGATCGTGACGCTGGGCAACGGCTGGTGGGGCGGCCCGCTGGTGCGGCACGCCGTTGAGCTGGTCACGCCCCGGCTGGTGCTGGCCGACGGCAAACGGGCCGCGCTGGTACCGACGTCCCCGGACCGGACAGTGGTCAGCGTGGACGAGGTCCGCGCCGTGGTGGACAGCGACTCGGTTGCCGAGCCGTTCCCCGCACCCGAAGGCGGCGACGAAGAGGACCCGGCCGTCATCATCTTCACCGCGGGTACCACAGGAGCGCCGAAGCCGGTGGTGCTGGCGCACCGCTCGGTGATCGCCAACCTGCACAACCTGCTGGTCATGTCCCGGCGGCTGCCACAGCAGGTGGACGGCTCCCGGCCGCCCGCGGTGAGCCTGCAGAGCGGGCCGCTGTTCCACATCGGCGGGTTGCAGTCGCTGCTGCTTGCCCTGCTCGGCGGCAACACGCTGGTCTTCCTGGAGGGCCGGTTCGATCCCGAGCAGGTGCTGGACCTGATCGAGCGGGAGCGGATCACCTGGTGGGGCGCGATACCCACCATGGCCTCCCGAGTACTGGCGCACCCCTCGGTCGACGGCCGGGACCTTAGCTCGGTGCGGTCGATCTCCATGGGCGGCGCCCCGGTCCAGCCGGCGCTGGTCGCGCGGCTGCGCGAGGCCTTCCCGAACGCCGGCAAGGGCATGTCCACCATCTACGGCATGACCGAGACCGGCGGCACGGTGGCCGCCGCGTCCGGGGTCACCATGGCCGAGCACCCCACCACCGCCGGGGCGCCGCTGCCGGTGGTGGAGCTGCGCATCGACTCGCCTGCCGGGGACGGCGAGGGGGAGATCGTGCTGCGCACCCCCGGCCAGATGGTCGGCTACTGGGGCACCGAGGAAGTCGACCTGATCGACGCGGACGGCTGGGTGCACACCGGTGACCTGGGCCGAGTGGTCGACGGGCTGCTCTACGTCACCGGCCGGATCAAGGACCTGATCATCCGAGGCGGGGAGAACATCGCGCCCGCGCATGTGGAAGCGGTGCTGCTGCGGCACAAGTGGGTGCGCAACGTCGCGGTGCTCGGCCGCCCGGACGCCGACCTCGGTGAGCGGGTCGGCGCGGTCGTCCAACTGGAGCCGGGCACCGAGATTTCGCCGGCGACCGAAACCGAGCTGGCCGAGTTCGCCGCCACCGAGCTGGCCCGCTTCGAGGTACCGGCCGACTGGTGGCTGCGCACCGACGAACTGCCCATGCACGACTCCGGCAAGACCGACAAGTCCACCCTCAGCGCCAACTGGCCCACCCCCGAC
>DASYBQ010000066.1:0-44695 GCA_036500625.1 Pseudonocardia sp. | reverse complement strand
CGTTCGGTGTCGACCTCGCGGCCCTCCAGCACCCCGCCGCCGACGCTGACCGGTTGGATGATCCGCCGGGTGGCCACACCGAGCGAGTTGACGTAGCCGATCCACACGGTGTGTCGCTGCCGGGCCGCGCCCTGCAGCAGCTCCAGGGTGGCAAGCGAACCGTTGCGGCCGGTGGTCGGTCCGGACCGGCCGGAAGGGCGTAGCGCCTCGGCACGGTCACCGGCGCGGACGCCGGCCACCAGCGCCTCCAGCTGCGCCCCGCCGGGCACCGGCAGCGCGCCGCGGGCGGCGGGGCGGGGCTTGGCCGATATCCGCCGCCCTGGCCCGCGAAGGTCCAGCACGGTGCCGTCACCGGACTCGGCCGCCGGGCTGAACCCGGCGGCGCGCAACCGATCCAACAGCTCACCCAGCGCCAGCTCGCTGACCAGCACGGTCGGCGCGATCCGGCGCAGCTCCCACAGCTGCGCACCGGAGTTCGCGAGTACCTCACTGATCAGCACCTCGTCGTCGGCGCGCAGGAACGAGCGGGCCGTGCCGCCGCGCAGCCGGCCGTGCCGGCGGGCCACGTCATCGATCAGGTAGCTCAGCCCCTGCGGTACCGGGGTGGCCGAGCGGGCCGCGAACAGCGCGTGCAGCTCGGCCGGCGCCCGGCCCGCGTCCAGCGCGCGCAGGATGCTGGCCTCGGTGATCCGGTACACCGTTGCCCCACCGCCCGACTCGACGTCCGCGACCAGCGCCATCTCCTCGGACACGTCCACCCGCAGCGGCCCGGGCGCCACCGCCGTCAGATCGGCTTGCAACAACACCTTGTCCACCGGTTCTGGCAGCGCGGCGCGCAGGGCGGCGAGCACCGGGGCGGCGTCGGGAGAGCTGAGCAGCGCCCGTCCAGGCCCGGACAGTGCGCCCAGGGCCACCACACCCAGCAGTGTCGCCTCGGCGAGCGTCCAGCCGACCAGCTCATCGCGCAGCCGCCCGCCACGCCGAGGTGCCCGCCAGGCCAGCACGGCGGCCAACCGGTCGGCGCCGGAGACGCCGTGGCCGGGCGGCAGGTCGGCGAGAGCCTGCAGTACCCGGCGGCGGTCCCTCGGGGCCAGCGGCCGGCGCAGCTCCTCGGCCATCGGCGCGAGCGCCCGGTCCGCCTCGTCGCGCTGACCGATCAACCCGGGCAGCCGAGGCAGCTCCAGCCAGGCCCTGGCCAGTGCCAGCCAGCGCTGCTCCGGACCGCCCGCCGCCCACAGGTCGGCCTGCGTGGTGGGGACCCACTCCGAACCGGTGCCGCTCGCGCCGGGGCCTTCCGAGTCGGCCGCCAGCCCGGCGGCCACCACCACCTCGACCAGCAGCCCGGTCTCGGACTCGGTCAGCCCGAGCTCGCGGGACAGTCGGCGCAGCTCACGGACACCGAGCCCACCGGAGCGCAGCACCGGTGGCGGCTCCGCCGACCACGCCGCGATCAGCAGCTCCGTGCGGCGCAGCAGCTCCAGCACGGCGCCGGCCGCCGTGCCGTCCACCCGCCGCGCGCCCGGCTCCTTGGTGTCCAGCGCGGGTTCGTCGGTGACCAGCCGGGCCAGTGGTGCGGGCCCGCGCAACGCCAGGCCGACCTGGCGGGGCAGCTCGACGGTCTCCGGGTCCACCCGCAGCAACAGCCCCCGCCCGACCAGCCGCTGCACCGCCGCCGCGCCCGGATCCCTGCTGCGGCCGATCGGCGGACCGGCGGCCAGCGCTTCCAGCACCCGCCGCTCCTCCTCGGCGGTGTCGGCGAGCTGGCCGCGCAGCACCTCCGGGTCGGCCAGCGAGCTGGCTGGCCGGCCGAGGCCGCCGGGGTAGCGCGACACCACATCGAGCGCCGCCGGCACCAGCCTCGGCTCTGGCAGGCCCCAGATCAGCGCTCGCTCGGCCAGCTGTTGCAGCGCGGCGTCCAGCCGCTTCGCCGAGATCGCCCCGCCGAACAGCTCGACGACCGTCGAGCGGGACACCGGGGCGGCGTCGGCGCCCGCGACCACCAGCGCCTCCAACACCGCCAGGGTGAAGGTGTCCAGGTCCTCGCAGGCCCGGTTCACCGAGGCACGGACACCGGCACGGGTAGCCAGCACGGCGAGGTCCGGCGGCGGAGGCACCGCGAGGTCCGGGCGCAACCGCAACAACGCCACCAGGGTCGCGTCAGGCTGGGCGCGCAGCCAGTCGAGCAGGGAGGTGCCGGCCATCCTTACCACGGTAGTCTCACCACAAACGTCGTTGACACCAGGAGGAACGGTGGCCAAGGGCCCGCATCCCAGTCGTATCGACCCAACCTGGCCGAAGCTGCCCGAGGGCGCGCACCCGGTCAGCGAGCTCGCGGCCCCTACGCAGGGCTCGATGTCCCCGTTCGGGGACGTGGAGTTCCCGCTGGACGAGGTGGCCTACGAGCACCCGGTCACCGAGATCAACCGCTGAGACCGAGGACACCGGCCGTCGGCCCATGACTCCGGCCGGGCTGTTGTTGGCCGCCGGCGCCGGGCGGCGGATGGGCCGGCCCAAGGCGTTCGTCGAGGTCGACGGCCGGCCGCTGTTGGTCCGCGCGCTGGATACGTTGCGCGACGGCGGCTGCTCGCCGGTGTACGTGGTGCTCGGTGCCGACGCCGCACGGGCCGCCGCGCTCGTGCCCAGCGGGGTGACCGTGGTGATCGCCGCCGACTGGGCCGATGGGATGGGTGCCTCGCTGCGCGCCGGGCTGCGCGCGCTGTCCTCGACCGCCCCGCATGAGGTGCCGGCCGCGCTGCTGCATCTGGTCGACCTTCCCGGAGTGGGCGCGGAGGCGGTGTCCCGGCTTACCTCGCTGGTCACGTCGAGGGCGGCCCAGGCGGACCTGGCGGGCGGTTCCTCGGAACCGGGTGGCTCGGCGCGGCCGGGTGGCTCGGCGGACCTGGCGGGCGGTTCCGCGGAACCGGTAGTTGTTGCCGGGCCCGACGTGCTCGCCCGAGCGGCCTATGCCGGCGTGCCCGGACATCCGGTGTTGCTCGGCCGTTCGCACTGGCCGGCGGTGTGCGCGGCCGCGCGGGGTGACGCGGGCGCAAGAGGCTATCTGGCCGGACATCCCAGCCTGCGGCTGGTCGAGTGCGGCGACCTGGCCGACCCGCGTGACGTGGACACTCCTTCGGCGCTGCGGGAGTTCCGGCACAGGCCCGTCGGCGAGGCCCGGCACCGGTCTGCCGGAGAAGTCCAGCACGGGGCCGCCGGCGAGTTTCAGCACGGATCCCCCAGCGGGTCGCCGCCGTCCGGTCGGGGCGGTCAGCCGTAGGCTGCTCGGGTGCCCGTACCCGGACCTGGATACACGATCACTGCCCGGGTCTCCGCGCCCCCGACGGCCAGCTCGGCCGGTGACCTGGCCGCCGCTGTCGGCCGCGTCGGTGGCGTGGTGACCGCGTTCGACGTGGTGGACGCCGGTGTGGATCACATCGTGATCGACATCAGCTGCAATGCGTTGAACGAGGCACATGCCAAGGAGATCACCGAAGCGCTCGGCGCGATGGACGGCGTCGAGGTGCGCAAGGTCTCCGACCGCACGTTCCTGGTGCACCTCGGCGGCAAGCTGGAGGTGAACCCGAAGATCAGCCTGCGTACCCGGGACGACATGTCCCGCGCCTACACCCCCGGCGTCGCGCGCATCTGCCAGGCGATCGCCGCGCACCCGGAGGACGCCCGCCGGCTGACGATCAAGCGCAACACCGTCGCGGTGGTCACCGACGGTTCCGCGGTGCTCGGGCTGGGCAACATCGGCGCGGCGGCCGCGCTGCCGGTGATGGAGGGAAAGGCGGCGCTGTTCAAGCGGTTCGCCGGGGTGGACGCGTGGCCGGTGTGTCTGGACACCCAGGACACCGAGCAGATCATCGAGACGGTCAGGGTCATCGCGCCGGTCTACGGCGGGATCAACCTGGAGGACATCGCCGCGCCGCGCTGCTTCGAGATCGAGGCACGGCTGCGCGAGATGCTGGACATCCCGGTGTTCCACGACGACCAGCACGGCACCGCGATCGTGGTGCTGGGCGCGCTGGGCAACGCGCTGCGCGTGGTCGGCAAGAGGTTCGCCGACTCCCGGATCGTGGTGTGCGGGGTCGGCGCGGCCGGTTCGGCCATCATCCGGCTGATGCAGCCGGAAGGTCCGGGTGACGTGCTCGCGGTGGACGTGCGCGGCATCGTGTATCCCGGCCGGGCCGACCTGGCCGGCGATCCGAACCTGGCCTGGATCGCCGAGCACACCAACGCCGAGCGCCGGTCCGGCACGCTGGCCGAGGCGTTGGTCGGTGCCGACGTGTTCATCGGCGTCTCCGCGCCGAACCTGCTCGGCGAGACCGAACTGGCCACCATGAATTCGGACGCGGTGGTGTTCGCGCTGGCCAACCCGGATCCGGAGGTCGACCCGATGCTCGCCACCAAGCACGCCGCGGTGGTGGCCACCGGCCGCTCGGACTACCCCAACCAGATCAACAACGTGCTGGCCTTCCCCGGCGTGTTCCGCGGCCTTTTGGACGCCGGTGCCCGCACCATCACCGACGACATGCTGCGCGCCGCCGCGCGGGCCATCGCCGCCTCGGTCCCCGAGCCGAACCCGTCGTTCATCGTGCCCAGCGTGTTCGACCTCTCGGTGGCCACCGAGGTGGCCAAGGCGGTGCGCGACGCCGCCTCCTAGCGCGTGTGTCAGGTGAGGTTCAGTTGTTGGCCGGGGCGGATCAGGTTGGCGTTGTTCAGCGCGCCGCGGTTGGCCTCGTAGATGGCCCGCCAGCCGCCGGTCACGTGCTGTGACCCGGCGATGCCGCTGAGCGTGTCGCCGGCATGCACCTGGTAGGTCCTCGGCGCGGCCGGCGCGGACTGGTCGGCGAGCACCGTGTTCCCGGGCGCGGGGGCGGGCGCGGCCGGCGCGGGCCGGGCCGGCGCCGGTGCGGCCGGCGCCGGTGCGTTCACCGGCAGGGTGCGCAGTGGACTGGGATTCGGCGCGGCGACCCGGTCGATCGGGGTGAGCTTGCCCGCGACCGGGATGACCGGCGCGGGTGCCGCCGCGGCCTGCGTCAGTGGTGTGGCGGGCAGGGCCGGGGTCAGTGGCTTGGGCGCCGGGGCGGCTGGGCGCAGCGCGTGCTTGCCGGTGGAACGGGTCGCCGGGGTGATCCGCGCCGGGTTCTTCCTGCCGATGGACTTCACCGGGGCCTTCGCGGTGATCACCCTCGGTGTCGCGCTGGCCCCTCGGGCGTCGGCCTTGCGCGAGCACACCGGCCACGCGTTCCAGCCCTGCCCGGCGAGCACCTTCTCCGCGACCGCGATCTGCTGTTCCCGGCTGGCCCTGTTGGCCGAGGAGGCGAACTGCCCACCGCCGAAGCTGCGCCAGGTGGACTGGGTGAACTGCAGGCCGCCCTGGAAGCCGTTGCCCGTGCTGATCCCCCAGTTGCCGCCACTCTCGCACTGGGCGACCTTGTCCCAGACGTTGTCCGGGGCCGCTTGCGCCTGGGCCGCTGTGACCAGCGGCGAGCTCACCACCGCGCCGGCCAGTGCCGTCTTGGCGAGGGTCTTGCCGGTGTTCGACGGCTTTCGGTGCCGAGCGCGCTGAACGTGCGGGTGTACGGGCATGGTCACCCTCCGTGGCCGCGCGACCCGGGAGACCGCGGGGGAGTCGCGGCTGCCCGGCGACCGGTCTTGACCGGCGGCCAGGCGTTCCCGTCCTGTCCAACGCTCGTGCTCGGGGGCCGGTGATCCGCTGGACAGGGGAGCGCGCGACGGACACCGCGGCTCGCCGACAAGGCTGGGGGTTCCGGTGAGCCGTGACATGACGCTAGGCGACGGCAGCCGAGGAGAAAAGCCGTCGGTTGGCAAGTAAACGCCCCGATCGAGTGATCAAAATCGTTGATCAGTCACACTTTGTGCAGTTCAGCCGCTGTTTGATAACGAAATAGACACGACGGCGAGACGGGCCGGATTGCGCAAACTGTGGCGCGGATCACAAACCTGTACGCGTTCGTCGTGCCGGGCTGGCGGGACGTTAAGGTCGCGCGGGTGGATCTGACCCACGTCGACGCATCCGGGGCCGCCCGCATGGTCGACGTCTCCGACAAGGCCGTGAGTGCGCGTGTCGCGGTGGCCACCGGTGTGCTGCGCACCACCCAGGAGGTGCTCGCCCTGCTGCGCCGCGACGGCCTGCCCAAGGGTGACGCGCTGGCCACCGCGCGCATCGCCGGCATCATGGGCGCCAAGCGCACCCCGGACCTCATACCGCTGTGTCACCCGATCGCGCTGAGCGGGGTCACGCTCGACCTGCAACTGCCCGATGGCGGCGAGCCGGAGATTCGGATCACCGCCACGGTGCGCACCACGGAGCGCACCGGTGTGGAGATGGAGGCGCTCACCGCGGTCGCGGTGGCCGGGCTGACACTGCACGACATGATCAAGGCAGTGGACCCGGCCGCCGTGCTGGACCGAGTCCGGGTGGAGCGCAAGGACGGCGGCAAAACCGGTAGCTGGATCCGCCCCTGCGCGCCTGGGGACGGCGCGTGAGCACCGGGGAGCCGGCTGGCCGCACCGCGCGGGTGATCACCGCGTCGAACCGGGCGGCCGCCGGGGTCTATCCGGACCGCAGCGGCGGCGTCATCGTGGACTGGCTGCGCGAGCGGGGCTTCGACTGCCCGGAGGCGGTGGTGGTGCCGGACGGCGCGCCCGTCGCGGCGGTGCTGCGGGACGCGGTGGCGGCGCGGGTGGAGGTGGTCATCACCACCGGCGGTACCGGGATCTCCCCGACGGACGAGACGCCGGAGGTGACCGGTGCAATCCTGGACTACGAGGTGCCCGGTCTGGCCGACGCCATCCGGGCGGCCGGCGCGCCGGAGGTGCCCACCGCGGTGCTGTCCAGGGGGTTGGCCGGCGTCGCGGGTCGGACGCTGATCGTGAACCTGCCCGGCTCGACCGGCGGGGTGCGCGACGGGCTGGGCATACTGGCCGACGTCCTCGAGCACGCCCTCGACCAGTTGAAAGGGGGCGATCACCGGTGACGAGCGCACCGGAGCACACCGGCGCGCGGGTCACGCGCGCCGCGGTGGTGGCACAGTCGCTGAGTGCGGAGGAGCACGCCGCGCTGGTCGACGACGCCTCGGCCGGCGCCGTGGTGACCTTCGCCGGTGTGGTGCGCGACCACGACGGCGGACGGGGGGTGCGCCGGCTGGAGTACAGCGGGCACCCGAGCGCGGCGGCGGTGATCCGCGCGGTCGCCGAGCAGGTCGCGGCCCGCGCGTCCGGGGTGCGCGCCATCGCGGTTAGCCACCGGATCGGCCCGTTGGAGATCGGCGACGTGGCGCTGGCCTGCGCGGTCGCGGCGGACCACCGCCAGGAGGCGTTCGCGGTGTGCGCGGAACTGGTGGACGAGGTGAAGCGCCAGCTGCCTATCTGGAAGCACCAGCATTTCGCCGACGGCACCGACGAGTGGGTCAACTGCCCGTAGTGGGCGCGGGCAACCAGGGAGTTCCGCTCTGGTCCGAGCCCCGGTTGCCCTCACCGCTGCGATCCGCCTCGGTCGGCATGGCGCGAATCAATTGGGAACTCGACCACCGATACTTTCCTGTGTTTGGAAAGAGTGTGGAATGCGTGCGTCGCGCGCCTTGCGGTGTTGGGAAACTTTCGGTGCGGAAACCGGATGGCCCGGTCGGGTCCACGGAGCACGGGAACCGACCGGGCCAGCCGGGCGCGATCAGCCAAGGTCGAGCTGCTGGCCCGGCTTCAGGTGGTCCGAGTGGCTCATCGCGCCGCGGTTGCGCTGGTAGAGCCCGTTCCAGCCGCCAGCTGAGCTGTGCTCATCGGCGATCTTGGACAGGCTGTCGCCCGCCTTGACGGTGTACTTGCCGCCCTGGTGGCCCCGCGGCTTTGGCGTGTTCGGCTTGACCTCGGTCCGAGTGGTCTCGATGGCCGAGGACTGCTTCTTCGAGGTCGTGGAGCTGGTGTCGCGCGCACCGGCCTTGGCCGTGGCGCTGACCTTGCGCGAGCAGCTCGGCCAGGCGCCCCAGCCCTGTGCGGAGACCACCTTCTTGGCCACGGTGATCTGCTCCGCACGGCTGGCGCCGTTGGCGCTGCCCCTGCCGCCGTAGGCGCGCCAGGTCGACGGCGAGAACTGGAGCCCACCGGAGTAGCCGTTCCCGGTGCTCGTGTTCCATTTGCCGCCGCTCTCGCATTGCGCGATCTGATCCCATACGTCGTCGGACGAAGCCCTCGGGGTATCGGCGTTTGCTGTTCCGGCCAGTGCCAGCGGAGATCCCGCCACCACGACGCCGGCGACGACGACACGAGCCAGGTTTCGCGTGCCCAAGGTGCGCACACGAGAGATGCCTCGAGATCGGGTCATGACTGTCTCCACACCGCGCTTACAGGGTTAGCTGCCGGGTCCGGGGCATGTGGCATGCGCCCGACGGTTCCCACCGAATAATCCCGCTGGTGTTACTCACACACCCACTGAATGGTTCCCCCGTCCCTGCCCGGTGTTGGTTCCTCTCGATGGCGCTGGCTCACTGGGCAGGGTTCGACGCGGTGAGCCAGGGTCATTTTGCGGGCTGACGGTTGTCGGCCGCGAACGCACGCTACGTAAGAGCGGTAGGGATTCGTCAAGCTTCACTTTTGCGACCCGCGTCACGCTCCCGTTTCGAGGAGCGTGGTGCAACAGCCGTTTTTCTGGTGTTCATGCAGGTCATAACGGGTGAATAACAATCACAACACGAACCGGAGAAGTTATTTCAAAAGTGGAAGCTGTGTTACAGATCACATGACATGAATCACTAAAGTGATGAAATGGTCGGGACCACCACCCCGCCCGGTTGCCCGGCTCGGGTGGCAGACGGGCCGCGCGCTCGGTCATGCTTGGCCGGTGTCTGACGCCGAACCGGGCCCGCCGAGCGGGTCGCACCCTGTGGCCGACGAGTCGGAGCCTGGCTCGCCGGCCGAGCTGGCCAAGGCGCTCGAGTCCACCGGGTACCTGGCCGACGACGGCACGGCCACCGCGGCGTACCTGGCGTTGCGGATGACCCGCCCGCTGTTCTGCGAGGGCGAGCCCGGCACCGGTAAGACCGCGCTGGCCAAGGCGCTCGCCGAGGTGCTGGGCGCGGAGCTGATCCGGCTGCAGTGCTACGAGGGCATCGACGCCAGCCAAGCACTCTATGACTGGGACTTCCCCCGGCAGCTGCTGCATCTGCGGGTGGTGGAGGCCACCGCGAGCGCGGCGCGGGAGACACTGGATGCCGAGGCGGTCGGCGCGTCGCTGTACCACCCCCGATTTCTCATCGCCCGCCCCGTGCTGCGCGCGCTGCGCACCTCGCCGAGCGTGTTGTTGGTCGACGAGGTGGACCGGGCCGACGACGAGTTCGAGGCGTTCCTGCTCGAGGTGCTCACCGAGCACGCGGTGACGATCCCGGAGATCGGCGAGGTCCGCGCCGTCCGCCCGCCGCTGGTGGTGCTCACCTCCAACCGCACCCGCGAGGTGCACGACGCGCTGAAGCGCCGTTGCCTCTACCTTTGGCTGGACCATCCCGACGTCGCCCGCGAGACGGCGATCCTGCGCGTCCGACTGCCCGGACTGTCCGCGCGGCTGGCCGGGCAGGTTGCCTCCGCCGTGGCCAAGATGCGCCGGCTGGAGCTGCTCAAGCCGCCCGGGGTGGCCGAGTCGCTGGACTGGGCGCGCGCGCTGCGGCTGCTCGGGGCGGACGTGCTCAGCGTCGAGGCCGCCGCGGCCAGCCTTGGCGCGCTGCTGAAGTACCGAGAGGACGCCGACCGGGTCCGTGCCACGCTCGACACCGTGCTGGCCTAGCGCACGCCGTCCGACGATGTCTCACTTCGCGGCGAAGCAGACCGGTGTCGGCCTGACTGGCGTTGTTCCGGTTGACGGGGATCCGGTGCCGGGGTTGGTCGGGTTCACCGCCGCGCTGCGCCATGCCGGTCTGCCGATCACCACTGACCGGGTCGCCGCGTTTCTCTCCGCGCTGGACCAGCTCGATCTGACCAGTAGAGAACAGACCTACTGGGCCGGCCGGTTGACGCTGTGCGCCGATCCGGATGACATCGGCCGCTACGGCGCCGCCTTCGACGCCTGGTTCGCGTCGCGTCGTGGCCGGCCCGAGCAGGGGCTCGACGAGCGCCCGCCAACGCCCTCCCAGCTTGCCGCGCTGGAGCACAGCGGCTCCGACCCGGACGAGGACACCTCGCGGCAGTCCCTGCCGAGGATGGCGGCCAGTGCCGAAGAGGTTCTGCGGAACCGCGACCTGGCCGAGCTGACACCCGCCGAGCGTGCGCACCTGCGGGCGCTGCTCGCCCTGCTGCGCACCCGGCCGCCGTTGCGAGTGTCGCGGCGGCGCCACCCCTCCAGACGTGGCGACCCTGACCAAGGACGTACCCTGCGCGACGCACTGCGCAACCACGGTGAGCTGCGCGGACTGCGCCGCAGGGCGCCGGGTCGCCGACCGCGCCGGGTGGTGCTGCTGATCGACGTCTCCGGTTCGATGGCCCCGTACGCGGACACCCTGATGCGTTTCGCGCACGTGGTGGTGCGGCGGATGCCCACCGCGGGGTCGGGCGCGGAGGTGTTCACCGTGGGCACCCGGCTGACCCGGGTCACCCGCGAGCTGCGGCACCGGGACGCGGAGCAGGCGTTGTCCGCCGCCGGGCGGGCCATCCCGGACTGGTCCGGCGGCACCAGGCTGGGCGACGCGCTGCGCGCCTTCACCGACCGGTGGGGCCAGCGCGGGGTGGCGAGGGGCGCGGTCGTGGTGATCTTCTCGGACGGGTGGGAGCGCGGTGCGCCGATCATGCTCGCCGAGCAGTTGGCCCGGCTGCGCCGGCTGTCCCACCGGATGTTCTGGGTGAACCCGCACGCGGGAAAGTCCGGCTACGCGCCCGTACAGAGCGGAATCGCCGCGGCGCTGCCCCACGTTGACGAGTTGTTGGCCGGGCACAGCCTGGCCACGCTCGAACGGTTGTTGGAGGTGATGGTCGATGCGTGACGTACTGGGTTCGCTGGCTTCGTGGTGGGCCGAAGGCAAGTCCTCGGCGCTGGCCACCGTGGTGGCAACGTTCCGCTCGGCGCCGAGACAGCCTGGTGCCTCGATGGCAGTGGGGTCGGGTGGCGAGGCGGTGGGCAGCGTCTCCGGTGGCTGTGTCGAGGGCGCCGTCTACGAGCTGGGCAACCAGGTGCTCGGCGACGGTCGCCCGGTGTTGCAGCGCTACGGCGTCTCGGACGATGACGCGTTCGCGGTAGGCCTGACCTGCGGCGGAATCTTGGACGTGTTCGTGGAGAAGATCGACGCCGAGTCGTTCCCCGAGTTGGCCGAGTTGGCCGAGGCGGTCGAGGCGGAGCGACCGGTTGCGCTGGCCACGGTCGTCGCCGGGCCGAGTGCGCGGCTCGGCAAGCGGCTGGTCATCTGGCCGGGCCGGGTGGACGGCGGTACCGGGTCCGCGCGGCTGGACGACGCGCTGCGCGACGACGCGCGAGGCCTGCTGGACGCAGGGCGCAACGGGATGCTGCACTACGGCGAGGACGGCCAGCGTCGGGGCGAGGGGCTGGACGTGTTCGTCGAGTCGTTCGCCCCGCCGCCCCGGATGATCGTGTTCGGCGCGATCGACTTCGCGGCCGCCGTGGCACAGATGGGTGCGTTCCTCGGCTACCGGGTCACGGTGTGCGACGCCCGCCCGGTGTTTGCCACCACCTCACGGTTCCCCGGTGCGCACGAGGTCGTGGTGCAGTGGCCGCACCGCTACCTGAGGGCGGAGGCCGCCGCCGGCCTGATCGACCGGCGCACCTCGATCTGCGTGCTCACCCACGACCCCAAGTTCGACGTGCCGTTGCTGGAGTTCGCGCTGCGGCTGCCCGAGGTGGGTTACATCGGCGCGATGGGCTCGCGGCGTACCCACAGCGACCGGCTGGCGCGGCTGCGGGAGGTGGGGTTGACCGAGGCGGAGCTGAGCCGGATGGCCAGCCCGATCGGACTGGACCTCGGCGCCCGCACCCCGGAGGAAACGGCGGTGTCCATCGCGGCGGAGATGATCGCGCTGCACTGGGGTGGCGCCGGCAGCCGGTTGGCGGAGCGGGACGGACGGATCCATCTCACCGTGAGTCCGTGAGCCGACAAGAAGTGTGACCTCCGCCACGATCCGGCGGGGTGGGTCCGCTCGCTCGCACGAGTCATCACCATCCCCATGTCTTGTAACGTGGGTCACGCGACCGGCACAGCGCCCAGGGCGGCGACCGGTCGGTGACCTCGGGAGGACAGCGTGGTCGGTGTCCACACGGCGATGCGCGCGGGAGACTCGATGCTGCTGCAACGCAGCTCGGCCGACGTCCGGGGGCCGGCGGCGCGCCCGACCAGGTCGACGGTGGAGTTTGCCCCCGAGTCCGCCCCTCGGTCCGTCGAGGATTCCGCACCGGAGCTCGTCCGGCTGGCGAAGTTCCACGCGCCGGAGATCGTGTTCGGTCCGGGTTCGCTGCCCGAGGCGGCGCACGCCGCCGTCCGGCTCGGCGCCCGGCGCCCGCTGCTGGTGACCGACCCGGGCCTGCTTGCCGCCGGCTGGCCCGACGAGCTGCTCGGTTACCTGCGCGAAGCGGGTCTGCAACCACGCGTCTGGCATGACGTCACGCCCAACCCGAAGGACCACGAGATCGAGGCGGGATTCGCCCACTACCTGGCCGAGGGCTGTGACGTGGTGCTCGGCATCGGAGGCGGCTCGGTGATCGACGCGGCGAAGGGCGTCGCGCTGCTGGCCGGTGGTGGTGGCCGGATTCTGGACTACGAGGGCATCGACAAGGTCGTCAACCCGATCCCGCCGCTGGTCATGATGCCCGCCACCTCAGGGACCGGGGCGGACGTCTCGCAGTTCTGCATCGTCACCGACACCCAGCGCCTCAACAAGATCACCATCATGGGCCGGGCACTGGTCCCGGACATCTCGGTGGTCGACCCCCGGCTGTTGACCACCATGCCGGACGACCTGAACGCCACCACCGGCCTGGATGCGCTGACCCACGGCATCGAGTCGTTCGTGTCGCTGGCGCACAACCCGCTGACCGACACACATGCGCTGCAGGCGATCTCACTGGTCATCGGCAACCTGGCGCAGACCTTGGACGCGCCGCACGACTCCGCCGCCCGAATGTGCATGGCGCAGGCCGCGCTGGAGGCCGGGCTGGCCTTCAGCAACGCGATCCTGGGCGCCACCCACGCGATGAGCCACCAGGTCGGCGGCCTGCTCGACCTACCGCACGGCGTGCTCAACGGGGTGCTGCTGCCGCACGTGATCCGGTTCAACGGAACCGAGGAGCCGAACCGGTACCGCTGTGTTGGCCTTGCCATGAACCTGCCCATGGCGCCGGACACGCCGGACGACGAGATCGCCGAGCTGGTCGCGCTGCGGGTGCGCCGGCTGGCCGACCACGTAGGAGTGCCCAAGGGCCTTGCCGAGCTGGGTGTGTCGGCGGTCGACGTGCCGAGGTTGGCCGAGCTGACGATGGGCGACGCCTGTCTGACCACCAACCCGCGCCAGGCCACTGTCGGCGACATCGAGGACTTGTTCCGAGCCGCGCTGTGAGTTGCGCGAACATCCCACCCACCCGGAGCTCGCGGTGAGTGCGGCCCAGTGGCCGCCTCGGCGAGCGGACCTGCCGACGGCGCCGGGGCACGTGACGATGCGCCGGCCGACCGATCTGGAGGCGCTGACCGGGATCCGCTCCGGCAAGCCTTCGTTCTACCCGGAGTACCGCAACTCCGCCGAGCGACTGCGCCGGGTGATCCACGCGCTGGACCAGATTTCCGCGGCCCTGGTTCGGACGGTGGAGGGATCCGGTGCGCTCGTCCGGGCCGTGGTGGCCGCGGCCGCCGACCACCTGTCCGCGCGGTGGGTGGTGTTCGCCCTGGTGGAGGGTCAGATGCCGGACGCCGAGCCGAGGCACCTGGTGCGCGGGCCTGGCGGCGCGGAGGTGGCGGACTGGGCCGCGGTGCCGGAGGAAATCCGTACCCACGTGCGGGCGGTGCTGACCGGTGACTTCTCCGACGAGGATCACCACGGACAGGTTCGCGGCCAGCACGCGCACGTGCCGGTGACACTCGGCGGGACCATTGTCGGCGGCTTCGCGGTCTGGACCGGGGCGGACCGAGAAATCGATGCCACCGACGAGTCCGTGATGCGCATCCTTGCAGGGCAGACCGCCGTGGCACTGCACAACTGTGCCCTCTACCAGCGAGGTGAGCGGCTGCTGCACCGATCCGAACAGCTGCGCGAGCAGAGCAGGCGCCATGCCGAGGACCTGGCCGAGCGAAACGCACAGCTGCAACGCACCCAGGACGAGCTGTTCCTGGCCCGGCAGCACCAGGTGCTCGACGAAGAGCGCCACCGCATCGCCCGCGAGCTGCATGACAGCGTCACCCAGTTCGTGCTGTCCGCCGGCATGCAGATCGAGGTGTGTCGAGGTGAACTGGCCGACCCCCGGCTGGTGGACCGGCTGGACAGCGCCAAGGAGCTGACCCGCCGCGCGGTGGAACAGCTGCGCTCGGCCATCTACGCGCTCAGCGGCGACGACCGTAACGACCAGGGGCTGCCGGCCATGCTCGAGCGGCTGCCCGGTGTGCACATGCCTGATGACCTGCGGGTGGAGGTGCACATCGGCGGCCACCCGGTGGCTCTGCCGGCCGGCGCGGAGCAGTCGCTGTTCCGGGTGGCCGGTGAGGCGCTGTTCAACACCGCGGTACACGCGCGGGCACGGCGCGCGGTGGTGCGGCTGTCCTACCGCAAGGATCGGGTGGTGCTCTCGGTGTCCGACGACGGGCGGGGCCGGCCCGATGAGGTGCGACGCGGTATGCGGGCAGCCGGCCGCTGCCCGTCCGGTGAGCATCGGGGCCTGGCCAACATCCAGGCCCGCGCGCGTGACCTTGGCGGCACGATGACCTTGACCAAGTCGCGGCTCGGCGGCCTGCAGCTGCAGGTCACCGTGCCGCTGCCGGTGCAATGCCGGCCGGCCGGCCACCCCGCCGGAGCGCCCGGGTGAGCGCGCCAGCCGCGCGGTCGGCTGTTCGCGAGCAGCATCCACCAATCCGGATCGTCCTGGTGGACGACCACTCGATCATGCGCCAAGGCCTGCGTGCGGTGCTGGACAGGGAGGAAGACCTGCGAGTGGTCGGCGAGGCGGCGACCGCCGCCGACGCCGTCGCCGAAGTGGTAGCCGCTCGGCCGAACGTGGTGCTGCTCGACCTGAAGCTGACCACCGGGCCGCAGACCGACGGCTTGGACCTGTGCCGGCGGATGACCAGCGACCACCCCGGCCTCGGCGTTTTGGTGTTGACCACGTTCGCCGAGGACCGTCTGGTCGTGGAGGCGGTGCAGGCCGGCGCTCGGGGCTATGTGGTCAAGGATGTGGACACCACCGAGCTGGTTCGGGCCATCCGGGCGGTGTCGCGGGGGGAGAGCGCGTTCGATGCGCGCAGCGCCTCGGCGATGGTGCGCACGCTGCACGACCCCGTCCCGGACCGCGAACGGCTCACCGAGCGGGAGCTGGAGGTGTTGCGGTTACTCGCGCGGGGGCTGTCCAACCGCGAGGTGGGGCGGGAGCTGTACATCTCGGAGACCACGGTGAAGTTCCACGTCGGCAACCTGATGCGCAAGCTGCTGGTCAGCCGGCGCGCCGAGGCGGTATACGCGGCCAGCAAGCTCGGCCTGCTCTGAGTGGGGTAGGCGTCAGCCGACCGTCTCCTTCGCCGAGGCGGAGAACACGGCGGCCAGCAGCGCGTCCAGGTCGAGCCGTTCGCCGGTCCAGCTGGGAGTGATCGCGTTCTTGCTGATGTGCCGCTCGACGAGCAGGTCGGTCCGGGTGGTGGCGGCGCGCAGACCTTGCGGCCGGTGCTGAGCTGTGACCTCGGTGCCGTCGGCGCGCCGGAGCTGGAACTGGCCGTCACGGAGTTCGCCCCGGTAGTGCTGGTCGTGCAGCAGCCGGTGATGGAAACCGCACAGCAGCACGAGGTTGTCCATGTCGGTGCGGCCACCGAGCAGCCAATGGGTGACGTGGTGCGCGTGCAGGAACCTCTTCCTCTCGCAGCCAGGGAACTGACACCGGTGCTGGTCGCGGATCAGCAGCGCCCTTAGCTGAGTGTTGGTCGCTAGGCGGTGTGACCGCCCCAGGTAGAGCGGGTTGCCGTCCTTGGTGATCAGCCCTCGGACCCGACTGTCGCAGGCCAGCCGTTCGGCGGTGGCGCGAGCGATGGGTAGCCGTTCCCTGTCGAGCGTGGCCTCGTCGTGGGTGACATCCAGCAGCACCACGATCTCGTGCTGCCCGTTGTCCGGGGCCAGCAACTCGAGCAACGCATCCGCGCGGCGGGCCGCCAGCCGGTCGTGTGCCGCGCCGGGTGCGTGCTCCTGGCCGGCGGCGAGCTCGCCCGACCGGGTATCGGAAAGCGGTTCCGCGGAACCGCCTGGTGCGGCGGTGCCGCCCGGAGCACTGGAACCGCTCACCGGGCGTGTCAGGTCTGCCGGGGTCGGCTCGGCCTGGCGCTGTTCGGGAATGGGCAGGCCGGGGCCGACGAGCTCGGAGCTCAGCTGCGCCTCCAACGCCGCGACCAGCCGGGCGCCATCGTCCGGCGGTAACTTGGCGCGCAGGATGAGGTATCCGTCCTCGTCCCAGCGCCAGGACGCAGCGCGCTCGGCCGTCGAGGCTGCCGCCGGCGTCCCGGCGCGACGGATCGCCCGGACCGCGCGCTCGACGTGGCTGGCGGTGCCGGCCAGTGCCAGGTCCAGCAGGATGCGTTCGGTGCTGGGGGTGATGATCCGGGTGATCGCCCGCACCTTGGCGTAGGACAGCCGCCCAGCGCTGAACGCCTCGGTGACCAGTGGCAACCCCACCAGGGCTCGGGCCACCCGCAGCTGGTCCCGACTGGTGCGGTAGCTCATTCCGAGCCGCCAGGACAGCCAGTGCCCGCAGGAACGGATCCCGTCCCCGGCCCAGCCACCCCGCCGGTCGAACTCGGCCAGCAGTAACAGGAACCGGCACTGCGCCGAGGCGAACCGACCAGCCAGGTTGACGAGCTCGGACTTGAGTTCTTCGGTCTCCGTTGAATCGAACATACGTTCTATAGTAGCGCTTGTTCGCGGCCCGCGTCAGCTGTCTACCTCCGGCAGGCGATCGACCTTGAGATGCAGCGGACAGTCTTCCTTCGTGATCATATAGGCGTACCTCAGCTTCCGGTCGTCCGTGATCTCCATTCGGATGAATCCGCCCCCGGACGCAGGCATGAACATGTGGCGCCCGATGAAGACGAGACCATCGACCTCTGATGTCCGCACACTTCGGCGAATGCCGCCGTCTCGCCGCTCCTCTTGTCCAGCATTCTTGCCGTGTCTACCGAGGCGGGCGTGGGAACCCGACCCGACTAGCGGCCCTGCAGCTCGGCGGACATCTCGACGGCGGCCACCTCAAGGCCGGTCAGGTCGCGCACCACCCGCACCCGTTGGCAGTATTCCGCATACAGCGGCAGGTCGCAGGCGCCCAACGCCCAGGAGTAGCGGGGCTCGGGAGTCAGCCAGATGGTCTCGCGGGCCCGGCGGGAAATCTCGGCGAACGCCTCGGTGTTCGGGTCGTTGCCGTTGCCCCTTCCGTCGCCGAGTACCAGCACCGTGGTGCGGCGGGTCACCGAGGAGCCGTAGTCCTCCAGGAAGTTCCCGAACGCGACGCCGTAGTCGGAGTTCGCGTCCACGTCGAGCACCTCGCGCTCGCCCGACCCACCGAACACCAGGCCCAGTGCCTGCTCCACCGGGTGGTCGGCGAACAGTTCGGTGATCTCGGTCAGCTCCCGGACGAACGCGAACGTGCGCACCTGACCGAACAGGTTCTGCAGCCCGTGCACCAGGTGCAGGGTGAACCGGGCGGTGGCCCGTACCGACATGCTGACGTCGGTCAGCACCACCAGCCTTGGCTTGTCCTCGGCACGGGCCACCGTGATCGGGCTGAACGGGATGCCGTCGTAACGCATGTTGCGCCGCATGGTGCGTCCCGAGTCGATCCGGCCGTGCGCGGATGCCCGGCGGCGGTGGGTCAGCCCGCCGTGCAGCGAGCGGGCCAGCCGGCGAAGCGACTCCTGCAGCTCCATCCGCTCGTGCTCGCCGACCCGGTCCAGGTCGGCGACCGTGCCGCCGCCCGCTGTGTCCTCGATGACCCGCTGTTCCAGCGCCAGCATCGCCTCCAGGTGCCGCTTGAGTGCCTCGGGCAGGCCGGCCAGCACCCCGGTCATCCGGCGGCGCAACGCGGCGGCGTCCTGCTCGGTGCCCTGCTCGCCCGCTCCGGCGATCTCCTCCTCGACACTGTTCAGCCAGCCGAGCAGGGCTTCCTGCTCGGCGACGCTCAGGTCGGCGTCCACCTTGGTGCCCTGCTGCTGGGAGATCTGCCCGGGCGCTCCCGCGCCGTGCAGCCGGTCGGCCTCGATCTGTATCCGGTTCATGTCACTGGTTGCGCCGGCGTTCCCGGTGTTCTTCTCGGAGAGCACGATCTCCTCGGTCATCGCGGCCAGGTCGATCTTGTTTGCCTCCTGGTGCAGGTTGTACTGCTGGGCGAGGTCGTCCGGGTCGAAGTAGTCGCGGATGTCCACCGGTTTGCCGTGCGAGTGACCCTGCTGCGGGGTCTCGCCGGGTTCTTCGGACAGGGTGAACTCGTCCATCGCACCTTCGTCGCTGAGGTCCTCGTGGCCGTGCCCGTGACCATGCCCGACCTCCGTGGGGCCTACCTTGACCAGCGAGAAGAACGCGGTGAACACCTCGTCGAAGCTCTCCTCGTCCCGCCTGTCCTTGATCAGCGCGCCGCGCAGGGCGTGCCGCAGCAGCGCGCGGTCGGCCAGCACGCCCGGCTGCGCGGCGCAGGTCATCGAGTCCAGCGCCTCGGATACCGAGATGCGCACCCCGCGCAGTCGTAACAGCCGGACGAAGCGGTGCAGCGCGGCTTCCACCCCGGCCTCCTAGAGTGCGCGGCGGCGACCGAAGTTGGCGTTGAAACTGCGCGAGCCCCGGTCCGAGGAGACCTTGCGCGGCGGGGACGGCGGCGCCTGGGGACGGGCAGATTCCTGGGCGCTGTAGTAGTCCTCCGAATGCCGGCCGGGCTCGTCCTTGCCGGCGCGGACCAGCCGGCCGTCCACCTCGCCGTCCTCGAGCCGCTGCCCACCCGGCCCGGACTCGTCGTGGCTGTGCTCACCCGGCCCGTGCCTGTGCCCGTGGCCCCTATCGGCGTGCTGTGTTGAATGTTCGGTTCCGAGGAACCGCTCGGGTACCTCGACGTTCGGGTCGACGAGCCTTGGCAGTGCGGCGACCGTCTTGCGAAGGTCCTTGTCGTACTTGACCACCACCGAGGCGGTGTCCGACAGCACGCTTGCGCTCAGCTCGGTCACGCCGAGCACGGCCAGCGTGCGTGCCCAGTCGATGGTCTCCGAGATCGACGGCGCCTTGCGCAGCTCCAGATCGCGCAGTCCGCGCACCACGTCCACCAGCTGCGCGGCCAGTGCGTCCGGCAACCCGGTCCGCTTCGACCGGACGATCTCCAGCTCGCGCGCCGCGGCGGGATAGTCCAGGAAAAGGTGCAGGCAGCGCCGCTTCAGCGCGGCCGAGAGGTCCCGGGTGTTGTTGCTGGTCAGCACCACATAGGGCGGCTGGGTAGCGATGAACGTGCCGACTTCGGGCACCGACACCTGGTACTCGGCCAGCGTCTCCAGCAGCACCGCCTCGAGCGCCTCGTCGGCCCGGTCCACCTCGTCGATCAACAGCACCACCGGTTCGGGCGACCGGATCGCCTCCAGCAGTGGGCGCTGCGCCAGGAACCGTTCGGAGAAGAACACGCTCTCCTGCGCGCCGATGCGGTCCACCGCCGTGGGCAGGTCCGGTGCGTCGGCCACCACCTGGCTGATCTTCTCCCGCAGAATCTGGGTGTAGAGCAGCTGCTTGCCGTAGTCCCATTCGTAGAGCGCCTTGGTCTCGTCCTGGCCCTCGTAGCACTGCAGCCGCAGCAGCCGCCGCCCGGTGATCGCGGCCAGCGCCTTGGCCAGCTCCGTCTTGCCCACCCCGGCCGGGCCCTCGACGAGCATCGGCTTGTCCAGCCTGGTCACCAGGAACACGGTGGTGGCCAGCCGGTCGTCGGCGATGTAACCGTGCTCCGCCAGCGCATCGACCACGCTGGGCACCGATTCGAACGGCGCCATACTGCTCCGATCTTCAGTGGCGGCGCGGGTCAGCTGAGCAGATCGTCCAGGTCGCCGTTCATGCAGTGCTCGACAACCGGGCGCACCGTTTCGAACGTGCATTCCTTCGGGTTGCCGGGGGTGCAGGCGTCGCCGAGCACGTGGTTGGTGATCCGGTCCACGTCCGCGTCGTCACCGCTGATCACCGAGTGGTCCTGGTAGTACTTGATCCCGGTGCCGAGGCGGTTCTTCGAGTAGCTGTCCTGCTTGACGTCGACGAACCGTTCCGGAATGCCCACGTCGCGCAGCAGCCGGATGGCCGCCGCCAGCGCCGCCTCGGAGGCCTGGACCTTGGTCATGCCGTGGGTGTCGATGCCCATCGCGTCTGCGATGTCGGCGAACCGCTCGTAGGCGACCGGCATGTTGAACGCCCAGACCCTGGGCAGCGCGACCGCGTTGTTCAGCCCGTGGTGGGTGTCGTAGAACGCGCTCACCGCGTGCGAGATGGAGTGCACGATGCCAAGGCCGCCGGAGTTGAACGCCTGCGCGGCGATGTACTGCGCGTACATCATGCCCTGGCGTCCCGCCAGATCCTGACCGTTCCACACCGCCGCGCGCAGGTGCTGGCTGACCAGCTTGATCGCGTGCAGCGCGGGCCCGAGCGACGGGTGGAAGTCCAGCCGGGAGACGTACGGCTCGGAGGCGTGCGCCAGCACGTCGAAGCCGCACTGCGCGGTGTAGTCGATCGGGCAGTCGTAGTAGAGCACCGGGTCGTCGATGGCCAGTGAGGTCACGCAGTAGTCGTCGAACGCCACGTACTTGTGCGGGTTGTCCGGGTCGGTGGTGGTATCGGTGATGACGTAGGCCCAGGAGGTCTCCGAGCCGGTGCCCGCGGTCGTGGACACCGCGATGTGCGGCGGGTTCTTCGGGTTCTCCGACTTGTTGAAGCCTTCGAACTCGTTGATGTTGCGGCCGTCGTGCGCCACGGAGACCCGGGCGCCCTTGCATGCGTCGTGCGACGAGCCGCCGCCGATGGACACGAAGCTGTCGCAGTTGTTCTGCTGGTACAGCTCGACCGAGTCCATCACGTTGTAGTCTTTGGGGTTGGACTCGACCTTGTCGTAGACCACCACCTCGAGCCCGTGGTACTTCATCGACTCGACGATCTTCTCCACCACGTTCGAGCCGCGCAGGCCCGAGGTCATCACCAGGGTCTTCTTGAACCCCAGCTTGAGCGCCTCAGGGCCGATGATCTCGTGGCTGCCCGGTCCGAGCAGACCCCGGTTGACCGGGTGGAACTCCTTGATCGGGAACGGTTTGAGCAGTTCGTCGACCTGCATGACAGCCCTTTCGACATTTCGACATAGCGGAAACCTGGCCAGCCCGACGCTAGGGCCGGATGTGACGCCGGCGACAGGCCGTGTCGCGGAAACCGTCGCAAGGGGCCAGCCGCAACCGCCCGGTCGGCGGGGTCGACCCTGCCCGAACGGACAGGGCCGCGGCAGCGAAGCCGCTCCGCGGAAAGAAAGAACAGCCCGGCGCGGCCGGTCCACGCCTTCCGGGGGTCGTCGGGGGCCGAGCCCCCGACTGGCCCGTGTTGCCGACGGCGGGTTGGGTCTTTAACGTGCGACGGGTACCCGCCGGCCACACCGAGAGGAATCCCGATGACCCCCAGCGAGCAGGTTGAGCACGTCGAGCCGGTTGTCGAGGACGACACTCTGGTCGAGGAAGTCTCGATCGACGGCATGTGCGGTGTCTACTAGCCAGCGGCCCTCGCCCGCCACGTTCGACCCCGACCTGCCCTATCGGTGCAGCCCGAGTGTCGCGTTGCGCCCGGAGCCGTTCGGGGCACTGGTGTACCACTTCGGCACACGCAAGCTGTCATTCTTGAAGACCCAGCGGTTGGTCGAGGTAGTCAGCGTCCTCGACCAACATCCCTGCGCACACGAGGCGATCGATGCGGCCGGGGTGGCCCCGGAGCAACGGACCGCGTACCTGCGGGCACTGGCCGGACTGGCCGAGGCGGGCACCATCGAGCGGCGCGACCCCACCGACCAGAGCGAGGTGTCTTGAAGCTCACCGAACACTTCCAGTACGGCCTGAACTCACCGATCTGCCTGACGTGGGAGCTCACCTACGCCTGCAACCTGGCCTGCGTGCACTGTCTGTCGTCGTCCGGCCGGCGCGACCCGCGCGAGCTGACCACCCACGAGGCCAAGCAGGTGGTGGACGAGCTGCAGAAGATGCAGGTCTTCTACGTCAACATCGGTGGCGGCGAGCCGACCGTGCGGCCGGACTTCTGGGAGCTGCTGGACTACTCGATCGGCCACAACGTCGGCGTCAAGTTCTCCACGAACGGCATCAAGCTGGACCGCGAGCGCGCCGCCCAGCTGGCCGCCACGGACTATGTGGACGTCCAGATCTCGCTGGACGGAGCCACGGCCGAGGTGAACGACCATGTGCGAGGGCCGGGTTCCTACCGCACCGCGATGCGTGCGTTGGAGAACCTTGCCGAGGCCGGCTTCGCCCAGCCGAAGATCAGCGTCGTGATGACAAGGGAGAACGTCGACCAGCTCGACGAGTTCAAGGCCATCGCGGACAAGTTCGGCGCCCAGCTGCGGATCACCCGGCTGCGCCCGTCCGGCCGGGGCGCCGACGTCTGGGACGAGCTGCACCCGACCGCCGCCCAGCAGCGCCAGCTCTACGACTGGCTGGTCGCACGGGGCGACAACGTGCTGACCGGCGACTCGTTCTTCCACCTTTCCGCGTACGGCGAGGCGCTGCCCGGGTTGAACCTGTGCGGCGCGGGGCGGGTGGTCTGCCTGATCGACCCGGTAGGCGATGTGTACGCCTGCCCGTTCGCGATCCACGACAACTTCCTGGCCGGCAACGTGCGCTCGCCGGGCGGGTTCGAGCAGGTGTGGCGCTCCTCGGAGCTGTTCACCGAGCTGCGCCGACCGCAGACCGGCGGGGCCTGCCGCTCCTGCGGACACTATGACGCCTGCCAGGGCGGCTGCATGGCGGCCAAGTTCTTCACCGGCCTGCCGCTGGACGGGCCGGACCCGGAGTGTGTGCGCGGCTTCGGCGAGCAGGCGTTGGCCGCGCGGTCCTCCGACCGGGAGGTGCCGCGCTCCGAGGTGGACCACTCGCGCTCGGCTGTGAAGAGAATCGATGGGCGCAACTCGCGGGTGAACGACCGCGCGCCGGTTCCGATCACCCTGGCCCCGCCGCCGCGGCGCCCGGACCGCGCGTGCGACACCAGCCCGTTGGCGGACCTGGCCGAGCTTTCCCCGGCTCCGGTCGCCGGCGCCTGACCAGCTGGCCGGCCGGCGGTTCCGAGGAACCGCTTTCGGTGCGCGACATGGATGGGGACGCGGCGATGAGCCCCGCCGCCACGTTGGGAACACGTACCTGGACGGAGTTGGCCGAGCCGCCGGTCGCCACGGTGCTGGTTCCGGTCGGCTCCACCGAGCAGCACGGCCCGCACCTGCCGCTCGATACCGACACCCGGATCGCGGAGGCGGTCGCGCGGGGCGCGGCGGCCCGGCTCTCGGAGCGCACCCTGGTCGCCCCGGCGGTGGCTTACGGCTCATCGGGCGAGCACGAGATGTTCCCCGGCACCGTGTCCATCGGGCAGGAGGCCCTGCGGGCGATCCTGGTCGAGCTGGGTCGCTCGGCGGGTCGGTGGGCACGTCGACTGGTATTCGTCAACGGCCACGGCGGCAACGTGGTCGTGCTGCGTGGCGTCGCAGCGCTGCTGCGCGAGGAGGGCAGGGACGCCCGCTGGTGGGGCTGTGCGTTGCCGCCGGGCGGTGGCTTCGTGCGGGACGGACACGCCGGCCGCACCGAGACGTCGATCATGCTGGCGCTGGCGCCGGAGCTCGTCCGAGTGCAGCGGGCAGCGGCCGGGAACACCGCACCAATGCGCGAGCTGCTGCCCGCCATGATGGCGGACGGGGTGCGCGCGGTCAGCGCGAACGGCGTGCTCGGAGACCCGGCGGGGGCGTCCGCCCGCGAGGGTCGGCTCATGCTTGCCGCGTTGATCGAGGCCTGCGCGTCCTTCCTTGGCGCGGTGAAACGCTGAGTTCGGCGAACGCGCGGGCCGAGGAAAGACCGCGCTGACACGGTTGAGCCGAGAGTGCGTGCCGCCCGGTCAGGCCGGCGCGGGCACCGGGGAACGCTGGGGCGCCTCGGCGGGCCGCGCTGGCCGGTATGGGCCTGGCTTGGGGCGAGGCGCGCCGCCGGGGAAGGCCAGCCGCAGGATCGTCCGGTGCACCATGCCGAGCTGCGTGGACAGTCGCCCGGCGTTGTACGGCAGGTCGTACCTCTCGCAGATCTCCTTGACCCGGGGGGCGATCTCCGCATACCGGCTGCTGGGCATGTCCGGGTACAGGTGATGTTCCACCTGGTAGCCCAGGTTGCCGCTCAGGATGTGGAACGCCGGGCCGCCGGTGATGTTCGCGGCGCCGACGAGCTGACGTGCGTACCAGCCGCCCGAGGTTTCGTTCTCCACCTCCGCCTGGCTGAACGTGTAGGTCTGGTCAGGGAAGTGGCCGCAGAAGATGATCGAATGCGTCCAGACGTTGCGGATGATGTTGGCGACCGCGTTCGCCGTCAGGGTGGCGAGGAAGCCGTCGCGCGCGGAGTGCGGCATCGCGGAGAACCGCCGGGCAAGCGTGGCGCGAGGTCCCTTCGGACGGTCCACGCGGCGGCTGACGACCTGGTCGAAGGCGAGTGCCGCGGCGGCGGACACGGCGGGCCAACCCAGGTAGTCCTTGATGATCTGGTCGCGTGCCTTGCCCGAGATGCCCTTGAGGTCGTGCCAGACGTCCTTCCAGGGCTTCTCGCCGGCAAGGATGGCTTCGATGTCCATGTCGTGCACCGCGACGCCCCATTCGAAGAACGCCATCAGCAGCAGGTTGTAGAGCGGCTGCAGCAGGTAGCGGGGCCGCCACTCCTGGTGCGGGTCGATCCGCATGATCTCGTAGCCGAGGTCTTTGTCCTTGCCGCGGATGTTGGTGTAGGTGTGGTGGATGTAGTTGTGCGAGTGCTTCCACGCCTCCGCGGTCGACGCGGTGTCCCAGTCCCAGGTGGACGAATGGATGTACGGGTCGTTCATCCAGTCCCACTGGCCGTGCAGCACGTTGTGGCCGATCTCCATGTTCTCCAGGATTTTCGCCACGCCCAGGGTGGCGGTGCCCAACAGCCACAGTGGTCTGCTCCGTGAGCCGACCAGCAGGGTGCGGCCCGCGGTGGCCAGCTGGCGGTGCATCCGAATGATGCCGGTGATGTAGCGGCGGTCGCGGTCGCCGAGGTCGGCATAGACCTCTTCGTGGATGGCGGCGAACTCGCGTCCGAGCTGTTCGAGCTCCGCGCTGCTCAGGTGGGCGAACGGGTTCGGCTGTGTCGATGTCTCTTGCGTCGTCATCTGCCTCGGCCTTCGTCGGAGTAGTGCGGATAACCGGGTTCCTATTACCGCAAGTAACTGTTACCGATGGTAACGTACGATATGAAACGTCGTTGTCAAGCGGTGGCTGATCCGCGGCTATGGTTCGAAAGTTGCCAGAGGTGCAGATGGGACGGTGAGTCTAGTGACTGAGATGGGCATGGTGCCGAAGGTGTCGCCGTTGCGCCGGAGATTTCTCGACGGCGTGCGACTGTTGTTCACACCGCTGCTGCCGGACGATTACCTCGAGCTGGTCGACCCACTGTGGTCGACCCGTGAGCTGCGCGGCCGGGTGGAGCGGCTCGAGCCGCAGGCGGACGGCGCGGTCACCGTCCATGTGCGGCCCAGCTTCGAGTGGATCGGGCACCGGCCCGGCCAGTACGTCCGGTTCGGCGTTGTCGTCGACGGGGTGCACCACTGGCGGGCTTACTCGCTCACCTCTGACCCGCATGCCCCGGACGGGCTGATATCGGTCACTCCGAAGCTGGTGGACGGCGGGATCGTCTCGACTCACCTGACCCGGTCCCTGCGGGTCGGCTCGGTGGTGCGGCTGGGTGAGGTCGAGGGCGCGTTCACCCTGCCGAGGCACCCCACCGGCTCACCGCTGCTGTTCCTCACCGCGGGCAGCGGGATCACCCCGGTGATCAGCATGCTGCGGCACCTGCGCAGCGAAGGGGCGATGCGGGACGTCGTGCACGTGCACTCGGCCCGCACCAAGGAGCAGGTGATCTTCGGTGATGTGCTGCGGGACCTGGCTGAGCGGGAGCCGGGCCTGCGGGTGCAGGTGTGGGAGTCCGGCGAGCGCGGCCGGCTTACTCCCGCTGACGTCGCGGCGCTCTGCCCGGACTGGCGGGAGCGCGACAGCTACGCGTCCGGGCCGGGGGAGCTGCTCGACGCGCTCCGCGAGCACTGGGACACCCACGGCGACCCCGACCGGCTGCATGTGGAGCGGTTCCAACCCGTGGTGGGCGGGGAATCGGCTGGAGGCGAGGGTGGCACCGTGCGCTTCGCCCGCCGACGGATCGAGGCCGACTGCCCCGCCGGCACGCCGATCCTGGCTGCCGGCGAGCAGGCCGGGGTGGAAATGCCGTTCGGCTGCCGCATGGGCGTCTGCCACACCTGCGTCACCCGGATGCGGGAGGGCACGGTCCGCGACCTGCGTACCGGGCAGGTGTCCGAGGTTCGCAACGAGATGGTGCGCACCTGCATCAACGCCGCGGAAGGTCCGGTCGAGCTCGAGCTGTGACGACACGGTCCAGGATGTCGGTGAAGCGGTTCCGCGGAACCGCTTCACCGACGGAGTCCAGAGCTCAACCGCGGGCAAGCAGCAGTGGGATGTGTTGCTCGGCGGCGGTGAGCGAGCCGTGCTGGCCCTCCAGGGTGGACAGCAACGGCTCGGCACGCGTGCGGGTGACCGCCGCCGCCCCGCGCATCGCCACCACCACGTCGCCGATTCGGCCCCGCGCCGCCGGCGACTGCACCGGCCCGAACCAGCCTTCGCTGATGGCCTGCTCGCCGGAACGCACCCATGCGCGCCGCCCGAGCCGCTCGGACCACGCGGCGAGCACATCGGCCGCCGCGCCCGGTTCGGCGTAGACGTGTCGCGCCCGGGGGTCGCCGCCGAGTAGCCGGACCCCGGCGCGCAGCGCGTCGTCCGAGTCCGCGTCCACCCGCTCCCGCGCCGCCACGGTGACCATGCCGTGGTCCGAGGTCACGGCGAGCAGCCCATCGGGCGGCAGGGCCTCGGCGACCAGCGCGGCCACCCGGTCCACGATGTTGAGCTCCAACCGCCAGGGCAGCGAGCCGGGCCCGTACACGTGTCCCAGCAGGTCGAGGTGGGCGTGGTAGCCGTAGCAGAACACCGGGCCCGGGTCGTGCAGCGCGGCGATCAGCTCGGCCGCAAGGTCGCCGAGTGCGTGCACGCCCCGGTACTGCCCGCCGCGCAGCGCGGCCCTGGTCAGCCCGGAACCTTCGAACGCCCGCGCGGACACCACCCGCACGTCGACGCCCGCGCCGGCGGCGGTGGCCAGCGCGGTGTCCAGCGGCTGCACCCGTTCCGGGGGAAGCGCCTCGCGTTGGTCGACCGGTTTGCCGCCGCGGTGCGTTGTCCAGCTGATCGCGTCCAGCAGCTCGCCGTGCGCGGCTTCGAAACGCACCCCCAACACACCGTGCGCACCGGGCGGCGCGCCGGTCCCCAGTGTGCTCAGGCTGACCGGAGTGCTGGAAGGGAAGCCGGCGGTCAGCGGGTCGGCGGTGCCGCGCAACGAGGTCAGGAACGGCGCGTCGGCGGGGTGCGCGGCGAGCTGCTCGGCACCGAGGCCGTCCACCAGCAGCAGACAGACCCGGCCGGCCGGCCGGATTCGCAGCGGGTTGCGCCAGTCCGGCGACCCAGCCGCGGCACCCAGCGCGGCCAGCAGCGAGGGGACCAGCTCGGCCAGCGAACTGCTGCCGTAGCTCGGCAGCACCGGCTCGCTCCTGGTGTCGGGCATACCGACAGCGTGACACGATCACCGGCGTGGTGAGCGGTGAGCACAGGGTGGCGTTGGTGACCGGGGCGGCCCGAGGTATCGGCGCGGCGGTGGTGCACCGGTTGGCGCGGGAGGGCTGGCGGGTGGTCGCGGTCGACGTGTGTGCCGACCACCCGGACCTGCGCTACCCGTTGGCCACCCGGGCGGAGCTGGCGGAGGTTGCCGAGGCGCACCCGGGCGTCGTGCTGCCGAGGGTAGCCGACGTGCGTGACCAGGCGGCGATGCACGCGGCGGTGCGGCTCGCGGTAACCGAGTTCGGCGGTCTGGACGCGGCGGTGGCGGGCGCCGCGGTGATGGCGGGTGGCGCACCGCTGTGGGAGACGACCGACAGCGACTGGGACGCCCTTTACGACGTCGATCTGCGCGGGGTGCTGCACCTGGTGCGCGCCGCGGTGCCCGCGCTGCTGGCCAGGCCCGAGCCGCGCACCGGGCGGTTCGTGGCGCTGGCCTCGGGCGCCGCGCACCGGGGACTTTTCCACCTGGCGCCCTACTGCGCGATCAAGCATGGCGTGCTCGGTCTGGTCCGCGGCCTGGCCGCCGACCTGATCGGCACCGGCGTGACCGCGACGGCGGTGTCGCCCGGTTCCACGGACACCGTGATGCTCGCCAGGACCGCCGCGCTCTACGGACTGCCGAGTACCGAACAGTTCAGCGAGCACCAGATCGTGTCCCGGTTACTGGCTCCGGAGGAGGTGGCGGCGGCGGTGTGTTGGCTGTGCCGCCCGGAATCCGGCGCGGTCACCGGCACGGTGCTGCACGCGGACGGCGGTTTTATCGGATGACCGCCGATGACCGTGTTGTTGGTGCTCGGCTGCCGGACGGCTTCATGGTTCGGCTGGACCGCCGCGCCAGGGTGCTCGACGGAGCAGCCGCGCTGCTCGGGCTGTCCCCCGGGCGGTTGCTGCACCTGGCTCCAGCGGCTCGGCGACTGCTCGGGACCGGCCGCGAGCTGCGGGTCGGTGACCGGACCTCGGCGCTGCTGGCCCGCCGGCTGCTGGACGCCGGGATCGCCCACCCGGTGCCGCCTCACCCGGCCGCCGTGGCACCCGCTGGACCCGCCGAGTCGGAGGTCAGCGTGGTGATACCGGTGCGGGACCGGCCGGACGAGCTGCGCCGGCTGCTTGCCGCACTGGCCGCGACCACCGGGCGGTTGGCCGAGGTGATCGTGGTGGACGACGGTTCCTCGGAACCGCGGCGGTGCCGTTGCGTCGTCGAACGGTCCGGCTTGCCGGCGCGGGTGCTGCGGCACGAGACGTCGCGCGGGCCCTCGGCGGCCCGCAACACCGGGTTGCGCGCGGCGCGGGCGGAGCTGGTGATGTTCCTGGATTCGGACGTGGTGCCCCGGCCCGGCTGGCTCGCCCCGCTGCGTGCCCAGCTGGCCGACCCCTCGGTGGCCCTGGCGGCGCCGCGCATCGTCGGGCTGCCCGCCGACCCGGGCGGCGCCGCCCGCCGCCGGGGCGCCGCGAGTTGGCTCGAGGGATACGAACGGCTGCGTTCCTCGCTGGACCTCGGTCCGGACCCGGCGCCGGTGCTGCCCCGCGGCCGGGTGGCGTACGTACCCAGCGCCGCGTTGCTGACCCGGCGGCGGGTGCTGCTTGAGCTCGCGGGCTTCGACGAGCACATGCGCGTCGCGGAGGATGTGGACCTGCTGTTGCGGTTGCACGCCGCCCGGTGGCGGTCGCGGTACGAGCCGGGCGCGCTGGTGGCGCACGAGCACCGCGCCGAGCCAGGGCGGTGGTGGGTCCGCAAGGCGTTCTACGGCACCGGCGCCGCGCCGCTGGCGGTGCGACACCCCGGCTCGGTGCCGCCGATGGTGCTCGCGCCGTGGACGGCGGCGGTCTGTCTGTTGCTCGGTACGCAGCGGCGGTACACCACCGTCGCGGCGGCTGGGGTCACCGTCGCCGCCGGCCTGCGGTTGCGCCGCACACTGCGCAGGTTGCGCCACCCCGGCCGGGTCGCGGCGCTGCTGACCGGGCTGGGCCTCTACGGCGCGGCGGAGCAGACGGCCAACCTGATGACCCGCCACTGGTGGCCGCTGACCGGGTTGGGTTGCCTGGTCTCCGCCCGGGTGCGCCGGGCCGCGCTGGCCGCCGCTCTGGTCGAGGGGCTGGTGGACTGGTATCGGCACCGGCCCGGCCCGGGTGAGCCACCCGGGCTGGACCCGCTGCGCTACCTGGTCGCTCATCGGGCCGACGATCTGGGTTACGGCGCGGGCCTGTGGTGGGGCGCTATCCGGGCCCGCACGCTCGCCCCACTGCTGCCCGCCGTCACCCGGCGGAAGATCGGATCGCCCGTCAGGTCATGGTGACGAGCATGACCACGGTGCCGAAACCCATCAGCGCCTCGCCCAGCACGGTCGACCGGGACGCGACGCGGGCGCCGGCCGGGTCGCGCCTGGTCAGTGCGGTGATGGTGCCGAGCAGGAAGTAACAGACCAGCGCCCACCCCACCAGGGACAGCGCGGAGCCCAACGGCTCGACCTCGGCATGCGCCCTACCCGCCGGGCCAGCTGTGCCCATCCGGCCGCCCATCCCGGCCATGCCGCCCATCCCGGGCGTTCCGGTCGCGGGCACGCCGCCGGCTCCGGCCGCGCCAGTGGCCCCCGGCAGTGCGCCCGGGTCGGAGACGACTGCTGTGCCGGAGTGTCCGGGGCGGAGGTTCACGGCATGCGCGCTGGCGGCCAATGTGGCGGTCTCGCCGGCGTGCGCGGCGTGCCCGCCGGACATGCCGGGCATCGGAAGGGCACACATGTAGACCATGGCCACCCCGCCCAGCAGGTGGGCGAGCGGGCCGCCGCACACCGGGCCCGGCCGGCCGGCACCCAGCACCGGGATCCGGGCCATCGCCGCGTCGGGCACCCGGGCGGCCAGCCAGGTCGCCAGCGGCCGCAGCAGCGGTGGCCACACCGCGACGACAACGAAGAACAGTGCCCACCACGGGCCGCGCACGAACATCGGGCCGTCGCCGGCCATGCCGAGCGACATCACCGCCATACCGCCGGCCATCAGCGCGCCCGGCGCGTCGCGGCGTACCGTGCGGTGCCCCGCGACGAGCGCGAAGCAGCCGGCCAACGCGATACCCAGCCAGGTTGGCATGGTGTGTCCCTCCGTCCGGTCCCGGGAACGTGATGCTGGTATGGATCGGATTGGCGACTGGAATTCGGCTGTCAGCAGCGCCGTTCTGCGTCGAACGGTCGAATTCTGACGGTAAAGGGTAATCCTCTGGCTGGATTGCCCCAAATGGGTGGAGTCGGGTTGCGACTGGGCACCGCGCCGGCGGCGGGTCGGTTCATCCGAGGCCCGTCCGATCTTGCGTGCGCCGATCGGCCGGGGTTCGATGTGAGCGCCCACGGCGCCGGAACGCGCGGCGGTCTATGCGGGAAGTAGAGGCTCATGGCACAGGTTCGGATGACGGTGGACGGCGTCGAGCACACCGATGACGTCGAGCCCCGCGTGTTGCTCGTGCAGTACCTGCGGGAGTGGCTGGGCAAGACAGGCACCGCGATCGGCTGCGACACCAGCAACTGCGGCGCGTGCACCGTGTCGCTCGGCGGGCAGAGCGTGAAGTCCTGCTCGGTGCTGGCCGTGCAGGCCGACGGCGGCGAGGTGACGACCATCGAGGGGCTGGCCCGCGACGGCCGGCTGCACCCGGTCCAGCAGGCGTTCCACGACAACCATGCGCTGCAGTGCGGTTACTGCACGCCCGGCATGATCATGCAGGCGGTCGACCTGCTCGGCGACAACCCGGAACCGTCGGAGCAGGAGGTCCGGCACGGCCTGGAAGGCAATCTCTGCCGGTGCACCGGCTACCAGAACATCGTGCGCGCGGTACAGGACGCGGCGCGGAAGATGCGGCCCGAGGCGGCAGTCGAGCCGGCCCCGGACCCGGCGGACGAGCCCGCCCCGGCCGCCGGCCGTGGCTGAGAGGACGGTCGAGATGACCGAGGGGACGTTCACCCCGCGAGGGTGTGGCCCTCGGTCCCGCGCAACCGCGGCTGTGCAGAGGCAGTTCCGAGGAACCGCGGCGACCGACACCGACCACCACCCGCGAGGAGCGACGCTGTGATCCCGGCCCAGTTCGACTACGTCCGGCCCTCCTCGGTGGACGAGGCGGTCACCGCGCTGTCCGAGGGGATCGACAACGGCGACGAGGTCAAGGTGCTTGGCGGCGGGCAGAGCCTGCTGCCGGTGCTGCGGCTGCGGTTGGCCGCCCCGACGCTGGTGGTGGACCTCGGCGGCATCGCGGAGCTGCGCGGCATCCGCGAGGACGGTGACCACATCGTGGTCGGCGCGATGACCACCCACCACGAGGTGGTGCGCGACGGGCTGCTGCGCGAGCACGTCGGGCTGCTGCCGGACGCGGCGGCCACCGTGGCCGATCCACAGATACGGCACCGGGGCACCCTGGGCGGCTCGGTGTCGCACGCGGACCCGGCGGGTGACCTCGCCGCGGTGTGCCTGGCGCTGGCCGCGGAGTTTCTGCTGGTCGGCCCGGACGGTCGGCGCACGGTGGCGGCCGAGGACTTCTTCGTGGACCTGTTCACCACCGCGCTGGACGAGACCGAGGTGCTCGCCGAGGTTCGTTTCCCGCGCTACACCGGCTGGCGGCACCACTACGAGAAGTTCAACCGCACCGCGCAGGCCTGGTCCATGGTCGGCGTGGCGGCCGCGCTCAAGGTGCACGGCGGTGCGGTCGCCGAGGCACGGGTGGCCCTGACGAACATGGGCGCCACGCCGATCCGGGCAACCGCGGTCGAGCGGGCGCTGGTTGGGCGGCAGGCCAGCGAGGATGTGGTGCGCGCGGCGGCGGAACTGGCCACCGAGGGCACCTCCGCGCCGAGTGACGCGGATGCGGCGGCGGACTATCGGGAGCATCTGGCCAAGGTGCTCACCGGCCGAGCGGTGCTGAGCCTGCTCTGAGGGGCCGGCGGCCCGCTCGCGGTCGCCGGGCTCGACCAACTCGGCCGCGAGTGACACCGTTTCGCCTGCGGGTCTACCGTGAGCGATCTGACCAAAGGTGCTGATCGGCATTGGCCGAGGCCGGTTGATCACCACCGTTCCGTGGCAGCCACCCCGGCAGGGGTGGGCATCCACGGCTTATCACGGCTTATGCGGACGGAGATGTGACAGACAATGGAGCTGGAGAACACGTTCACCGTTCCGGCCGGGATCGAGGAGGCGTGGGCGGCGTTCAACGACCCGCGCCGCGTGGCGCCGTGTTTCCCTGGCGCGACGTTGGAGTCCTACGAGGACGACTCGTTCACCGGCACGGTCAAGGTGAAGCTCGGCCCGGTCTCGCTGACCTACAAGGGCAAGGGCACGTTCGTCGAGCGTGACGACAAGGCGCACAAAGTGGTGATCGAGGCTTCCGGGCGGGACTCCCGGGGCAACGGCACCGCCAAGGCGACCGTCACCGGCACGCTCACCGCCGAGGGCGACTCGCGGACCACGGTGAAGATGGTCACCGACATGACAGTCACCGGCCGCCCCGCGCAGTTCGGCAGGGGAGTGATGGCCGACGTCAGCGACAAGATCGTCGGGCAGTTCTCCTCCTGCCTGGCCAGCAAGCTCGGTCCGGGTGACGACTCGGCGCCGGCCGCCGGGGCCAAGCCGGCTGCCGGGGCCAAGCCGGCCGCAAGGGCCAAGTCGGCCGCAAGGGCCAAGCCGACTGCCAAGCCCAAGCCCCCGGTCGAGGCCAAGCCGGCCGCCGAGACGATGCCGGCCGCCGAAGCCAAGCCGGCCGCCGAGGCCGAACCCGTCGGCGCCGGGAAGTCCGCGCCGCCGGAGGCGGCGGCCGCGGCGGGCTCGCCGCCTGGGCCGGGCACGGCGGCGGCCGGCGGCGCGGCACCGGTCGCGGGCTCGGCCGGCGTGGCCACCGTGACCGCCATCCCGGCCTCCGCTGCCCCTGCCTCCACCGGCAACGGCTCCGGGCCCACGCTGGCGGACACCCAGCAGCAACCGGCCCGCAGCGAGGTCGACGCGATCGACCTGCTGGACGCCGCGGGCTCCTCGGTGCTCAAGCGGGTGGCGCCGGTGGCCGCGGGGGTGGTGCTGTTGCTCGTCCTGCTGCGGGTGCTCAAGAGCAGGAGGAGCTGACCGGTGCCGGGCCCCCGGGTGGCCGGGTGGTGAGCGGTCCCGCCGAGGTTCGCCCCGGGCGGACGAACAGCGTGACGGATGTGCCCGGCCTGCGGGTCGGGCACGCCACGCTGCGCGGGGACGGCGCGCTGAGCGGCGTCACGGTCGTGCTCGGCCCGGCGCGCGGCGCGGTGGCCGGGGTGGACGTGCGCGGCGCGGCGCCGGGCACCCGCGAGACGGACCTGCTGCACCCGAGCCGGATGGTCCAGCGGGTGCATGCGCTGGTGTTGTCCGGTGGCAGCGCGTACGGGTTGGCGGCGGCGGACGGTGTGCTGCGCGGGCTCGAGGCGGACGGCGTCGGGTTCGGTCTCGGCACGCCGGGCCGGGTGGTGCCGATCGTGCCCGCCGCGGTGGTGTTCGACCTCGGGCGCGGCGGCGAGTTCACCGCCCGTCCGGACGCGGCCACCGGCCTGCGGGCCTACCGGGCGGCCGCCGGTCCGGGTGGCGACGGCCCGGTGGCGTGTGGCGTGGTCGGCGCGGGGACCGGTGCGGTGGTCGGCGGGCTCAAGGGCGGTATCGGTACCGCCAGCGCGGTGCTGGCCGACGGCGCCACGGTCGGTGCGCTGGTGGTGCTCAACGCCGCCGGTTCCTCGGTGGACCCGGAGACCGGCGAGCTGTATGGCGCCCGGTACCGGCTGCCCTCGGATGCCGCCGGGGCGGCGCCGCGCATGCCGGCGGCGGCCGAGCTGGCCGCCGCGCGCGCGGCGGGGGTGCTGCGTACCGAGTTGGACGGCCCGCTGCGCGCCACCACGCTCGCGGTGATCGGCACCGACCTGACGTTGACCAAGGCGCAGTGCGGGCTGCTGGCCGGCATGGGCGCCGACGGCTTGGCGCGCGCGGTCCGCCCGGTGCACACCATGCTGGACGGCGACCTGACGTTCGCGCTGTGCACCGAGGCACGCCCTGCGCCGGAGCTGCCCGAGGCGCACCAGCTGCTGGCCACCGCCGCGGACTGCGTGAGCCGTGCGATCGTGCACGCCGCGCTGGCCGCGACCGGTGTGCGCACCCCCGCCGGTTACTGGCCCAGCTACGCCGAGGTGTTCCCCTCCGCCGTGCCGGGTGCGGCTACCACGGGATCGGCCGACCGTCCCGGGTGAACGTACTGGTCGGGCCGCCGTCCGGCAGGTCCATCGCGTAGCGGATGCTCCGCGCGCCCTGCGCGACCGGCCGCCCGCCGCGCCCGCCCATGTCGGTGGCCGTCCAGCCGGGGCATACCGCGTTGACCAGGAAACCCTCTCGGGCCAGGTCGCCGGCCATGGTGCGGGTCAGCGCGTTGAGCGCGGCCTTGCTGACGTGGTAGGCGGGTACCCCGCTGCCCATCGACGCAAGTGACCCGCCCTCGCTGCTCACCATGACGATCCGAGGGTGGCGGCTGTGGCGCAGCAGCGGCAGGAAGGCCTGGGTGGTCCGCCAGGCGCCGAGCACGTTGGTCTCCAGTGCTTCACCCACCACGGCGAGGTCGGCGTGCACCGCGCTCTGCCAGGTGTCGTAGTGCACCGCCGCGTTGTTCACCAGTACGTCGACCCGGCCCAGCTCGTCGAGCAGCCGGGTGGCGAGTGCCCGCACCCCTTCGAAGTCGGTGACGTCCAGCTCGGCCGCGACGACCCGGCCCCGGACACCTCCCTCGGACAGCTCGCCGGCGGCGCGCTGGCCGGCGGCCAGGTCCCGGCTGCCCAGTACCACCGTGTCCCCTTCGACCGCGCACTGCCGCGCGACCTCCCGCCCCAGCCCCCGGTTCGCGCCGGTCACCACCACAATGCGGCTCATCCCGTTATTGTCGGTCAGAGACCGGAGGTGCGGCAGGGCCCGGGTGCTCGGCGCTCCGCGGTGCCGGTGCACTTCTCGCTGATATACTGGATCACACATGTCGGTCGGCTTTATCGTCGAGGAGAACCCGTGAGCGAAGAGCCGGTGGAGGGACCGCTCGCGCGGCTGCCCGAGGACTATTTCCGTAAGCCTTCGTCGGCGCGGGTGTGGGACTACTGGCTGGGCGGCAAGGACAACTACGCGGTCGACCGCGCCGCCGGGGACGCTTTCATCGAGAAGTACCCGGACATTCTCATGATCGCCCGGCAGTCCCGGGCGCTGCTGGTGCGGGTGGTGCGTCATCTGGCCGGTGAGGTCGGGGTGCGCCAGTTCCTGGACATCGGCACCGGTTTGCCGACGCTCAACAACACCCATGAGGTCGCCCAGGCCGTCGCGCCCGAGTCCAAGATCGTCTATGTGGACAACGACCCGATCGTGCTGGCGCACGCCCGCGCGCTGTTGACCAACACCACCAGCGAAGGGTTCACCACCTACGTCCACGCCGATGTGCGCGAGCCCGAGCACATCCTGGCGCAGGCGCGCACCATGCTGGACTTCGAGCAGCCGGTCGCGGTGCTGTTGCTTGGCATCCTCGGCCACGCCGCCGACACGTTCGAGCAGATGCGGGCGATCACCTCTTCTCTGGTGGCGGCCGTGCCGTCGGGCAGCTACCTGGTAGTCGCCGACGGCGCCGAGGTCGGGGTCGAAGAGTTCCGCGAGGCAACGGCGATGCGTGGCTACCGGTTGACCACCCTGGACCAGTTCCGGGCCTGTTTCGAAGGCCTCGACCTGGTGGAGCCCGGTCTCGTACCGCGCAACCACTGGCGCCCGGAAAAGACGGAGGTCGGCGGCAACCTGCCACCGGTTGCCTCGTACGTGGCGGTCGGGCGAAAGCCCTGAGGAGACGAGGAAACCGGTGACGACCGGGGATACGGCGGCGACCGAGGCGACCACGGTGACCCGGGTGCCCGCCGCGGTCATGCTGCTGAGTGGCGTGACCTTGCTCTTCGAGGGCTACGACATCAACATCTACGGCGCGGTGCTCCCGTTCCTGCTCAAGCGGGCCGACTGGGCGATGAGCCCACATCTCGCCGGGTTGATCGGCTCGGCCGCCGTGGTGGGGATGCTGGTGGGCTCGCTGGTCGCCGGCCCGCTCACCGACACCGTCGGGCGGCGCGGTGTCTACCTGGCCACCGTCAGCTGCTTCTCGGTGGGATCGGCGCTGTGCGCGCTGGCGCCGACCCCGGGGTTCCTGCTGGCCGCCCGGGTGGTGGTGGGCCTCGGCCTCGGTGGGTTCATTCCCGTCGCGCTGGCCATGGTGGTGGAGTACACCCCGGCAGGGCGAAGGACGTTCAACACCACGATGGCCGCGGCCGCGATCGGCGTCGGCGGTGGGCTGGCCGCGCTGGCCACGATCTGGATCGCGCCGGTGTGGGGCTACCAGGCGTTGTTCTGGGTGGGGTTGGCGCCGCTGGTGCTGGTGGTACCGGTGGGGTGGGTCAAGGTGCCGGAGTCGGTGAGCCTGTTGCTGGCCAAGGGGCAGCTGGAGCGGGCCCGCGAGCAGGTCCGCCGCCACCGGCTGCCGGTGCGGTTGCCCTCCGAACCGGTCGAGCCGACGGTCGCCGGGCGGGAAGGGCGGCTCGCGGTGGCGCGGTCACTGTTCGCGCCGCCGCACACCCGGGCCACCCTGGTGTTCTGGCTGGCGAACATGCTCAACCTGCTGCTGGTGTTCGGTGCGCTCACCTGGCTGCCGTCTCTGATGATCAAGGCCGGCTACGGGATCACCTCGGCGCTGGTGTTCCTGGCGGTATTCCAGGTCGGCGCGCTCGCGGTGTCGCTTGGCGGGTCGCTTGCCGCCGACCGGTTCGGCTCGAAGCCCGTGGTGCTGGCCAGCTTCGGCTGCGCGGTGCTGGGCCTGGTGCTGCTGGCAACCAGGCCGGCGCTGGCCGTCGTGTACCTGTCGGTGCTGTTGCTCGGCGCCGGCGCGGTCGGCAGCCAGAACCTGCTGCTGGCCTACATCGCCACCTACTACCCGCCGGGCAACCGGGGCAGCGGCCTCGGTCTTGCGGTGGCACTGGGCCGGGTCGGGGGCATCCTCGGTCCGATCCTCGGCGCCGCGCTGCTGGCCGGCGGCGCGAGCGCGGCGCAGAACTTCCTGGTCTTCGCCATCGCACCGGCGCTGGCCATCGCGGTGCTCGCTCTCGGCCCCCGGACCGTGCCGGCCACTCGACCCGCCGGGTAACGCCCGCGCCGGTCAGCCGCCGGCGAACGGGGGCAGCACGTCGAGCACCGCGCCGGGGTGCAGCGGCGCCGAGCGGTCCCGCACGGCAACCTCGTCGAGCAGCAGGCTGCACGCGCGGAGCACCCGGGACAGCCGCTCGCCGTGCCGGGCGCCGACCAGAGCGAGCGCTTCGTCGACGGTGGCGCCCTCAGGCAGCGCGACATCCTCGGACGCGGCACCGGCGGCCGCGCGGGCGCCGGCGAAGTAGCGGACCGTGACCACGCCAGGGCCGGAGGACACCTGCCTAGCCTCCGATCGCGCTCATCGGGCGGTCCGGCTGCAGGAACCCCGGGTCGTCGATGCCGTGACCGGCGGCCTTGCGCCACATCGCGGCACGCCAGGTGTCCGCGATCATCTCGTCCGAGGCGCCGCCGCGCAGCAGGATACGCAGGTCGGTCTCGCCCCGGGCGAAAAGACAGGAACGCAGCTGGCCGTCGCCGGTGAGTCGGGTGCGGTCGCAGTCGCCGCAGAACGGCCTGGTCACCGAGGCGATCACGCCGACCGTGCCGGGACCGCCGTCCACCAGCCAGCGCTCGGCCGGCGCGGCGCCGCGCTCGGTCGGGTCCGGCGTCAGGGTGAACGAGCCGCGCAGCCGGGCCAGAATCTCCTCGGCGGTGACCATCGCCTCGCGCTGCCAGCTGTGCTGCGCGTCCAGCGGCATCTGCTCGATGAACCGCAGCTGGTAGCCGCCGGCCAGGCAGTACCGCAGCAATCCGACCGCCTCGTCGTCGTTCACCCCGCGCAACAGCACGGTGTTGACCTTGACCGGGTCCAGCCCCTCGGCCCGCGCGGCGGCCATGCCGTGCAGCACGTCGGTCAGCCGGTCCCGCCGGGTGACCGTCTTGAAGCGTTGCGGGCGCAGCGTGTCCAGCGAGACGTTCAACCGGTCGACGCCGGCCGCGACCAGCGCGCCGGCCCGGCGGGCCAGCCCGATGCCGTTGGTGGTCAGCGAGATCTCCGGCCGAGGCGACAGCGCGGAAACCTGGCTCAGGATGGACTCGAGGCCCTTGCGCAGCAGTGGCTCACCGCCGGTGAAGCGGACCTCCTCGATGCCGAGGTGCGCCACGCCGATGCGCACCAGCCGGACGATCTCGGTGTCTGTGAGCAGCTGCTCTGAGGGCAGCCAGTCCAGACCCTCGGCCGGCATGCAGTAGGTGCAGCGCAGGTTGCAGTGATCGGTCAGCGACACCCGCAGATCCGTGGCGACCCGACCGAACCGGTCAATCAGCCGCGCGTCATCCGGCCGCGCTTCGTCGCCGGCCGGGGCGAGGCGCAGGCCGGGCAGGCCGAGTTCGGTAACGGTCACAACGTCAGCGTACCCAGCGCCGCGCCCAGTACACCCGTCCCACCGAACCCGCCTGACCTGCAAAAATGTGCTGATCCTCATCTGCTGACCGAACCGGGGGCCTTGGGCCGCGGCCGCGGTCCCGCAGGTGCGCGGACAGCCAAGCAACGGTGCCGCCGGACCGGAGCGCTATCTCGGTAGCGTGTGGGAGCAGATCAACCAGTCTGAGCTGCGGAACGACAACGCGGCCATCATGCGCCGGGTCGCCGAGGGCGAGAGGGACACCTCGGTCTGGATCGAGCCGCCGGCCGAGGGTTTGGCCGCCTATGCCGACGAAGTAGCCGTCAGCGTGAGCACCGTCGCGGAGTTGCGGTTCCGCGGCGCGCGGCGGCTCGGGGTACTCAGCCGTGGCGTTTGAGCTCTTCGCGGGCGACCGAGCGCAGGTGCACCTCGTCGGGGCCGTCGGCCATCCGCAGGGCGCGGGCCCAGGCGTAGAAGGAGGCCAGCGGGAAGTCGTCGCTGAGCCCGCCGGCGCCGTGGATCTGGATGGCCCTGTCGATGATCGCACAGGCGATGCGGGGGACCACGACCTTGATGCCGGCGATCTCGGTGCGCGCCGAGCGGGCGCCGCCCCGGTCGATCAGCCACGCGGTCTTGAGCACCAGCAGCCGGGCCTGTTCGATCTCCAGCCGGCTGTTCGCGATCTGCTCGCGCACTACGCCCTGCTCGGCCAGCGTCCGCCCGAACGCCACCCGTGCGTTGGCCCGGCGCACCATCGCCTGCACCGCCCGCTCGGCCATGCCGATGGCCCGCATGCAGTGGTGGATGCGGCCAGGGCCCAGCCTCGCCTGCGCGATGGCGAACCCGCCGCCTTCCTCGCCGAGCAGGTTCGACCTCGGTACCCGCACGTCGCGTAACTCGACCTCGGAGTGCCCGTGCTGGTCCTGGTAGCCGAACACCGGCAGGTGCCGCGTGATCTCAACGCCGGGGGTGTCCCTGGGGACCAGCACCATGGACTGCTGCCGGTGCGTCGGCGCGTCCGGGTCGGTCTTGCCCATCACGATGAAGATCGCGCAGCGCGGGTCGGCGGCACCGGAAATCCACCACTTCCGGCCGTTGATCACGTAGTCGTCACCGCCGAGGTGGATCGAGGTCTGCACGTTGGTCGCGTCCGAGGACGCCACATCCGGTTCGGTCATCGCGAAGGCGGAGCGGATCTCGCCGTCGAGCAGCGGGGTCAGCCACTGTTCCTTCTGCTCGGGGGTGCCGAACAGGTGCAGCGTCTCCATGTTCCCGGTGTCCGGCGCCTGGCAGTTGATCGCCTCCGGCGCGATGGTCGGGGACCAGCCGGAGACCTCGGCGGCGTGCGCATAGTCCAGGTTGGACAGTTTGGACACGTCCGACAGGAACAGGTTCCACAGCCCTCGGGAGCGGGCTTCGGTCTTGAGCTCCTCCAGCACCGGCGGGGTGTCCCACTCGTTCGGCGTGCCACGCCGCTGCGCGCGCCAGGCGTCGTACACCGGCTCGGCGGGCAGCACGGCCTCTTCCAGGAAGGCGCGCATCCGATTGGTCAGGTCGACGGCCGTGTCGCTGGGTTGGAAGTCCACGTACCTCAGCCTATGGCCTTCGGCCTCCTGGGTGCTTGGCGCCGCTGCAGGCCACCGGGTACTCGCGAGCGGCGCAGCCGCACCCTCGGCGGTAAGGTCGTTTCTGTGCCGCAGTTCCGGATAGCCGACGCAGCCCGCCTGCTCGGAGTCAGCGATGACACGGTCCGCCGCTGGGTCGAGGCGGGTGCCCTCCCCTCGGCGTTGGACGCCTCGAACCGCAAGGTCATCGACGGCGCCCGGCTGGCGGAGTTCGCCAGGGCGCAGGCGCATGCCGCGCCGGACCCTTCGACGGTGGCCCGCTCCGCCCGCAACCACCTGGTGGGCCTGGTCACCGAGATCATTTCGGACCGGGTGATGTCCCAGGTGGAGATGCAGTGCGGTCCGCACCGGGTGGTCTCGCTGATGAGTACCGAGGCGGTCAAGGACCTCGGGCTGGAGCCCGGCTCGCTCGCGGTGGCCGTCATCAAGTCGACGCACGTCGTGGTGGAGACTCCAGGAGGAGCTCGATGAGGAAGAGTCTGCCGCTGGCTGCCTGCGGCCTGCTGGCTGCCGCGCTGGTCGCGGGGTGTGCGTCGGGTGGGCCGTCCGGGGGTGCCGCGCCGTCGGCCGGCGCGCCGCCCGCGCAGCAGCGGACGCTCACCGTCTCGGCCGCCGCCTCGCTGACCGACGTGTTCAACGGGCTGGAGAAGCAGTTCGAGCAGCAGAACCCGGGCGTGGCGGTCCGGCTCAACTACGGTGGCTCGTCCGACCTGGCCCAGCAGATCGTCAACGGCGCGCCGGCCGACGTGTTCGCCGCCGCCAACACCTCCACCATGGACACCGTCAGCAAGGCTGGCCTCGTCAACGGCAAGGCCTCGGTGTTCGTCACCAACACACTGCAGATCGCGGTGCCGAAGGGCGACCCCAAGGGCATCCACACGTTCGCCGACCTGACCAAGCCCGGCCTGAAGGTGGTGGTCTGCGCGACGCAGGTGCCCTGCGGCAGCGCGACCCAACAGGTGGAGAAGGCCACCGGGATCATGCTCAAGCCGGTGAGCGAGGAGTCCGACGTGCGCTCGGCGTTGACCAAGGTCACCACCGGGGACGCGGACGCCGCCGTGGTCTACGTCACCGACGTGCGCTCCACCAACGGAAAGGTGGACGGGGTGAGCTTCCCCGAGTCGGCCAAGGCGATCAACAAGTACCCGATCGCGAGCCTGAAGAACGCACCGCGGCCCGACCTGGCCGCGAAGTGGGTGGCCTTCGTCGAGGGGCCGGACGGCAAGAAGGCGCTGAGCGACGCCGGCTTCGGTACTGTTGGGCAGGTTCCGCGCTGAAGTTTCTGCAGGGGACCCCTCCGGGGCCCGCCTCCAGAAACCACCTTTGCTACCCGCGTGGTCAGCCCTGCCGGCGTTGGTTGGTCTGGTGAGTGCTGACGTCGTGGGGACTGTTGGTGAGCTTTGTGGGGTCGGTCGGTGAGCGGCGGGCGGTTGGTTGGTGCGCACCGGTCGGGGGGTGCTGGGGGGCGGGGGGATCGGCATGCCGCCGCGGTGGGGCTGCCGGTGGCGTTGTGGGTGCCGGCGGGGCTCGCCTTCGCGCTGATCGCGCTGCCGATCGTCGGGATGGTCGTGCGGGCCAACCTTTCCCAGCTGCCCCGGCTGGTGACCAGCGACTCGGCGCTGGCCGCGTTGCGGCTCTCGCTGCAGACCGCGGTGCTGTCCACGCTGCTGTCCCTGCTGTTGGGCGGCCCGCTGGCCGCGGTGCTCGCCCGGTCCCGGTCGGTGGCCGCGCGGCTGGCCCGGCCGGTGGTGTTGCTGCCACTGGTGCTGCCGCCGGTGGTGGGCGGGCTGGCGCTGCTCTACACACTGGGCCGCACCGGGCCTGCCGGGCGGCTGCTGGACCTGTGGTTCGGGGTGACCGTGCCGTTCACCACGGCGGCCGTGGTGCTGGCGCAGACGTTCGTGTCGATGCCGTTCCTTGTGGTCAGCCTTGAGGGCGCGCTGCGCACGGCCGGGGAGCGGTACGAGATCGTGGCGGCCACCCTCGGCGCCACGCCTTTCACCGCGTTCCGCCGGGTGACGGTGCCGCTGGTGCTGCCCGGCCTCGGGTCCGGTTTGGTGCTGGCGTTCGCCAGGGCGCTGGGTGAATTCGGTGCGACGGTGTCGTTCGCCGGCAGCCTGCAGGGCACCACGCAGACCCTGCCGCTGCTGGTCTACCAGGAACGGGAGATCGACACGGACGGCGCGATCGCGCTGTCGCTGGTGCTCGTGCTGGTGGCGGTCATCGTGATCGCGGTGGCCCGGCCGCGCGTCGCCGAGGGTTCGCGATGAGACACCGCAGCCGACAGCGAGGGAGCATCTCGGGGGACGGAAGCCAGCGCAGCCGGCGGGGCGGGTACGACACAGCGAGCGAGGAGCGGACCGCGCGCGGAGGCGAGACATGAGCACGGAGCCGGCCGGCGCCGGTGACCGGCCCGACTTTCTGCGGCTCGGCGCGGTGCTGCGCCGCCAGGAGTTCACCCTGGACGTGTCGCTCTCGGTGGCCCGAGGCGAGATCGTCGCGGTACTCGGGCCGAACGGGGCCGGCAAGTCGACGCTGCTCGGTGTGCTGGCCGGGCTGTTCCGGCCGGATGACGGGCGGGTCCGGCTCGGCGAGCGGGTGCTGACCGACACCGAGCGCGGCGTGCAGGTACCCACACACCGCCGGGGGGTCGGGCTGCTTGCCCAGCAGGCGCTGCTGTTCCCGCACCTGAGCGTGCTGGCGAACGTCGCGTTCGGGCCGCGTTGTCAGGGTGCCGGGCGGGCGGTGGCGCTGCGGCGGGCGGAGCACTGGCTGACCGAGGTCGACGCGGCCGCCCTGCGGCGCAGGCGCCCCGGGCAGCTGTCCGGCGGCCAGGCGCAGCGTGTTGCGCTGGCCCGCGCGTTGGCGGGGGAGCCGGAGCTGCTGCTGCTGGACGAGCCGCTGGCCGCGTTGGACATCGACTCGGCGCCCGCGCTGCGCGCCCTGCTGCGCCGGGTGGTGCGGGCCAGCGGCCGCACCGCCCTGCTGGTCACCCACGACGTGTTGGACGCGCTGGTGCTGGCCGACCGGGTGGTGGTGCTGACCGACGGCGCGGTCGTCGAGGACGGCTCGACCCGCGATGTGCTGACCCGTCCGCGCAGCCCGTTCGCCGCCCGCATCGCCGGGTTGAACCTGGTCCCCGGCACCAGCGGACCGGGCGGCCTGCGCACCGAGGACGGCGCCACGCTGTCCGGCATGCGCCCGGAACCGCCGTTACCCGACGGCGAGCCCGCCGTGGCGGTGTTCGCGCCGTCCTCGGTGGCGGTGTTCCTGCACCGCCCGGTCGGTAGTCCGCGCAATGTGTTGCCGGTCCGGCTGGCCGGCCTGGAGCCGCGCGGCGAGACAACCCGGCTGCGCGCCGCCCCGGCGCCCGGCGGCGCGCACTGGACCGACGGCCT
>DASYBQ010000065.1:0-44505 GCA_036500625.1 Pseudonocardia sp. | reverse complement strand
GGTTGGGCGGCGGAGCGGACGCCGAAGAGCGCGGTGAACTGGGCGCGGAAGACGGGTTCGTCGCCTCGGTGCAGGGTGGCCAGGATGTCTACCAGGCCTAGGTCCGACTTGCTGCGCGAGCGCCGGGCGCCGAGCACGCCGGAGGTGGCTGACAGCACATCGCCGGGGAATACCGGGTTCGGCCAGCTCAGGTTGTTGCCGCCCGGCGAGCCCAGCGCGCTGGACCGGTTGAGCACGGTGTCGGCCCATGCCCGCATCCACAGCGACGCGGTGAACCAGCCCGACGCGCACACCCGGCCGCCCAGCAGCGGGTTCGCCGCCGCGGCCGCCGAGTCGAGGTGGAACGGCTGCGGGTCGAACCGGGTGGCGAACGCGACCATCTCGTCGCCGTCCACCGTGACGGCACCAAGGTCGAACACCCGACCGGCGGTGAAGTCCTCGAAGGCGAACTCGTGCATGGCGCAGATCGTGTCACGTCAGGGACCGGGTCGGTGACCCGGTCTGAGCAGGTCCAGCGCTGGCTCGTGCAGCAGTCCGTTGGAGGACAGACCGGACCCGCCTTCGTAGCCGTCCACCCCGTCCAGGTCGGAGAACCGGCCACCCGCTTCTGTGACGATGAGCTGCACCGAAGCCAGGTCCCACGCGTTGGCCTCGGCGTCCACCCCGAGGTCGATGGCGCCCTCGGCGACCAGCACGTGCTGCCAGAAGTCACCGAAAGCGCGGACCACCCAGCAGCGCTGCGCCAGCTCGAGGTAGTTGGGCAGCGCGCCGAGTTCGGACCAGCTGCTCAGCTCGGTGGTGGACAGGCACGCGTCGGCCAGGTCGGACACCCGGGAGACGCGCAGCCGGCGGGTGGCACCCTGGCCGTCCCGCACATACGCTCCGCCGCCGAGACTGGCCCACCAGCGCCTGCCCAGCGCCGGCGCGCTCACCACACCGACGGTGGGCCGTTTCGACTCGGTCAGCGCGATCAGGGTCGCCCAGACCGGCACGCCTCGGGAGAAGTTCTTGGTGCCGTCGATCGGGTCGAGGATCCAGGCCCGCCCATTGGCGTCCTTTCCCGGGTCCAGCCCGCGCTCCTCACCGAGCACGGCGTCCCTCGGGCGCCAACTGGCCAACAGCGCGCGCAGCGCGTCCTCGGTCGTGGTGTCCGCATCGGTCACGGGGGTGCGGTCCGGTTTGCGGTCGACCCGCAGGTCACCGGCCTGGAACCGGGCCAGCGTGATGCGGTCGGCGGTGTCCGCCAGCTCCATTGCCAGTCGCAGGTCGTCCTCGAGGCCGGCCATTGCGCCGGTCAGGGTTTCGCCGCCGGGAGCACCCGGGGCCGGGCGTCCTCGTGCGGGAACACCCAGCGGCGGAAGGCCCACCAGCGAAAGACCATGCCGAGCAGCACACCGACGATCTGGCCGCTGACGAAGTCGGCCATGTGCTCGGTGAACAACGTGACCGAGGGGATCCGCAGGTTCAGCACGTACCGGGAGACCCACAGCGGCCCGGCGTACACCGCGACGCTGATGCCGCTGATGAACACGTAGAGCACGGCCTCGTGGTGGCGTTCCCGCCCGCCCCGGGTGCGGAACGACCAACCCCGGTTCAGCCCGTAGGACACCAGGGTGGCGATGGTCACCGAGATGACCTTCGCGGTGACCGGCTTTGGCTCCAGGATGGTGGTCTTGAGCACTAGGAAGATCGCCGTGTCGATCACCCAGGTGGTCCCGCCGACCAGGACGAACTTGACGAGTTCGCGGTGGCGGATGGCGATGTCGCGGTAGGGCTCCGGCAGCCAGCGGAGTGCCGTTTCGACCATCGTCACTCGGTCAGTCTAAGAGATTGGGCATTTGTGCCTCGGTGGCGCCCGCCGTTCCCTGTCGTCCGCATGCCGCTTCCAGGTAGCCCTCTGGTCGACTCCGGGTCGTGCCCGTGTCGTCTCGGCGAGCACCGATTAGGCTCCCCGGTCCGTGGACTCCCGCACGCACCTCCCGGTCGTGGGCATGGTCGGCGCCGGCCAGCTCGCCCGGATGACGCACCAGGCCGCAGTTGCCCTCGGCCAGTCGCTGCGGTTGCTGGCGGTCTCCCCGGCGGACGCCGCGGCGCTGGTCTGCCCGGACGTGGTGCTCGGCGAGCCGGACGACGCGACGGCGCTCGCCGAGTTCCTCACCGGCTGTGACGTCGTCACCTTCGACCACGAGAACGTGCCGTCCGAGCCGCTCGCCACGCTGGCAAGGGACCGGGGCGGTGTACCGGTGCGGCCAGGGCCGGATGCCCTGCTGCACGCACAGGACAAGCTGGTGATGCGGGAGCGGCTGACCGCGATCGGCGTGCCCTGTCCGCCGTATGCCTCGGTGTCCTCGGCCAAGGAGCTGAACTCCTTCGCCGCACGGCACGGCTGGCCGGCGGTACTCAAGGCACGCCGAGGCGGCTACGACGGCCGGGGCATCTGGATGTTGGACGACCCGATCCACGCCGCCCCGCTGCTGGCCGAGACGCTGTCCGCCGGCACGCCGCTGCTGGTTGAGCAGCGGGTGCGGATGCGCCGCGAGCTGGCCGCGCTGGTGGCCCGGTCCCCGTTCGGGCAGGGTGCGGCGTGGCCGGTGGTGCAGACGGTGCAGGACAACGGCATCTGTGTGCAGGTGCTCGCGCCCGCGCCCGGGTTGTCCGACGAACGGGCCGAGGCCGCGCAGCGGTTGGCTTTGCGCATCGCCGAGGAGCTGGACGTGGTCGGCCTGCTCGCCGTCGAGCTGTTCGAGCTGGACGGACCCGGCCCGGACGGCACCGGCCTGGTGGTCAACGAGCTGGCGATGCGCCCGCACAACTCGGGGCACTGGACCATCGAGGGGTCCCGGACCTCGCAGTTCGAGCAGCACCTTCGCGCGGTACTCGACTACCCGCTCGGCTCGACCACCCCGACCGCCCCGGTGACCGTGATGGCCAACGTGCTCGGCGGGCCGGAGAAGCCTGCGATGGCTGTGATGTCTCTTGACGAGCGGGTGCACCACCTGTTCGCCCGGTTCCCGGACGCGAAGGTGCACCTCTACGGCAAGCAGGAACGGCCGGGGCGGAAGATCGGTCACGTCACCGTGCTCGGCGACGAGTTCGCCGCGACCCGCCGCCGCGCCGCGCTGGCCGCCGGCTGGCTGTCCGGGGCACAGTGGCGCGACGGGTGGGAGGTGCACTGATGGATCTGTCGGACGGCCCGGTGGTGGGTGTCATCATGGGCAGCGACTCGGACTGGCCGGTCATGTCGGCCGCCGCCGAGGCGCTGACCGAGTTCGGGGTACCGCACGAGGTGTCGGTGGTGTCCGCGCACCGCACCCCGCGCCGGATGCTCGGCTATGCCGAGGCCGCCGCCGAGCGGGGCCTGCAGGTGATCATCGCGGGTGCCGGCGGCGCGGCGCACCTGCCCGGCATGGTCGCGTCCGCCACCCCGCTGCCGGTGATCGGCGTGCCGGTGCCGCTGGCCAACCTGGGCGGGCTGGACTCGCTGCTGTCCATCGTGCAGATGCCGGCCGGTGTGCCGGTGGCGTGTGTGTCGGTCGGTGGGGCGCGCAACGCCGGGTTGCTCGCGGTGCGGCTGCTCGGCGCTTCGGAGCCCGCGCTGCGCGCCCGGATGGCCGACTACCAGGCCGAGCTGGAGAAACTGGTGCTGACCAAGGATGCCGCGCTGCGCGACTCGCTGAGGGACTGAGCTGTGCCGGGCGAAAGATGGTTGCCGGGCCGGCCTGATCGGTCGTAGCGTGTGGCTACACGTGAGAGGAGGTGGTCCAGCGTTGTATAGCTATAGGACTCGTGAGGTGGCTGTCCGCTAGCACCGAGAATTCCTGACGGTCGTGGAGCCGGTTCGATGCTGGCAATCCCCGACAGTCACCCGGCCCCCGGGCTCCGAGCGATAGTCCCGCTCGGTCGCGCCTTTCGCACTCCGAAGGCGCGACACGGCCCGGGGGTCGTCACTGTCCAAATGGATGTCGTCCCTGTCGACTACCCAGGCGTGCCGATATTCTTACTGCTCGTGAACCCTGACTTCGACCTGTTCCAACTGCCCGAGGAGCACCGGGAGCTGCGCGCGGCGATCCGCGCACTGTCCGAGAAAGAGATCGCGCCGCACGCCGCGGACGTGGATGAGCACGCGCGGTACCCTATCGAGGCGCGCAAGGCGCTCACCGCCGCCGGCTTCCACGCGGTGCACCTGCCCGAGGAGTACGGCGGTGACGGCGCCGACGCGGTGGCCGGCTGCATCGTGATCGAAGAGGTTGCCCGGGTCTGCGTCAGCTCCTCACTGATCCCCGGGATCAACAAGCTGGGCAGCATGCCGGTGCTGATCGCCGGCTCGGACGAGCTGAAGAAGCAGGTCATGCCGTCGATTGCCAGCGGCGAGACGATGATTTCCTATGCGCTGTCCGAGCGGGAGTCCGGCTCCGACGCGGTGGCGATGAAGACCAGGGCCCGGCTGCACGGCGATCACTGGGTGCTCAACGGCGCCAAGGCGTGGATCACCAACGCCGGAGTGTCGAGCTGGTACACGGTGTTCGCGTCCACCGAGCCGGACAAGGGCGCCAACGGGGTGTCCGCGTTCGTGGTGCACGCCGATGACCCTGGCTTCGAGGTGGGCACGAAGGAACGCAAGCTGGGCATCAAGGGCTCGCCGACCTGTGAGATCTACTTCAGCGACTGCACCATCCCCTCGGACCGGATCGTCGGGGAGCCGGGCAGCGGTTTCAAGACGGCGATGCGGACGTTCGACCACACCCGCCCCACCATCGGTGCGCAGGCAGTGGGTGTCGCGGCCGGCGCGCTGGCCGCCTCGGTCGACTACGTCAAGGACCGTCGGCAGTTCGGTCGGTCGATCGCGGACTTCCAGGGTGTGCAGTTCATGCTGGCCGACATGGCGATGAAGGTGGAGGCCGCCCGCAACATGGTCTACCTGGCGGCAGCCAAGGTGGAGCGTGGCGACAAGGACATGACGCTGTTCGCCAGCGCGGCCAAGTGCTACGCCTCCGACATAGCGATGGAGGTGACCACCGACGCGGTACAGCTGTTCGGCGGCGCGGGCTACACCATGGACTTCCCGGTCGAGCGGATGATGCGCGACGCGAAGATCACCCAAATCTACGAGGGCACCAACCAGATCCAGCGCATGGTGGTGGCCCGCCAACTCCTCAAGGGCTAGCAGTCTGGCCAGCCACGGCGGAACCCAGGCCAAGGTGAGCCGAAAATCGGCAGCCAGCGTGCGGTTCCGATGCCTACTGTGCGGTACGTGGTGCAGTTCGCTGAGTTCGATGCGCGGGGTTACCGGACCGTCGATGTGCGGACCGGGTACGGCCAGTGGGTCGGCACGTACGAGCAGACCGTGCAGGACGTCATGGACCTGGCGCTGCTGCGGCAGCTGCGCCGACCGCCCTGGTCGGCGGTGCGCCACGCCGTCGACCTCGGCTGCGGGACCGGCCGGACCGGCCGATGGCTGCACCGCCACGGGGTGGCCTCGATCGACGGCGTCGACATGACCCCGGAGATGCTGGCCCGTGCGCGGGCGAGAGGCGTGCACGAACGGCTGGTCGAGGCCGACGTGACCGAGACCGGCCTGCCCGCCGCGTGCTATGACCTGGTGATCGCATCGTTGCTCGACGAACACCTGGCGGAGCTGGCACCGCTGTACGCCGAGGCGTTCCGGCTGGCCGAGCCGGGCGGTCTGTTCGTCATGGTGGCCTTCCACCCGCACTTCATCATGACCACCGGCATGCCGACCCACTTCACCACCGAGGCCGGCGAGCCGGTGGCCATCACCACACACGTGCACCTGCTCAGTGAGCAGGTCACCGCCGGGTTGGAAGCCGGCTGGGCACTGGCCGAGATGCACGAGGGCGTGGTCGACGAGGCCTGGCTGGCGGTCAAACCGAAGTGGCGGCGCTACCGGGGCCACCCGGTCTCCGCCGCGCTGGTCTGGCGCAAACCGGAGCCCGCGCCGCTCTAGTGTCGGCGGCCGGGGGTGTGGCCGAAGGTGCTGCGGAAGACGTCGATGAACGCGCTCGCCGACGCCCAGCCGCAGCGGTGTGCGACGGTGGTGACCGGGGCGTTCTCCGCGAGCAGGATCAGCGCGTTGTGCAGCCGCAGCTGGGTGCGCCACTGCGGGAACGTCATGCCCAGCTCGGTGCGGAACAGCCGGGACAGGGTGCGCTTGCTAGCGCCCACCTGTGCCCCGAACGCGGCCAGCGTGCGGTTGTCCGACGGGTCGCCATGGAGCAGCCCGCAGAGCGCGGCCAGTCGGGGATCCCTCGGGGTGGGCAGCCGGATCGGTTGCCGAGAGGTGTCTCGCAGCTGGTCCAGAAGCACCGCGCGCAGCCTGCGGTTCGGCCCGCTGGAGTCGGCGGGCTGCAGGGCGTGCTCGCGGGTCAGTGTGCGCAGCAGCTCGCCAAGCAGCGGCCCGACCGCGAGCACCGCCGGCGCGTCCAGCCCGAGCGGGTTGACCGTCGCCGGCAGCCCGACGGTGTGCAGCTCGGTCTCGCCGTAGGCGCGGTGCTCGTGCACGGTGCCGGCCGGCACCCAGATCGCCCTGTTCTCCGGGGCGATCCAACGGCCCGCGTCGGTGGTCACCGACAGCACGCCCCGGCCGGCGTAGACGATCTGGTTCTCGTCGTGGCGGTGCGCATCGACCCCGCCGCCGGCCGGCAGCACCTGGACCATCGTGCGGGCGATCGGGGTATGGCGGACATCCGACATCACTTGGCACTTTATCGGAAGCCGGCAACGCCCGACCGGTCGAAGCTGGGGCCATGACCGAGCAGCGCGCACAGACCGTACTGCTGGCCTCGGGTCATGGCAGCGTCGATCTCTACCAGGGTGTGGTGCCGGTGCTGGTGCCGTTCCTGGTGGCCCAGCGGCACTACGACTACGTCGCGGTGTCCGGCTTCGTGCTGGCGGCCAGCGTGCTGTCCTCGGTGGTGCAGCCAGTGTTCGGGCTGCTCACGGACCGGCGGTCGCTGCCGTGGCTGATCCCGGCCAGCATGCTCACCACCGGGCTGGGGGTCGCGTTGCTGGGTGTGGTGAGTAGCTACCCTGGCACGCTACTGGTGATCGCGCTCTCGGGGTTCGGCGTAGCGGGCTTCCACCCGGAGGCGGCCCGGCTGGCCCGTTCGGTGACCGGCGGCGGGCATGTCGGGATGAGCTGGTTCTTCCTCGGCGGCAACGTGGGCTTCGCGCTCGCCCCGGTCATCGCCAGCCCGATACTGATCATCGGCGGGCTGGGCGCCGCACCGTTGCTGGCGATTCCGGCCGTGCTGGGGACCGCGCTCATGCTGCCGATGCTGCGTCGGGAGTCGGCGCGCTCGGCGCGCCCGGCCCGGGCCGGGACCGACGACTGGCCGGCGTTCCGCACGTTGTCCGCGATCATCGTGCTGCGCTCGGTGGCCTACGTCGGGTTGAGCACGTTCCTGGGGCTGTTCGCGGCGCAGCGCCTCCCACACGGCGCCGCAGCCAGCGGGCTGGCGCTGTTCGTGCTCTACTCCGGCGGTGCGGTCGGCACCGTGCTGGGCGGCCGGTGCGCCGCACGGTGCGGGCGGCTGCGCACGCTGCGGGTCGCTTATCTGGCGTCCGCCGTCGCGCTGGCCGGCGTGGTGTTCGTCCCAGGCCCCGCCGTGCTGGTGTTCGTGGCGGCCGCGTCGCTGGGCCTCTACGTGCCGTTCTCGCTGCACATCACGCTGGGCCAGGACTACCTGCCGACCCGGATGGGCACCGCGAGCGGGGTGACCCTCGGCCTGGCGGCCAGCGTCGGTGGCGCGTTCGCCCCGGCACTGGGTGCGATCGCGCAGGCCAGCTCGCTGCGGGTCACGTTGGGCTGCCTGATCGTGTTGCCGGTGCTGGCCGCGCTGCTCGGCTGGCGGCTGCGGGAGCCCTCGGTGCCGGCGGCCGGGTCGTCAGGTCGGCGTGCCATGGTCTGACACCGACTCATCTTGCCGGGGCGGGCCCGGGCGTCGCGCGCCGATGTCGTCGTTGCGGTAGGCGATGTCCAGTATCGGCAGGCCGGCCCGGTGCAGCGCCGCCTCGGCTGGTTGCGGTTCGGGGTGGGTCCGGACAGCAGGACCCGGTCCATCCGTTGGAGTGTCCGGGCGACGATCGGGCCCACCATGCCACTACCGCCGGGGCAGCTCATGCCCCACCGGCCCGGGCGGGCCGCCGCCGGGCTGTCCGCGAACGACACGACGGTGACACCGGATGCGTCGGTGCGCACGTGCAGCACGGTGTCCGGTCCCTCTCCGCCGCAGGGGTGCATCGAAGCGACGAGCCGGTTGCTGGCGTACCAGGCGGGAGCCGGCGGCTCCCACCAGGAACAGCGCCAGCGGTACACCGAGAACCCGCGGCGGCCCGCCGCCCGTTGCCTCATCCATCCCGTTAACCCCCGGAAGCGAACCGGCCTCGTACCTTGTCAGCCGCTATCCGGGGTGCCGAGCTTATTCCCCGATCCCGTCGACGTAGCCGGAGCTGGGTTCGACCGGTCCCTCGGTCAGCCGTCGAGGTGGTGCAACAGCTCGAACCGCTCGAAGCTGAACCTGGTCAGCCCGGGGAACAGCTGGGTTGCGGTGCGCACCGGGCCGCCGGACTCGTCCACCTGCCGCCGGTGCGCCTGCTCGTCGCTCCATTCGGCGAGGTTGAGCATGTGCCGCCCGTCCAGGCTGAGGTGGAAATGGGCGCCGATCAGGCCGGGGACCGGGCGCGGGTCGAGCGCGGAGGCCTCGAACACCCCGTCCGCCCAACGCCGCGCATCCGGTCGGCTGAACTCGGCGCGCACGGTCACGTAACACCCAGGGGTGCTCGTCCTCGGCCGGCGCTGGGTGCTGCGGTAGCGCCAGTACTGGTGCCCGCCGAGTCGTTCGATCCCGGGCACCGAGGCGTTGACCTCAGACCAGCGTTCCCGCAGCTGCTCCCGCACAGCGGCCGAGTCGGTGGTGGTCCACTGGCTGTAGTGCAGCAGGGTGTCGCCCCGGGTGCTGCCGAAGACGCTGTAGCTGAGCAGGTCGGCCGACGGCCAGTGCCGGGTACGCCAGGCGCCGGCGACTGCCTCGGTCACCGTGAGCTGGCGGTCCCGGTCACCGACGCGCCAGGTGGTCACCATGGCGACCGTCGCGTCGGTGCGGGTCAGTTCTGGGAATGACGCAACGGTCGTGGTCACAGGACGCCTCCGGAAGCCTCGGTAGTACCGGACGCTAGGCCCTCAACCGTGGTTCAGGTCAAGGCGTGCTGTAGCCAGCGTCCTGAGGCGGATTGGCATCCGTATTTCGCTACTTGAACGCTACGATAGCGCTATGAGCGACACGATCCGGCAGTCCGACCTGCGCAACGACAATGCGGTCATCATGCGAAGGGTGGCCGCCGGTGAGTCATTCGTGATCACGGTCAACGGTCGACCGGTGGCCGACCTGGTGCCGCACCAGAGGGAGAGTTCCCGCCGTAGGTTCGTCCCGACCTCCGAGCTGGACGATGCTATGGCTTCACTGCCTCCTGTCGACGCACAAGAGTGGGCTAGAGACCTCGCGGACGCCAATGAGTACTTCGGGCCAGACCACCCAGAGGATCCGTTCACACCACGCGGTGGTCGCGGCGTTGACCCTCAGTAATGACAACGAGCCCACGTTGTGCCCTGCTGGATACATCCGTACTGATCGACTACCCGGCCGGTGGTCTCCGGGCGATTGCGGACCAGTCGTCGGTCAGCGCGATCACCATTGCGGAACTGCATTACGGGTGGTTGTCCAGGCCGGAGGCTCCGCTGGAGCAGTTGCGTCGGCGCCGCCGGTTACAAGTCATGCTCGAGTCCTACGACGTGCTTCCGTTCGACGCGGAGGTGGCTGAGTTCTACGGCGCGCTGGCCACCGCACTGCGACGGAAAGGGCGCAACCCACGGCCACGCCGGTTGGACCTGCAAATCGCGGCTACGGCCGCCAGGCACAATCTGTTGCTGCTCACCCGCAACGGGGCCGGTTTCGCTGGCCTGGAGGGTGCGGTGGAAGTCATCGATCTGTCGGCTCACCCAGGCGGTGGGTGACGCGTTCGCTCCCCGCGCGGCGGTCGGCGGCCGAAGGGTCGAGGTTGCGGCACTGGACCAGGGAGCCGCCGGCGGCCAGTACGGCGAGCGGCACCTCTAGAAGCCCGTCGTCCACCGTCCAGTTCCGGCTGGTCAGCACCCGCGAGGAGTCGTCAAGCCCGGCGGCGGCCGCGGCGGCTCGCGCGGCGGCCAGGACTTTGTCCACGTCGGCGCCGTCCAGCGCCGCGGCTGCCCCACCCGGCTCCGGCCTGAACGTGTCACCGTGCAGCCGGACCTCGGTGGCGTAGTCGACGACACCGGCCGGCAGCCCGGTCAGCCCGGTGCCGAAGGCGTGCAGCGAGAAGGCGAGCACCACGCCGGTGTCCGGCGCGGAAAGGGCCTCGTCGAGCCGGTCGGCGTCGGTGCACACCACATCCGCCCCGACCGGTGACCCGACCACCTCGGCGCCGCACCACCAGGCACCCAGCAGCACCGCGAGCGTCTGCCAGTGCGCCGGCAGCAGCACGGCAACCGTGCCGCCCGGTTCCAGGTCGCACTCGTCGCGCAGCAGGTTGGCGGTCTTGGCGACCCAGTTGGCCAGCGTGGTGCCGGACAGTTCGATGCGCTCACCCGTTGCGTCGTCGTAGTAGGTCACCGCCGGGCGGGCGGGGTCGCGGGCGAGCAGTGGCCCGAGCAGTGCATCCGTCAACGTCGCGGCGTGCATCACGGTCCTTCCGGGGGGTCGTCGGCGTGTTCCGTGCGGTCAGTCCACGCAAGGCACGCCGTCGGCGGTGATCGGGGGTGCCGGCGGCGGTGGCGGTGCGCTCGTCGCGCTGGCACGGCTCGAGGACGAGGACAAGGACGAGGTGTCCGACCGGATGCCGGCCACGGAGAAACCCTCGGCCAGGTACACCCGCACATTGCCCGCCGGCACCTCGCTGTCCTCCTCCGTGCTGACACCGCCCAGCACCGTCGCCACCTGGTCGCCGGCGTCCGAGTGCCCCGGCGGGTAGTGCACGCTGGTGTTGTCCTGCGCCTCGACGTTGGACACCTTGCCCTGCCGGTACCCGAGGTCACTGAGTGACTCGGCGACCTTGCTGGCCAGTCCGGAGCGCCCGGACCCGTTGCGCACATCCACTGTCAGCTCGCTCGGGGTGACGGCGGTGTCCGACTCGGAGCTGTCATTGGGCGCGGCGTCAACCGGCGCGCCGGTCCGCTGCTCGACGAATGCCCGGACCTGGGCCGGGTCGACCGTGACCACGTCACCGTGCGAGTTGTTGGCCGCCCCGGTGGTGGGGATGGTGACGAACTCGATGTTCCCGCCGGCGATGTTGGACGCCTGCCTGGCGAAACCGAGGATGTCCCAGCCGCGGTCCAGCGTGACCGACTCCTTGGCCGAGTCGATCAGCCCACGCAGCTTGGCCGGGTTGGTCAGCGTGCCGGCGGACAGGATCTTGTGCGCCACGGCGGCGAGGAACACCTGCTGGCGACGGATCCGGCTGAAGTCGCCCTGCGCAAGACCGTGCCGCTGCCGCACGAATGCCAGCGCGGCACCCCCGGAGACGGATTGCAGACCGGCCGGGAAGTTCGCCCCGGACAGCGGCTCCTTCACCGACCTGTTCAAGCAGACCTGCACGCCGCCGATCGCGTTGGTCAGGTTGTAGAAGCCGAGCAGGTTGAGCTCGGCGTAATGGTTGATCTTGATGCCGGTGAGCCGCTCAACCGTCTTGATCAGCTGGGCGCCGCCGGCCGCGTGGCTCTCCCGGTCCACGGCGGTCGGGTCCTCGTCCTGCTGGCGCAGCTTGTTAGCGGCCTCGATGGCGGCCGCCGGGTACGCCGAGTTGATCTTATTGCGACCGTAGCCGGGTATGTCGACGTAGCTGTCCCGGGGAATCGAGATGGCGGTGGCCTTGCCGCCGTCCGCCGGCACGTGCAGCACGATGATGGTGTCGGTGTTCAGCACCCCGTCCTCGGCGCCGCTGCGCAGCTGGGCCAGCACCTGCTTGGACAGCGGCCGGCCCTGCGCGTCGGTGCGGCTGTCCACGCCGACCAGCAGGATGTTCACATCGGTGCCGGGGTCACCGCCGCCGCCAGCAGACAGGCCGTTGTCGCCGGTGATGACATCGCTGGTGTTGATTCCGCTGGTGAGGTCGCGGTAGAGGTTCCACCCGGCAAAGGTGCCCAGCAGTACACCGACCGACAGCAGCGCGGCCAGCACCCGCAGCACGGCGCGCCGGCGCGCCGGGTTCTCCTGCTGGCGCGGGGGTGGCCGCTGTTCCACACCTCTCCTTATCCTCAATGAGTACCTCGGCTGGCACCTGTCAGAATCCGCGCATGCGTATTCTGGTCACGGGTGGAGCCGGATTCATCGGCTCGCATTATGTACGCCAGGCACTGGGTGGGGCCTATCCAGCCTACGCGGACGCCGAGATAGTGGTCCTTGACCTGCTCACCTATGCCGGCTCGTTGGCCAACCTGGCGCCGGTAGCGGATTTGCCCAGCTACCGGTTCGTGCATGGCGACATCCGGGACCCCGCGCTGGTCGACAGGTGGATGTCCGGTGCGGACGTGGTGCTGCACTTTGCCGCGGAATCGCATGTGGACCGTTCCATCACCGGCGCCGCGGACTTCGTGTCCACCAATGTCGGTGGCACCCAGCTCCTGCTGCAGGCCGCGCTGGAGCACGGCGTCGGTAAGTTCGTGCACGTCTCCACCGACGAGGTGTACGGCTCGATCGAGCATGGCTCCTGGGCCGAGGAACACCCGCTCGAGCCGAACTCCCCGTACTCGGCGGCCAAGGCGGGCTCCGACCTGATTGCCAGGGCCTATCACCGCACCCACGGCCTGCCGGTGTGCATCACCCGCTGCTCCAACAACTACGGGCCCTACCAGTTCCCTGAGAAGGTCATTCCGCTGTTCCTGACCAACTTGATCGACGGCCGTAAGGTGCCACTCTATGGCGACGGGCTCAACGTGCGGGACTGGCTGCATGTGGACGACCACTGCCGGGGCATCCAGCTGGTCGCCGAGCACGGCCGGCCCGGCGAGACCTACAACATCGGCGGCGGCACCGAGCTGTCCAACCGCGAGCTGACCGGCCTGCTGCTCGAGGCCACCGGCAACGACTGGTCGATGGTGGAACCGGTGACCGACCGCAAGGGCCACGACCGGCGCTACTCGGTGGACATCACCAAGATCCAGAACGAGCTGGGTTACGCGCCGAGGATGGCGTTCACCGAAGGCATAGCCCAGACGGTCTCCTGGTACCAGCAGCGCCGTGACTGGTGGGAGCCGTTGCGCGCGCAGGCGGCGCCGCATCGATGAGTGAGCCGATCCACTGGCTGGTCGTCGGCGCGCGCGGACAGCTGGGCAGCGCGCTGGCCGAGGCGCTGCGCCCGAGCGCGCGGCCGACCCAGCTGACCCTGGCCGGGCGGGCTGAGCTGGACCTCGGCTCGGCGCGGGCCGGTGAGCAGTTGCGCGAGTGGGCCCATTCCCGCGGCCACGGGCCGCTGGTCGTGCTGAACGCGGCCGCCTGGACCGACGTGGACGGCGCGGAGGCCGACCCGGACGGTGCCTCGGCGGTCAACGAGCGCGGCCCTGCTCTGCTGGCCGCCGAGTGCGCGCGCCTCGACGCCACCCTGATCCAGGTGTCCACCGACTACGTATTCCCCGGTGTCGCGTCCCAGCCCTACGAGGTGCACGACCCGGTTGGCCCTGCCACCGTCTACGGGGCCACCAAGGAGGCCGGCGAGCGGGCCGTGCGCGCCGTGCTGGCGCGGCACTACATCGTGCGGACCGCGTGGCTCTACGGCGCGGGCGGCGGCAACTTCGTCCGGACCATCGCGGCGCTGCGGCACCGGCGCGCCACCATGGAGGTGGTCGACGACCAGCGCGGCAGCCCCACCTGGACGGCCGACCTTGCCGAAGGACTGGTGGCGCTGGCCCGATCCGCCGCGCCGTACGGCACCTACCACTGCGCGGGCGCGGGTGAGGCCAGCTGGTACGAGCTGGCCAGGGCGGTCTTCGAGGAGGTGGGCGCGGACCCCGGCCGGGTGCGGCCGTGCGGCTCCGACCGGTTTCCCCGACCGGCACCGCGGCCGTCCTACTCGGTGCTGTCCGGTCGGTCCTGGGAGGCAGCCGGTCTGCCGGCGCAGCCATGCTGGCGGGACGCGCTCCGTTCGGCCTTCCGGGTGCACCGTTCGGCGCTCGACACGCCACACGGGTGACGGTATTTGCCTATTGCGCCTGGTTACGCTAGTCCGAGTGAGTGATATGTGGGGATGGACACAACTGAGAACGAACTGTCTCGTTGCCACTCACATGGGTCTTGAATGGGTGTTACTCAGCCTCATGACCGTGGTGGCCCTGTGGCTGGGCATGGATGCGTGCCGAGAGAGCAAACGACTGCATGCGCGGTTGGCCCGGGTACAGCTGCCGCGCCGCGCGGAGGGTGACTTGGCCTACTGGCCGCTGATCACCTCCAGCGAGGACTCGCGGAGCGGGCCAGGCTATTAGTATCATCGCCAACCCTTGCGGTTACTGCATGGTGCAGAGGGAGTTGACATGATCGCTGGTCAGGGCGGACCAGAGATTGTTGGCAGTTGCAGCACCCGCCCGGGCGGGTAGCAGTGGCGTCGATGGACGCCGAACCGCTCTGCGACAAAGCCCGGGCCCTGCTCGACGACGACGAGGACCGGCACGACGAGGCGATCGCGCTGCTGCGCCAGGCGCTGGCCGCCAGGGAACCATCCGCCGTCGACCTCCTGGCGCGCGCCTACCTGGACCGGGGCTATCGGCACGAGGCGATCGAGCTGCTCAGCCCCCGGATCCGCGCCGGGCAGCCGGAGCTGGCACTGCAGCTGGCAGACGTGCAGACCACCATCGGCGACTTCGAGCGCGCCGAGCAGGCCTACCGGTTCGCGGTGGCCGATGGGGACGCCTCCGCCATGAACAACCTGGGCATCCTGCTACGCGGCCGAGGGCGGTTGCGTGAGGCCGAGGTGATGCTGCGCCGGGCGGCCGAGGCGGGGGACGAGCGGGCGCCCGCGCACCTGGTCGCGGTGCAGTGGGAGCTGTACGGCGATCCGAGGGCGGCGCTGGCCACCGCGCAGTACTGGGCCGACGAGACCCGCCCGGGTACCCTGCACGCATTGGCTTTCATCCGCGCCGCCACCGGCCAGTACGGCGAGGCCGAGCGCACCTACCGGCAGGCCGCCTCGCTGGGCGCGCACCGGGGACACATCGAGTTCGCCGCGTTCCTGCAGGACGTGCTGGGCGACCTGGACCGCGCCGAGGCCGAGCTGGAACTGGCTGAGCGGGAGCATGAACCCGGCTGGGCCGACGCGTTCGGCCAGTTCCTCGCCGAGGCCGGCCGCATCGCCGAGGCCCGCGCCTACCTGGCGCACGCCGCGCACTGGGGCAGCCTCGAAGCCCTGGCCACCCTGAACGAGCTGGACGGCGACCCGGACGACGACTAGAAGGCCTTCGGCCTCGTGAGTGTTGAGCAACGCTATGGCGATCCTCAACACTCACGAGTTATCCACAGGGTGCTTTGGGTGGGGCGGGGGTGGGGTGGGGTGTCGACTACCATCCGGCCATGCCGCTTGGGGAGATACCGCGCTCCTATGGTGACGAGGTTGCGGTGGTGAGCGTGACCTACTCGCCCGGTGAGTCGCTGGGGGAGTTCCTTGACTCGCTCGCCAAGGCCACCAACCGGCCTTACACGGTGGTGCTGGCCGACAACGGGTCGACCGATGGGGCTCCGGAGCGGGCCAGCGCACAGCGCGGCGAGGTGACGTTGTTGCGCACCGGGGAGAACCTCGGCTATGGCGGCGGCGCCAACCGGGGCGTTGCCGAGCTGGGCCCGGAGTACGGCTGGGTGGTGGTGGCCAACCCGGACGTGGTGTGGCAGCCCGGCGCGCTGGACGAACTGGTCGCCGCCGGCGAACGTACCCCCCGCGCCGGGGCGCTGGGCCCGCTCATCCGGGACTCCGACGGTGCCGTCTACCCGTCCGCGCGGCTGCTGCCCTCGCTGGGCAGGGGCATCGGGCACGCCGTGCTGGGCAAGGGCTGGCCGGGCAACCCATGGACGAGGGCGTACCGGCAGAGCGAGCTGGCGGTACGGGAGCGGGACGCCGAGTGGCTGTCCGGCTCGTGCCTGCTACTGCGACGCACCGCGTTCGACTCGGTCGGCGGCTTCGACTCCCGCTACTTCATGTACTTCGAGGACGTCGACCTCGGTGACCGCCTGGCCAGGGCCGGCTGGCGCAACCGCTACGTGCCCTCCGCCGAGGTGGTGCACACCGGCGGCCACGCCACCACCGCGCACGCCGAGGTTTCCGCCCGGATGCTGGCCGAACACCACCGCAGCGCCTACCGCTACCTGGCCGACCGGCACCCGGGGCCCGGCTGGGCGCCATTGCTGCTCGCGCTGCGCGCCGGGCTCGGCATCCGCGCGGCGCTCGCGGTCCTCGGCGCGAGACGCTAGTTCCGGGAGGGCTGTGAGGACCGGATGACGACCGGATGACGACGACCGGATGACCGCCAGGATCGAGCCGCTGCGTGAGCGGGACGCGGCGGCCGCCGGCGAGCTGCTGGCCGCCAGCCATGACGCATACCCGGCGTACCAGGTGCTCTGGCCGAACCCCCAGGTCCGCCGGCGCGTGCTGTGCGGCTACCTCACCGGCATCGCAAGGGACGCGGCGGCCTGGGGTGGCGCGGTGCTGGCCAAGGACGGCCCGGACGCCGTCGGTGCCACCCTGTGGCTGCCGCCGGGGGCGTTCCCGCTCGCCGTGTCCCGCAAGCTGCGGCTGACGCCCAGCATGCTGCGGATGGCCGGCAGGGGGCCACGCTCCGCGCTGTCGTTCGCGTTGCTCGGGGCGCGGCTGGCGCGCGGCGGCGGGACCGGGCCGAGCTGGTACCTGCGCGCGATGGGGGTACGGCCGGAGGCGCGGCGGCGGGGGATCGGCGCGCTGCTGCTGGCCCCGGTGCTCGCCAGGGCCGACGAGGAAGGCGTCCGCTGCCGGCTGCACCTCGCCGACCCGACGGCGGTGCCCTACTACCAGAGCCACGGGTTCCGGCTGACCGGACTGGAGGTTCCGCTGCCCTGGCACGCCGGCTCGGCGTCCTACCTGGCCATGGTCCGCGCCCCACGCTGACCGGCCCGCGCTGTACCCGGTACCGATGGCATGGTCCGGTACTGTCTCCGCACGTGAGCGCTCGGGACGTGGATGCGGTGGTGCTGGTCGGCGGTAAGGGCACCCGGCTGCGCCCGCTCACGCTGTCCGCGCCCAAGCCGATGCTGCCGGCCGCCGGGGTGCCGTTCCTCGCCCACCTGCTGTCCCGGATCCGGGCGGCAGGGGTGCGCCACGTGGTGCTGGGCACCTCGTACCTTGCCGAGACGTTCGCCGCCTACTTCGGCGACGGCTCCGCGTTCGGGCTCGAGCTCGAGTACGTGGTGGAGACCGAACCGCTGGGTACCGGCGGCGCGATCCGCAACGTGGCATGCCGGCTGCGCGCCGAGGAGGTGCTGGTGTTCAACGGGGACGTGCTGGCCGGCACCGACCTGAACGCGGTACTGCACACCCATCGCGCCACCGAGGCCGACGTCACGCTGCACCTGGTTCGGGTGCCCGACGCCAGGGCCTACGGCTGTGTGCCCACCGACTCCGGCGGGCGGGTGCAGGCATTCCTGGAGAAGACCCCCGACCCGCCGACCGACCAGATCAATGCCGGCTGCTACGTGTTCCGCCGCGAGGTGATCGACAGCATCCCCACCGGGCGCCCGGTGTCGGTGGAACGGGAGACCTTCCCCGGGCTGCTCGCGCAGGGCCGCCGGGTGTCCGGCCATGTGGACAACGCCTACTGGCGCGACTTCGGCACTCCGCTCGACCTGGTCGCCGGTTCGGCCGACCTGGTGCGCGGGTTGGCGCCGTCCTCGGCGTTGCCCGGTCCGACGGGTCCGGCGCTGGTGTTGCCCGGTGCCGAGGTGGCGCCGGACGCGGTGCTGGTCGGCGGCAGCACGGTCGGCGCCGGCGCGGTGGTCGGCGCGGGTGCCCGGCTGGACGGGGCGCTGCTGTTCGACGGCGCGGTGGTCGGCGCGGGCGCCGTGGTGGAGCACTCGGTGCTCGGGAAAGGCGCGCGGGTCGCCGAGGGGGCGACGGTGCGCGGCGCGGTGGTCGGTGACCACGCGGTGGTGGGGGAGAACTGCGAGCTGCGCGACGGGGCACGGCTGTGGCCCGAGGTGGTGCTTCCTGCCGGGTCGTTGCGGTTCTCGGCCGGGGTATGACCGGCCCGCTGCGCACCGCTGAGCCGATGACCCGGCGGTGGCGGCCGGACTACTCGCTCGACCTGCTCGACCTGCTGGTGCCGCTGCGCAGGGGCACGGGCGACCCGACACTGCGCGCGGACACCGAGCGCGGCATCTGGTGGCGGGCCTCGACGAGCCCGAACGGGCCGGCCACCCTGGCCCTGCGCCGCTGTCCCGACGGCACCGTACTCGCCGACGCGTGGGGCCCTGGTGCGCAGTGGGCGCTGGACGGGGTGCCTGCGCTGCTGGGCGCGGACGACGACGACTCCGGCTTCGTGGCGCACCACCCGCTCGTCGCGCAGGCCCGTGCGGGTCGGCCGGGCCTGCGGCTCGGCGCGACCGGGCGGGTGTGGGACATGCTGTTGCCGGCGGTGCTGGAGCAGAAGGTCACCGGCACCGAGGCGCGGCGGTCCTGGCGGGAGCTGTGCTGGCGCTTCGGCACCCGCGCGCCCGGTCCGGACGGGATGCCCAAGCTCTGGCTGCCGCCGACCCCCGAGGGGGTACGGGCGATCCCGGACTGGGAGTGGCACCGGGCCGGGGTCGACTCGGCCAGGCGGCGCGCGCTGCTGGCCGCCGCGACGGTGGCCCACCGGCTGGAAGCTGCCGTGCCTCTCGGCGGGACGGCCGGGCGGGAGCTGCTGCGCCGGGTACCGGGCATCGGGGTGTGGACGGCGGCCGAGGTCGCGCAGCGGGCCTGGGGCGACCCGGACGCGGTGAGCGTCGGCGACTTCCACATCCCCAGCGTGGTCGGTTGGGCGCTGGTCGGCCGGCCGCTGGACGACGCGGGCATGCTCGCCGTACTGGCCCCCTACGCGCCGCAGCGCCAGCGCGCGGTCCGCTACGTGGAGGCATCCGGCTTCCGCCGCCCCCGCTTCGGCCCCCGCTACTCCCCCCGCGACTACCGCGCCCTCTGACCGACCAGCGGGCCTCGGTCACGGCTGGCGGGTGAGTTCGCCGAGCAGCTCCCAGGTGCGCAGCTGGTCGTCGGTGCCGCCAAGGCTGGACTGTCCGAGGACCACTTCGGTGGCCCCGGCCTCGGCGTAGCGGTGGATCTGTGCGGTCACCTGTTCCCGGGAGCCGATGACGGCCAGCTCACCGGCTCGCTCGGCGCCCTCCCGGTCCAGTACCGCCCGATAGGACGGGATCGACTCGTAAAAGCTCATCCGCGCGAACGCGGCGTCGCGGGTGTCGCGTACCGCGTCGGTCACCAGGCCGTTGGCCAGCGCCACCACCCGAGGACGTGGCCGGCCGGCCGACTCGGCCGCCGCGTTGATCGTCGGCACCAGGAACTCGGCCAGCGTCTTCGGGCCGGCCAGGAAGGGCAGTGAGCCATCGGCCAGTTCGCCGGTGATCCGCAGGGCCCTCGGTCCCATTGCCGCAACCAGGATCGGCGGCGGTGGTTGCGCGCCGGGCACCGCGCTCGGCCACGGGGTCCGGGCGGTGATCAGCTCACCCGCGAAGTCCACGTCGCCGGTCCGCAGCAGCGGGTCCAGCGCGGTGAGGAACTCGCGTAGCGGCCTGATCTGGCTGTCCCCGGTGGTGCCAAGCACCGTGTGCAGGAACTCCTTCGCGCCCAGCGCGATACCGAGGCGGAATCTTCCGGCGGTGGCGGCCTGCGTGGTCTGCGCCTGCGCACCGAGCAGCAACGGGTGCCGGCCGATGATGGGGACCGCTGAGGTGCCCACCGCCAGGCCCGGTACCTCTCGCCCGATCAACCCGGCCAGCCCGATCGCGTCGTAGTCGAAGCGCTGGCCGATCCACGCCGAGCGGATGCCGAGTTGATACGCCTGGCGGGCCTCGTGGACAGCTGTGTCGACCAAGTTGGTCGGGGCCGGCGCATCCTGGGGCAGCGCGGGCAGCGTGATGCCGATCTGCATGATTGGGCCAACACTGTTGCCCGCGCGCGGATTCCGCCCGCTTCAGGCGTCGTAGAGTTGGTGGTCATGAACGTTGTGGTGCTCGTGGGTGGGGTCGGCGGGGCCCGGTTCCTGGTCGGGCTGAAGGCGGCGCTGGGCATTCCCGGCAGTACCGCGCACCAGGTCACCGCGGTGGTGAACGTCGGTGACGACATCTGGTTGCACGGCCTGCGCATCTGCCCCGACCTGGACACCTGCATGTACACCCTTGGCGGCGGCATCGACACCGACCGGGGCTGGGGCCGGGCCAAGGAGTCCTGGACGGTCGGCGAGGAGCTGGCCGCCTACGGCGCGGAGCCGAGCTGGTTCGGCCTCGGCGACCGGGACGTGGCGACCCACCTGATCCGCGGCCGGATGCTGCGCGCCGGCTACCCGTTGTCCGCGGTGACCGAGGCGCTGTGCGACCGCTGGCAGCCTGGCGTCCGGTTGCTGCCGGCCAGCGACGACCGGGTGGAGACGCACGTCGTTGTCGATGCCCTCCCGGCCCTTCCGGCCCTCCCGGACCAACAGGAGCCGGCCGAGCGGCGGGCCATTCATTTCCAGGAGTGGTGGGTGCGCTACCGGGCCAAGCCGAAGGCGTACCGGTTCGCCTCGGTCGGCGCGGAGGACGCGGCACCCGCCCCCGGGGTGCTCGATGCGATAGCGACGGCGGACGCGGTGCTTGTGGCGCCGTCCAACCCGGTGGTCAGCATTGCGACCATCCTGGCAGTGCCCGGCATGGCGCCGGCGTTGCGCACCGGGCCGGCGCCGGTGGTCGGCCTTTCCCCGATCGTGGGCGGCCGTCCGCTGCGCGGCATGGCCGATGCCTGCCTGGACGCGATCGGCGTGCAGACCAGCGCCGAGGCGGTGGGCCGGTACTACGGCGCCCGCTCGTCCGGCGGTCTGCTGGACGGCTGGCTGGTGCACGAGAGCGACCACGCCGAGGTAGCAGGAGTGACCGTGCGGTCGGTGCCGCTGCTGATGACCGACGTGCCCGCCACGGCGGCGATGGCACAGCGGGCGCTGGAGCTGGCCGGTGTCTGACCCCGGCAGCCCACGGGTTCGGGATCACGCGGCGCCCACGGTGGCGCTGCTGCCCGTTCTCGGGCTGCCTGAGTTCCGGCCCGGCGACGACCTTGCCGAGGCGATCGCCGGTGCCCTCGGCGGGGCCACCGGCCTCACCGACGGAGACGTCCTTGTGGTGACCAGCAAGATCGTCTCCAAGGTGGAGGGACGGCTGGTGCCCGCCCCCTCGGATCCAGCGGCCCGCGACGAGCTGCGCCGCCGGCTGGTGTTGGGGGAGACCGAACGGGTGCTGGCCCGCCGAGGCCGCACCCTGATCGTGGCCAGCAAGCTCGGCGTGGTGCAGGCGGCGGCCGGGGTGGACGCCTCCAACGTGGCCACCGACGAGCTGGCCCTGTTGCCGGTCGACCCGGACGCCTCGGCCGCGCGGCTGCGCGAGGGGCTGCGGCGGCGGTTGGGTGTGAGCGTCGCGGTGGTCATCACCGACACGATGGGCCGCACCTGGCGGGTCGGGCAGACCGACGTGGCGATCGGCTCGGCGGGGCTGCCGGTACTGCACCGCTACGCCGGTACCCGCGACAGCGCCGGCAACGAGCTGCAGGTCACCGAGGTCGCGCTCGCCGACGAGGTGGCCGGCGCCGCCGACCTGGTGAAGGGCAAGCTGGGCGGGATCCCGGTCGCGGTGCTGCGCGGGCTCGGTGGCCTTGCCGACGACGGGTCGACCGCGGCCGACCTGGTCCGCCCGTTGGACGAGGACCTGTTCTGGCTCGGTACCGACGAGGCGCTTGCCCGGGGCCGCCGTGAGGCGGTGCCGGCCCGGCGCTCGGTGCGGGAGTTCTCCGCCGAGCCGGTGGACCCCGGGGCGATCCGCCGGTCGGTGGCGGCGGCGTTGACCGCCCCGGCGCCGCACCACAGCACGCCGTTCCGGTTCGGTTGGCTGCGCGACCCCGCCCGGCGCGCCGAGCTGTTGGACGCGATGGCCGCCCGCTGGCGCGCGGACCTGGCCGCCGACGGGCGCCCTGCCGACGAGATCGACCGTCGGCTGGCCAGGGGCGAGCTGCTGCGCCGGGCGCCGGAGCTGCTGTTGCCGTTGCTGGTGCTCGACGGCGCGCACGACTACCCGGACCCGATCCGCACCGAGGCCGAGCGGACCATGTTCCTTGCCGCCGGCGGGGCCGCGGTGCAGGGGCTGCTGGTCGCGCTGGCCGCGGAGGGCCTGGGCTCCTGCTGGGTCGGCTCGACGATCTTCGCCCCGGAGCAGGTGCGCGCGGTGCTGGACCTGCCGGCGCACTGGCTGCCGCTCGGCGCGGTCGCGGTGGGCCATCCGGCGAGCCCGCCGCCGGCCAGGACGGCGCTGGAGCCCGGCGCGGGGCTGCTCGAATGGTGAGCAGCCGCTCCGCCGAGCGCACGCTAGGCGAGTGGCGCCCGCCCGACCCGGCGCAGCGGAGGCTGCGGGAGGCGTTCCTCGGCTTTCTGGCGGCGCGGCCGGACGACGGCTGCCTGCGTTCCTGCGCGGCCGGACACCTGACCGCCTCGGCGCTGCTGCTGGATCACGGCGGGCGCAATGTGCTGCTCACCCTGCATCCCCGGGTCGGTAAGTGGCTGCAGCTCGGCGGGCACTGCGAGCCGGAGGACCACACGCTGGCCGACGCGGCGCTGCGGGAGGCGAGAGAGGAGTCCGGCGTCGCGGCGCTGGATCTGGATCCAGAGCCGCTGTGCCTGGATGTGCACCCGATCACCTGTTCGCTTGGCGTGCCGACCCGGCACTTCGACGTGCTGTACGTGGCCCGTGCGCCGGCCGGCGCACGGGCCGCGATCAGCGACGAGTCCGACGATCTGCGGTGGTGGCCGCTGCAGGAGCTGCCGGCCGAGACCGACTCGGTGCCCGAAATGGTCCAGCGTTTGAGGCTGCGCACAGTGCCTCGATCGAGGATGCAGGGATAACTCCTGATGGGCTCCCGCGTTTTACCTAAGAATATGCGATGAATTCGCCGACCGATACTTTCCCGAATTCGAGATCAACATCGGCGGTCCTGTGCTGGTGTTGCCGGCCGTGCCTCAGTTCTGCCAGAACAAGAACTCGCCCTGGCCCTGCGCGGCGGCCGCGTAGTCCCCGCCGAGCTTGTCGAACAGCAGCGCGGCGAGGTAGAAGAACGGCCGGGAGACCTGCGGCACCGCCAGCAAGATCACGAACAGCGCCAGCGGCGCCCACGGCCGGACCCGCGCGGCAAGCTCGCGGGACTGCTCCGACAGGTACGGCTCGAGTACGCCGAAGCCGTCCAGCCCCGGCACCGGCAGGATGTTCAGCAGGAACGCGATCACCTGGACCAGGGCCAGGTAGGACAGCCCGACCAGTGGGCCGTCCGGCATTGCGACCGTCGCTAGCACGGCGATCAGAATGCCGCCGAGAATCAAGTTGATCAAGGGTCCTGCCAGCGAAACCAGGCTTCGGGTCGCCCTGGATCGGATCGCCCAGTTGTTGATCCAGACGGCTCCGCCTGGCAGCGGGATGCCGCCGAGGAGCAGGAAGATCACCGGCAGCAGGAAGGACAGTCCTGGGTCGGCATAGCGGCGGATGTCCAGAGTCAGGTAGCCCCGTTGGGCAACCGCGGTGTCGCCCCCTCGGTAGGCCACCGCGGCATGGCCGAACTCGTGCAGACACAGCGACACCGCCCACCCGCCGAGCACCAGCAGCACCACGCCGGTGGTGACCATCACGGGGCTGTGGCCCGCGCTCAGCACTCCGCCGCCGGCGGTGATCAATACCATCAGGAGGAAGATCGGGCTGACCGGGCTGCCGGACGAACGAGGTGGCACCCGTGCAGTCTGCCGAGGGCGCCATCGACCGGGGGAATTGGGCTCCCTATTTGGCTTCCCAACTTGACCTATTAGAATCTCCCCGGTGTAATCACAGCAGTGTCATTCGGCGCCGAGCTGAACCTCAACCGCGGCTGCGTCGCCCGGGGTTCGCGGCCGAAGGTGCTCGGGGGGAGGCAGGCGTTCGATGACCGGCGCTGAGGATGGGCGGGTAAATGTGATCGTCGGGGCAGACGGCAGTGAGCAGGACGACGGGGCCGGCGACGAGGGTATCGGCCCACTGCGCGCGATAGGCGCGTTCGAGGTGCTGGATGCTCTTGACGAGGTGGAGCACCAGGAGTGGCAGGACCGGGCGCTCTGCGCCGAGACCGACCCGGAAGCCTTTTTCCCGGAGAAGGGCGGGTCCACCCGGGAGGCGAAGCGGATTTGCAGTGGATGCGAGGTCCGGTCGCAGTGCCTGGAGTATGCGCTGGCACACGACGAGCGCTTCGGGATCTGGGGCGGGCTCTCCGAGCGGGAGCGGCGACGGCTGAAGCGCCACGCTGGCTGAGCCAGTAGCCGGCGGGCTAGTTCCCGCCGGCTTCCAGCGAGTCAGGCTCGACCCCGAGGTAGCAGGCAATCTGTTCGACGAGCACCTCGTGCAACAGGTCGACCAGATCGATGCCGTCGCGGGAGCGCGCTTCCAGCGGCCGGCGGTAGAGCACGATCCGGGCCCGGGTGGGCATCCCTCGGCGGTCCACCCCCGCGGGGACCAGCTGGGCCAGCGGCACGCCGAGGTCCTCGACGACCTCCGGCGGCCAACTGGTCGCGTCCGGGTCGGTCTGCTCGATCTCGGGAACCATGTCGACGGCGAGGTCCAGCTCGGTCAGCTCGTCGCCCCAGCGTTGCTCGATCGGTTCCAGCGCCTCGAGCACCATGTCGTCGAAGCGCTGGGCGCGGTTCTTGAACACCGGCACGGTGACCGGGTAGCGCAGGCCGCGCAGGCCTCGACCACGCCGATCCCGGTGTGACGCGCGGCCGCGCGGTCGGTTTCGTGCAGACCTCACGCGGTGAGGGTACGCGTCGTTGCCACGGGTAGCGCGTGACAGGAGATATCGTCCTCGAGTGCGGCAAGCGCGGAGGTGTTCACGCAGCGGGTGCATCCAGCACGCGGTGGCGACGCTGACCTATGTCTATGCGGAGTCGACGGCGGTGGTCGGCCCGCTGGCGACCCAGGCCGAGCCGCACTCCTACGACCTGTGCGCCGCGCACGCCACCCGGATGACCGTGCCGCGCGGCTGGGACGTGGTGCGCCACGAGGGCGAGCTGCCCTCCGCCCCGATGGGCGACGAGCTGACCGAGCTGGCCGAGGCGGTACGGGAGGCGCGCCGCGCGGTGCGCGCCGACCCGACCCCGGTGGCCGGAGCCGGCCGCCACCTGCGCGTCCTACGCGACTCCTGACCCGCCCTCCGCCCGGCCCCGCCACCAAGCCCCTCGGTGCACCGCACACAGCGAGTCGGCGCCGCACACAGGGCCGGACATGTGTGCGGCGACCACCGGCTGTGTGCCCTCGGCCGGCTGCCAGCCGGTGGCCACCCGGCACCGGACCAGCTGTCCTCGCTGGTCGGAGACTTCGTGCGGCGCGACGTGCCGAGCCGATAGGCTCCATGGGTGCCTGCCCAGTCGCTGCGCGACCTCTCCGAGATCGTCAAGGCCTACGACATCCGAGGCGTGGTCGGCGACCAGCTGGACGGCGAGGTGGCCCGCCGGCTGGGTGCCGCGTTCGCCCGGGTGGTCGCCGAGCCGGGAGTCGACGGGGTCGTTCTCGGCAGGGACATGCGGGACAGCTCGGTGCAGCTGGCCGCCGCGTTCGCCGCCGGGGTCACCGAGCAGGGCCTCGACGTCATCGACATCGGGCTGGCCAGCACCGACCTGCTCTACTTCGCGGCCGGCTCGCTCGCCAAGCCGGGCGCGATGGTCACCGCCAGCCACAACCCGGCCCGGTACAACGGCTTCAAGCTCTGCCGGGCCGGTGCGGTGCCGCTTGCCGAGGAGCTGCGCCAGATTCGGGCGGACGCCGAGACCGGTCTGCCCCCGGCGGCGCACACCGGCACGGTCACCGAGCGGGAGCTGCTCGCCGACTACGCCGCGCACCTGCGCTCGTTGGTCGATGTCTCGGGCATCCGACCGCTCGCCGTGGTGGTCGATGCCGGCAACGGGATGGGTGGCCACACGGTGCCCGAGGTGCTCACCGGCCTGCCGGTCACGCTGGTCGAGCTGTACTGCGAGCTGGACGGCAGCTTCCCCAACCACGAGGCCAACCCGCTGGATCCGGCCAACCTGCTCGACCTGTGCGCCCGGGTCAGTGTCGAGCGAGCCGACATCGGGTTGGCCTTCGACGGCGACGCGGACCGTTGCTTCGTGGTCGACGAGCGCGGCGCACCGGTCAGTCCGAGCGCGATCACCGCGCTGGTGGCGGCGCGCGAACTGGCCAAGGAACCCGGCGCGACGATCATCCACAACCTGATCACTTCGCGGGCGGTTCCGGAGATCGTCACCGAGCGGGGCGGTCGGCCGGCGCGCACCCGGGTAGGCCACTCTTTTATCAAGAAGGTCATGGCCGAGACCGGCGCGATCTTCGGCGGGGAACACTCGGCGCACTACTACTTCAGGGATTTCTGGCGCGCCGACTCGGGCATGCTGGCCGCGCTGCACGTGCTGGCCGCGCTCGGCGAACAGGACCGTCCGCTGTCCGAGCTGATGGCCGACTATGGTCGGTACGCTATGTCGGGCGAGATCAACTCATCGGTGGCCGACCCGGCGGCGCGGCTGGCGGCCGTGCGGCGGTACTACGCCGAGGCGGACGGGGTGCGCTTCGACGAGCTGGACGGACTGACCGTGACGCTGGCCGACAGCTCCTGGTTCAACCTGCGGCCGTCCAACACGGAGCCGCTGCTGCGGTTGAACGTCGAGGCCGCCGACGACGAGGCTGTCGTGGCATTGCGCGACGAGGTGCTGGCACTGGTCAGAGCCTGAATGATGACGAACATGATGGAGAGGGGTCGGCGATGGCTGTAGAGCTGGATCCACGGCTGTTGGAGATCCTTGCCTGCCCTTCCGAGGACCACGCCCCGCTGCGCCTCGGCACCGAGGCCGACCCGGATGCCGACGTGTTGACCTGCACCGCGTGTGGACGCCGCTACCCGGTGGTCGACGGTGTCCCGGTGCTGCTGCTGGACGAGGCCCAGCAGCCGTCTCGGCACGGCGACCCGGCTCCCGTCCCGCCGCGCGAGAAGTGATCGCCGTGCTGGACGACAGCCTGCTGGAGAACCCCTCGGCGCTGGTCGAGGCAGACACCGGCGGGCTGCTGCGCTCCGCCGCGACCGCCGGCGCGCAGCTGCGGGCCGCCGCGCAGGCCGCGAACGAGGCCAGGCTGGACACGCTGTCCGGGCACCGGCCGAGGGCACTGGTGCTGCTGCGTAGACCAGGCTCCTCCGGGTTCGCGATGGAGCTGGTCGCGGCGTTGCTGGGGCCGGACTGCCCGGTGCCGGTGGTCATCACCGACGGCACACCGAGCTGGATCGGGCCGCTGGACGTGCTGGTCGCGCACACCGCCGACTCGGGGGACCGGGCGCTGGCCGAGTCGGTGGGCCGCGCGGTGCGCCGGGGCTGTGAGGTGGTGCTCTCCGCGCCGGCCGAAGGACCGATCATGGCGGCCGGGGCCGGCGCCGCCCGGCTGCTGGAACCCAGGGTGCCGGTGCCGCCCGGCCTGGACTTCCCCCGTGCGCTGGCCACGGTGCTGGTCACGGTGAGTGCGCTGGGCCTGCTGCGGGCCGACCTTGACCTGCTGGCCACCGACCTGGACCGCGAGCTGGAGCGCGACCACCTCTCGCACGACTCGTTCGTCAACCCGGCCAAGTCGCTCGCGTTGCGCCTTGCCGACCACATCCCGCTGTTGTGGGGTACCGATCCGCCGGCGACAGCGCTGGCCGGGTACGCGGCGGCCACCCTTGCGGCGCACGCGGCGGTGGTCGCGCACGCGGCGGACGTCGGCGCGGCGGCGCGCGCCACCGCGTTGCAGCGCGCACTGGTCGGCCCGAGCCGGGACATCTTCCACGACCCGTTCGACGAGCCGGACGGCCCGGCGTCCTCGGTGCTGCCAGCGCCGCCTCGGGTGGTGCTGCTGGCCACCGGGGACGAGGACCCGCGCACAGCGGTGGCGCGGCAGGCCGGTCGGGACTGGCCGGAGGCGGACCTGCTGCACCCGCTGGAGGAGGTACCTCCGGGCACCCCGGTCGCCGCCCTGCGCCGCGCCGCCCTGCTGGCGACCCGCTTCGACCTCGCCGCGCTGTATCTCGGTCTGGCTGGCGCGGTGCTCGGCTCGAGTGCGCGCGGGGAGTATCCCGGTGCGGCGACGCAGCTGTCCGGGCCCGCCTGACTACCGGGAGTCCTCAACAGCGGGTATTCCGAAAGGCGTACTCGGCGGATAGCTTCGGAGAGTGATGGAGTTACTGGCCAACCCGGTGCGCAGGTACGCCTGGGGTTCGCGGACGGCGATCGCGGCGCTGCAGGGGCGCCCGGTCCCTTCGCCGCACCCCGAGGCGGAACTGTGGCTCGGGGCGCACCCCGGTGACCCCTCCTACCTGGTGCACTGCGACGGCCGGCGGTTGTCCCTGCTCGACGCGGTCGCGCAGGACCCTGACGTGCGGCTCGGCCCCTCCGGCGCGCGGCGCTGGAAAGGCCGGCTGCCGTTCCTGCTCAAGGTGCTGGCCGCCGACGAACCACTGAGCCTGCAGGCGCACCCCGGCGCGGCGGACGCGCTGTCCGGGTTCGCCAGGGAGGACCGGCTGGGCATCGCGCCCGACGATGCGCGGCGCAACTACAAGGACGTCAACCACAAGCCTGAGCTGGTGTGCGCGCTGACCGAGTTCCACGCGCTGTCCGGGTTCCGCCGGCCGTCGGAGACGTTGGCCCTGCTGAGTGCGCTGGATGCGGCCAAGCTGGCCGGGCATGTCGAACTGCTGGCCGGGCAGCCGGACTCGGACGGGCTCCGCGCGCTGTTCAGCACCTGGATCACGCTGCCGCAGCAGTTGCTGGACAAGCTGGTGCCCTCGGTGCAGGACGCCTGCGTCCGGCTGCTGCGCCGCGGCGACGCGACTCGTTTCGCGCCGGACGTGCGCACCGTGCTCGAGCTGTCCGAGCGCTACCCCGGCGACGCGGGTGTGCTGGCCGCGCTGCTGCTCAACCGGGTCACGCTGGCCCCCGGGCAGGCGCTGTACCAGGGCGACGGTGTGCTGCACGCGTACCTGTCGGGTGCGTGCATCGAGGTGATGGCCAACTCGGACAACGTGCTGCGCGGCGGGCTCACCCCGAAGCACGTCGACGTGCCCGAACTGCTGCGGATACTCGACTTCGGGGCCGGGCCGCCGCCGATCGTCACCGGCGCGAACGACGGTGTGCTCACCCGCTACGACACGCCAGCTCGGGAGTTCCGGCTGTCCCGGCTCGACTGGACCGCGCCGAACGCCGGTGACGTGGTGCCGTTGCCGGAGGGTGGCGGTCCCCGGATCCTGCTGTGCACGCTGGGCTCGGCGAAGGTGTCCGCCGGGTCCGGGCAGTCGTTGACGCTGCGCCAGGGCGAGTCGCTCTGGCTCGACGCGGTGGACCTGGCGGTGAAGGTGGCCTCGCTGGACGGCCCCGCGCAGCTGTTCCTGGTGACCGACGGTCCGGATGGCGCGGACAGCTAGCCTCGTTTCCGCGACGCTAGGATCGGCGTTCTCAGTCCTTTCTCAGCACGGGGGTAGCCAGGTTGTCCGCAGGCGGCGGTAGTCGAGCGATCGTGGCGGCGTTGCTGGCCAACCTGGGTATCGCGATCGCCAAGTTCGTCGGGTTCCTGGTGACCGGTTCGTCGTCACTGCTGGCCGAGTCGGTGCACTCGGTCGCGGACACCACGAACCAGGGGCTTCTGCTGCTCGGCAAGAAGCGGGCCAGCAGGGCGCCGGACGCACGGCACCCGTTCGGCTACGGGCGGGACCGGTTCTTCTACTCGTTCGTGGTCGCGCTGCTGCTGTTCAGCCTCGGTGCGGTGTTCTCGCTGTACGAGGGCATCCACAAGATCATCGACCCGCACCCGATCGAGGCGCCGGTGGTGGCGTTCGTGATCCTGGTGGTGGCCATCGGGCTGGAGGGGTTCAGCTTCCGCACCGCGGTGGCGGAGTCCCGTCCGCTCAAAGGGCAGCGGAGCTGGTGGCAGTTCATCCGGCAGTCCACCGAGCCGGAGCTGCCGGTGGTATTGCTGGAGGACTTCGGGGCGCTGGTCGGCCTGGCGCTCGCCCTGCTGGGCGTGGTGGTCGCGGCGCTCACCGGCAACGGGATCTTCGACGGCGTCGGCACCGTGTGCATCGGTGTGCTGCTCGGCGCTATCGCCGCCATCCTGATCGTGGAGATGAAAAGCCTGCTGATCGGCGAGGGTGCCGACGCGGCCACCGTGCACGCCATCACCAAGGCGCTGGAGGCCGGCCGGGTGGAGCGGGTGCTGCACCTGCGGACCCAGTACCTCAGCCCGGACGAGCTGCTGGTCGGCGCGAAGATCTCCTTGACCTCGGGTCTGACCGTCGCGGACGTGGCCCACGCCATCGACGACGCCGAACAGCGCGTCCGCGCGGTGGTCCCCACCGCCCGCACCATCTACCTGGAACCGGACCTGGATCGAGCTGGCCTGCGGCCTCGTGAGTGAAAAGTAACGCTATCGCGTCACTTTTCACTCACGAGGCCGCAGGCCATGCGCCGGACAGCAACGCGTGTATGGCCTTGCCGGCGCGCCGGGCCTCGCCGAGCTGGTCGGGTGGCTCGCCCGCCTGCAGCGAGTGGAGGAACTCGGCGAGTGCGGCACCGGCGTCCGGGGGCGGGCCGTCCAGGTCGTGCACGGTGCTCGGGTTCCAGCGCAGCGAACCGTCCCGCAGGTGCACCGTCCCCTCGGTTCCCTGCAGGGTGACGGTGAGGCCGCCGGGGCGGGCGCACCAACTGGTGTGCATGCTGACCGGCACATCGCCCCAGCCCAGCAGGGCGGCGCCGCCGATCTCGACCGCGAGGCCCGCGCGGGTGTGCAGCGACGCCTCGGGCGGTCAGCTCACGTTCCGGCGCGAACCAGTGCAGCAGGTCGACCAGGTGCAGGCCGAGGTCGAACAGCGCGCCACCGCCGGCGCGCTCCGGATCCAGCAGCCATCGGTGCTCGCCGTCGAACCAGCCGTCCAGCAGACCGGGGTGGCCGAACGTGAGCTGCCCGCCGACCAGTTCGCCCAGTACTCCGCCGCGAAGCCCGGCCCGCAGTGCCACCGCGGCGGGCAACGCACGCAGGAAGAACCCGGTGCCGAACGGCACGCCGCCGGCGGTGATCCGGTCCGCGATCCGCGACGTCTCGGCCGGGTTCCGGCCCAGCGGTTTCTCCACGAACAGTGCGCGCCGGGCACGCAGCACCACGTCGACAAGCTCAGCGTGCTCGGCCGTCTCGGAGTCGACCACCACGACGTCGCACTGCTCGACCAGCGCGTCCGGCGGCCCGCCGCCGAACCACACCCCGACCAGTCGGGCATCTGAGGTCGACCGGATCACCCGCAGATGGTCGGCGGTATGCGGGTGATCCGTCCCGAGAAGCCCTACCCGCATCACGCTGGTCTCCCGGTCCCTCCGGCGACGCGTAGCCTCCGGACCGTGTGCTGAGAACCCCTACTCAGTGTGCTGACAGCCCCGGCTTGCGGGGACCTGGGGGGCTTGTGGCCGCACGTACGAAGGCGGTGAAGAGGGCTTCGGTGTCGCCGCCTTCTTCGGGGTGGGCCTGGATGCCGACCAGGAACGGCGCGGACGGGTCCTCCACGCCTTCGATGCCGCCGTCCTGCGCCCACGCGGTCGGTATCAGGCCGGCGCCGAGCCGGTCGACGCCCTGGTGGTGGTGGCAGTACAGCGTGGCGTTGTCGCCGAGCGCGGCGCCGAGGTGCGAGTCCGGTTTGATCCGGACCGGGTGGGGTTCGAAGCGGCCTGGGATGGCCGGCGCATGCGTGGGCAGGTGCTGGAACAGCGTGCCGCCCCTGGCCGCCGCGAGCAGCTGGATACCCCGGCAGATGGCCAGCACCGGGATGCCGCGCTCCTGCGCGGCGGCCAGCGCGGCGAACTCGGTGGCGTCCCGAGCGAGCTGCGGCGGCTGGGTCAGCGGCTCGCGCGGCGCGCCGTAGCGGCCCGGGTCGATGTCCGGCCCGCCGGTGAGCAGCAGCCCGTCCACCTTGGCGACCACGTCGGCCGCCGCCTGCGGCACCGGCGGCAGCAGCACCGGCGCCCCGCCCGCCTCGGCGACCTTGTCGACGTAGGTCCAGGGCAGCAGCGCGGCTGGCACGTCCCGCCACACGTCGCCCCAGCTCACCGACTCGGCGTAGCTGGTCAGCGCGATCAGCGGCCGGCTCACGGTGCCGCTCACAGCGGCGTGGTGTACGCGGCCGAGATGCCACCGTCCACTAGGAACGTCGACGCGGTGACGAACGAGGCGTCGTCGCTGGCCAGGAACGCGATCGCGGCAGCGATCTCGGACGCCTCGGCGAACCGCCCCATCGGCACGTGCACCAGCCGGCGCTGCGCGCGCTCCGGGTCGGACGCGAACAGCTCCCGCAGCAGCGGGGTGTTCACCGGCCCCGGGCACAGCGCGTTGACCCGGATGCCCTCGCGGGCGAACTGCACGCCCAGCTCGCGCGACATCGCCAGCACGCCGCCCTTGGACGCGGTGTAGGAGATCTGCGAGGTTGCCGAGCCCATCACCGCCACGAACGAGGCCACGTTGATGATCGAACCCCGACCGGCCCGCCGCATGTAGGGCATTACCGCCTGGCAGCACAGGTACACCGAGGTGAGGTTCACCTGCTGCACCCGGTGCCAGGCGTCCGGCCCGGTGCTGAGGATCGAGTCGTCCTCGGGAGGGGAGATGCCCGCGTTGTGCAGCGCGATGTCGATCCGGCCGAACCGCTCGTCGGCCGTCGCGTAGATCCGCGCGACGTCGTCCGGCACGGTCACATCGGCCTGCACGGCCAGCCCGCCGACCTCCTCGGCCGCCTTGCCCGCGGTGTCGGCATCGATATCGACGCACACCACGCGGGCGCCGTCCCGCGTCAGCCGGCGCGCGGCGGCCAACCCGATGCCACTGCCCGCCCCGGTCACGACAGCTACTCGATCAGCAAGCCTACTCACGACCGGACCCTAGCAAGGGGTGGCCGTCAGCCCGAGTCACCCAGCGACGCCGCGACTCGCTGGCAGAACTCCGCCGCGTCCGCGCCGGTGAGGGCGACCTCAAGCAACTGGTCCAGCCACCGGGAGTACCGAGCCACCGCCTCCGGCTCCGTAATCTGCAGACTCCCGGCCAGGCTCTCCACCACAACGAGATCACGGTCATACATCGACCAACCGGATGCCGGAGGGAACGGCGAGATCGCCGAGAACGGCACCACTCCGAAGACATGCCCGGGTAGCTCAGCCAACTCGACAAGATGGCCAAGCTGGCCACGCAGGGTCGAGATCGTCATCCGACCCATGCGAGTTCGCAGCGCGGCCTCACCAACAACGTGCACAATGCGTCGGCCCGGTTCGTAGAGGATGCTCTGCTGTCGCAGCTTGGCCGCGATCACGTGTCCGATCTGACCGGGTTGTATGCCGTCCTCGGCCAGCGACTCCTCGCCACCGGCCATCTCACGCATGTAGGCAGGTGTCTGCAGCCAGCCGGGTATGAGCGCGGGCTGGTACTCAGCGAGGAACGTGCAGGACTCGGCGAGTGCGGTGATCTCATTTTGCCGGGCTACCGGGCCGCCGGCGTTCGCGATCCGTTCCTTGTAAGCGGTGTACTCGGCGGCCGCCTTGGCGCGCAGCGCCAATAACGGCTCCGTGTCGATGCCAGTGGCATCGGCCCAGACCGCGATGTCACTGACGGTCGGAAGCTGTCGACCGGTCTCGATCTTGGACACCTTGGACTGCCGCCAGCCGGCCCCAAGCACGCCGGCAAGTTCTGCGCCGGAGAGCCCGGCCTCCTCGCGGACTGAACGTAGTCGCGCGCCAAGCGCACGGCTACTGGGTGGAGGGGTGGGCAACCGGGGACGGCTCCGTTCTCACTCGTCTTGCGGTCAGGTAGTCGTGCAACGGAATTGCCTGGGCGAGGGCGATGTCTCGCCACTGTAGATGCTGGTCAAGTAACTCCTCGCCCTCGATCAGCTCCGCGCCCCGGAACGTGTAGTCCTCGTTGTAGTGCATGCGCCACACATCGTGATCGTCGAACAGCCAGAAGTCCTGGGTGGGCAGCTGTGCTGGCCAGTGGCCGCTCGGCACAGCGATTATCTGGACGTCTTGGCCTTCGGCGGTCAGCTCGGGGTACACGGTGAGTTCCAGCCGGGTGTAGTCGGTCGGTGGTTCCACGACCACCCGGACGACGGTCTTCGTCCGTCCGGCGGCTATCTGGGCACGAGTTTTCGGCACCACCCAGGACAGGTCGATGCCGTGCGGCTGGCCAGCCACGAAGCGGGCCACTGCGGCGTCCTCCTCGGGGCTGGAGTAGGTCTGCTGGCACTCGAACCGGAAGGCCGACTTCGTGTAACCGGTGAACAGTTCCGCCCACTCGTCCATATCCGCGTCACCGATCCAGCGGCTCACAGCTTCTCTCCCAGCCATTCGACGACAAAGGATTCGATGTCAGCGGCGACCGAGGACCGGCCATGGGCCGCCAGGAACAGGCTGGTAGCCCGGAGCACCGTTTCGGTGGGTATGAGGTTGCCGACCTCGTCCTCAGCGAGGTCGAGTAGCTCCGCGGTCGTCTCAGCGTTCAGCCGTTTGCCCTGACTGGCCATCAGGGTCTCGTCGTTGGCCACGTACAGCGCGGGGCACTTGTCGGAGGGCATCGAGTTGGCGGCTTTGCAAAGACGGATGAGCTTCATGGCGGCTCCTGGTGGCGTTGGAGGTACGCGATAATGCTACGAGGCACTTGTCGAAGTCTGCAAGGTAAGAATAATATTCTCTATGTGACCGACGAGGATGCGTTCCGCGGTATCGCCCGCACGCTGGCCTGGTTCTGCCCGGACCTCTGGCCCCAGCTGCAAACCCAGCACGTCGCCGACTCCACGGGCCACTGCCGGCCGTGCTACTCCCACGCCACCTCCGCGCCGATGTGGCCGTGCCGGCTGCGCCTGCTCGCCGACGAGGCCGGGCGGCTCAGCGGGCTCGGCAAAGGCGCCCCGCGCAGACCCGGATAGGCCGGTGTCGAAAAGCTCCGGCCCGCTCGGCGTGGGAGGGGCGAGGCCGTCCAAGCTGGGCGGTGACACCGGACGTCGTAGAGGAGACCCCACTCATGCCGCACTATGGACTGTTCATCAATGCGCCGCTCGGCGCGGATGTACCCACCGACGAGGAGTTGGCGGCGCACGACGGCTTCCCGGAGCAGGTGGCGAGCATGGGCGGCAAGGAGCTGACCGGCTGGGGGATGTTACCCGCCTCGGAAGCCCGCACGATCCGCGCCGGGCACGTCACCGACGGACCGTTCGCCGAGGCCAAGGAGGTGGTAGCCGGTTTCTGCATCATCGAGGCACGCGACCTGGACCATGCGGTCGCCATCGCGCGGCTGAACCCGGCCACCTGGCGCGGCAGCGTCGAGGTCCGCCAGCTGTTCATCTGAGCGGAGGCTCCGCGCCGGGCCGCGCGGTACAAGCGCCGCCCGGCGCGGCGGCGATCTCACAGCCGCTCGAAGCCTCGGCGCTTCTCCCAGTCGGTGACCGCCGCATCGAAAGCGGCCAGCTCCACCCGGGCCATGTTGGCGTAGTGCGCCACCACATCCGCGCCGAAACAGTCCCGCGCCAATGTCGACGACTCCCACAGCCGCAGCGCCTCGCGCAGCGTGGTCGGCACCGTCGCCAGCGTCGGGTCGGCGTAGGCATTGCCGGGACACGGCGGTTCCAGCGGCAGCTCGGCCTCGATGCCGTGCAGCCCGGACGCGATCACCCCGGCCAGCCCCAGGTACGGGTTCACGTCGCCGCCGGGCACCCGGTTCTCCACCCGCAGCGAAGGGCCGCGCCCGACGAGGCGCAGCGCACAGGTCCGGTTGTCCCGACCCCAGGCCACGGCGGTCGGCGCGAAGCTGCCGGGCGCGAACCGCTTGTAGGAGTTGATGTTCGGCGCGAACAGCAGCGCGAACTCGCGCAGCGCGGCCAGCTGGCCGGCCAGGAAGTGCTCGCCGGTGGGGGAGAGCGCGCCGGAGGCATCGGCCAGCACCGGTGCGCCCGAGTCGACCGAGCGCAGCGAAAGGTGGATGTGGCAGGAGTTGCCCTCCCGCTCGTCCACCTTCGCCATGAACGTCAGCGAGCAGTCCTGCTGCGCGGCGATCTCCTTCGCGCCGTTCTTGTACAGCGCGTGGTTGTCCGCCGTGACCAGTGCCTCGTCGTAGCGGAACGCGATCTCCTGCTGGCCGAGGTTGCACTCGCCCTTGGCCGACTCCAGGTACAGCCCGGCGCCGGTCATGCCCGAGGTGATCGCGCGCAGCAGTGGTTCGACCCGGGAGGTGCCCAGGATCGAGTAGTCCAGGTTGTACTGGTTGGCGGGGGTCAGGTCGCGGTAGCCGGCGCGCCAGGCCTGCTCGTAGCTGTCGGTGTAGACGATGAACTCCAGCTCGGTGCCGGCCAGCGCCGTCCAGCCCCGCCCCGCGAGCCGGTCGCGCTGGCGGCGCAGGATCTGCCGTGGCGAGACCGACACCGGTTCCGAGGAACCGGCGCGCAGGTCCGCGAACACCAGCGCGGTGCCCGGCTGCCAGGGCACCCGGCGCAGCGTGCTCAGGTCCGGCACCAGCTCGAAGTCCCCGTAGCCCTGCTCCCACGAGGTCAGCGGGTAGCCGGGCACGGTGTTCATCTCCACGTCCACCGCGAGCAGGTAGTTGCACGCTTCGGCGCCGTGCTCGAGCACCTCCTCCAGGAAGTAGCGCGCCCCACAGCGCTTGCCCTGCAGCCGGCCCTGCATGTCGACCAGCACCAACAGCACGGTGTGGATGCTCCCGGTATCCGCAGCCGACCGCAGCTCACCCACGGTGAGCAGGCCCTCGCGGTGATGCAATGGCGTCATTCGTCCTCCTCGCACCGGGCCGCCGCTTCGACAAACCAGCGGGAGCCGCGCATCTGACCGTAGCCGCGTGATTGAGCGAAATGTCGGCGCGATCGACAAGCCCCACCGCCGCCGCATCCTGGCCAAGATCGAGCTGTTGGCCGAGGGGCCCCGCCCGCCCGGCGCGGTGATGCTCACCGGCTGTCACGGCGTCTTCCGTATTCGGGTGGGTGACTATCGCGTCGTCTACTCGGTATCCGACACGGAACTCATCGTGTTGATCATCGAGCTCGGCCGTCGAGGCGAGATCTACCGCTGATCGCTCGGCCCGGACAGGCGGGAGTCCGACTCGATCAGCTCGTCGATGCTGGCAATCCGGCGGGGTCCGGTGAACCACCGGCGCGCGGACACCAGCCACCAGATTCCCGCGAAGCCCAGCACCACCAGCACCGCGACCGGTGAGTAGTTGAACGTCGCGGGAGTCACCGGGCTGGTCGGCGGCAGCATGAACAGTACGGTGATGACCGCGACCCAGGTCACCGCGATCATCGCGACCGGCCGGCCCCAGCGGCCCAGGTTCCACGGTCCCGGTGTGAAGGCCCGGCCGGCGCGCAGCCGCAGGAAGGACGGGATGACGTAGGCGATGTACAGCCCGATCACCGCGATCGAGGTGACCGCCTGGTATGCCGCCGCGTTCCACAGGTAGGGCAGACCCAGCACGAACGCGCCCGCCGCGGCCAGCCACACCGCGTTGTTGGGCAGCTGGGTCTTGGTGCCGACGCGGCGCCACAGCGTCGAGCCGGGCAGTGCGCCGTCCCGGGAGAATGCGAAGATCATCCGTGAGTTCGCGGCCACCGAGGCCATCCCGCAGAACAGCTGCGCGCCGATCACCACCAGCAGCAGCACGGTGCCCAGCGAGCTGCCCACCGCGTCGATCATGATCTGCGCCGGCGGCACCCCGCTGGGACTGTTGAGCTGCGCGTCGTAGTCACCGATGGCGAAGGTGAGCCCGACCAGCAGCACCCAGCCGGCCACCAGCGAGACCAGGATGGACATCACGATGCCCCGAGGGCCGGCCTTCGCGGCGCCCCTGGTCTCCTCGATCATGTGCGCCGAGGCGTCGTAGCCGGTGAAGGTGTACTGCGCCAGTAGCAGGCCCAGCGCCGCCACGTAGATCGTCGAGGTCCAGCCGGTCTGATTCTCGAAATGCCCGAACACGAACGCGACGGGCTGGTGGCGGTCCGCCGCGATCGCCAGCACGCCGACGATGAGCAGCACACCGAGCACGTGCCACCACACGCTGATCGAGTTCTGCAGCGCCACCAGGCGGACGCCGACCGTGTTCAGCAGTGCGTGCAACAGCAGGATCAGCCCGAACAGCAGGATTGTGTGCGGTGGTGTGGCCGCGAAGCCGAAACGCATGTCCAGCAGGGCGTTGACGAACGTCGCCGCGCCGAAGTCGATGCTGGCGCTCACCGCGACCTCGCCGAGCACGTTGAACCAGCCGGTGAACCAGGCCCATGCGGCGGTGTTGTGCCGGGCCAGCTGGGCGGCCCAGAAGTACAGCCCGCCCGCCGTGGGGTAGGCCGAGCACACCTCGGCCATGGCAAGGCCGACGAACAGGGTGAGCGCGCCGACGGCCAACCAGCCCCACACGATCACCGCAGGCCCGCCGCTTTTCATGCCGTAGCCGTAGAGCGTCAGGCAGCCGGACAGCACCGAGATGATGGTGAAGGAGACGGCGAAGTTGCTGAACGCGGACATCGAGCGGCGCAGCTCCTGGGTGTAGCCCAACTCGCGCAGCCGGCTCTCGTCCGGATCGTCCTCGGGGACCGTCTTGGCTGCAGCGGCCGGATCCGGCGGTGGCGTCACCCGAATAATTGGGCGCGCGGGCGCCGGTGTTCGTCAAGGCTCGTTGCATGTTCAACGGGTCGCCGAGCCGGTCGGGAGCCTTGACGGATGAGTATGCGCTAATTATTTTCAGCTGACACTATTTCTTGTGACAGCATGAGTGGAGCGCAGAGTGCCCACCTACGGTTACCGATGTGACGAGTGTGGCCCTTTCGAGGTGCGTCACACGTTGCGGGAGCCGACCCGGACCGTCGAGCGTTGCCCGCGCTGCGCCGAGGCCGCCGGCCGGGTGTTCGGTGCTCCCGCGCTGCGTGGGATGGCTCCCTCGGTGCGCCGCGCGCTGGATGTCCATGAGCGCAGTGCGCACCAGCCGAGCGTGGTCAGCGCCGTGCCGCCGTCCCGACGGGCCACCCCGGTGACCACCGATCCGCGCCACGCCCGGCTGCCCCGCCCCTGACCCGACCGACCCCCGTCTCGTCCCTGAACCGCACGAAGGAAAGGCTCGCCATGCCCGAGGTCGTCTTCAGCGTGGACCAGGCCCTTTCGATGGCCGAGCAGGCGGTGCCAGGGCACAACCGGTGGCATCCGGACGTGCCGCCGGCCGTCCGGGTCCGGCCGGGCCAGGACATCCGGGTGGAGTGCCGGGAGTGGACCGACAACCAGATCGGCAACAACGACTCCGCGAACGATGTCCGGGATGTCGACCTGTCCAAGGCGCACATGTTGAGTGGCCCCATCTACGTCGAGGGTGCCGAGCCGGGCGACCTGTTGGTGGTGGACATCCTTGACCTCGGACCGGTGCCGCAACAGGTCGGCGAGTCCCCCGGGCAGGGCTGGGGCTACACCGGGATTTTCGCCAAGGCCAACGGCGGCGGGTTCCTCACCGACCGGTTCCCGGACGCCTACAAGGCGATCTGGGACTTCTCCGGCCAAGCGTGCACGTCCCGGCACATACCCGGGGTCAGGTTCACCGGCATCACCCACCCCGGGCTGTTCGGCACCGCGCCGTCCGCCGAGCTGTTGGCCAGGTGGAACGCCAGGGAGCGCGCGCTGATCGCCACCGACCCGGACCGGGTACCGGCGCTGGCGCTGCCGCCCTTGGAAGAACAGACCCTGGCCGGCACGGCGACCGGCGAGGTCGCGGCCTCGATCGCCAGGGACGGCGCGCGCACGGTGCCCGCGCGGGAGAACGGCGGCAACCACGACATCAAGAACTTCACCAGGGGCAGCAGGGTGTTCTACCCGGTGCACGTGCCCGGCGCGCTGTTCTCCGGCGGTGACCTGCACTTCAGCCAGGGCGACGGGGAGATCACCTTCTGCGGCGCGATCGAGATGGGCGGCTTCATCGACTTCCATGTGGACCTGATCAAGGGTGGCATGGCGACCTACGGGGTGAGCACCAACCCGATCCTGATGCCGGGCAACGTGGAGCCGCGCTACTCGGAGTTCGTCACGTTCATCGGCATCGGGGTGGACCACACCACCGACACCCAGCTCTACAACGACGCCACGGTGGCCTACCGCAACGCCTGCCTGAACGCGGTCGACTACCTGACGAAGTTCGGCTACAGCGGGGAGCAGGCCTATCTGCTGCTGGGCGCGGCGCCGATCGAAGGCCGGGTCAGCGGGGTGGTGGACATCCCGAACGCGTGCTGCTCGCTCTACCTGCCGACCGCGATCTTCGACTTCGACATCAAACCCTCGGCGGCCGGGCCGGTCACCGCCGACCGGGGGAGCTGCGCGGTGAGCTCCTGATGGGGCCGGACGCCCCGTACGAGATCCACGAGATACCCGACTTTCACCCTGGAATGCGGCGCGACACTGCGCCCGGCCCGGCTGGCTTACCAGACCTACGGCGAGTTGAACCCGGAGAGGTCCAACGCGATCGTCTACCCCACCTGGTACTCGGGACGGCACTAAGACAACGAGTGGCTGATCGGTGAGGGCGGCGAGGGCGGGGACGGCAGAGCGCTGGACCCTGAGCGGTGGTCATCATCGTGCCGAACATGCTGGGCAACGGACTGTCCAGCTCGCCGTCGAACACCCCGCCGCCGTGGGACCGGGCCCGCTTCCCTCGGATCAGCGTGCGGGACAACGTCGAGTCGCGGTACCGGCTGTCACCACCTCCCGCCGGAGGACGAGGCCTGGGCGGTCAGCCACATGCCCGACGCGCGACTTCGGTGAACCCCGGCGTGTGGGGGCACTTCGCCGGCGGCGGCCGCAACCCGGTCGACGTGGCCTTCATCGAGGCCGGCGTGCGGGAGTTGCTCGCCGATACCTGACCAGGGGTGGGACACCGGCCGAGGGGCGCGCTCGCCGGTGCACGGTCGACGAGGGAGCTGCTCATTTTCCGCAACATTGCTGATCCGGCGACTACTCCCGGGTAGCGTGCCGCGCATGGCTGGCAGGAACGCGCGGGTGAAGACGATCGAGCAGTCCGTTGCGGACACCGACGAACCCGACAACAAGCTTCGAAAAGATCTCGGTGCACTGGACCTGGTGGTGTTCGGCATCGCGGTGGCGGTCGGTGCCGGCATCTTCACGCTGACCGCGCGCACCGCGGGCGACTTCGCCGGTCCTTCGGTATCCCTGGCGTTCGTGATGGCCGCGTTCGCCTGCGGGCTGGCCGCGCTGTGCTACGCCGAATTCGCCTCCACGGTCCCGGTGGCCGGCAGCGCCTACACGTTCTCCTACGCGACCTTCGGCGAGCTGGTTGCCTGGATCATCGGGTGGGACCTGGTGCTGGAGTTCGCGGTCGGTGCCGCCGCGGTCGCCAAGGGCTGGTCCACCTATCTTGCCCAGTTCCTCGGGCTGGCCGGTGTGCCGATCGGAAGCGCCGAGTTCTCCCTCGGCCCGGTGAGCTTCGACTGGGGGGCGTTGCTGCTCGTCGCGTTGATCACCACGGTGCTCGCGCTCGGGGTCAAGCTGTCCAGCCGGGTCAGCCAGGTCATCACCGCGATCAAGCTCCTGGTGGTGCTGCTGGTCGTGGTGGTCGGCCTCGGCTACGTCAAGGCGGCGAACTACGACCCGTACATCCCGCCGCCCACCGCCGGGGGCTCCTCGGCGGGGTCGAGCGAGAGCGGCTGGGTGCACCAGACACTGCTGGCGCTGGTCGGTGGTGGCGACTCCCGGTTCGGCGTGCTCGGTCTGCTCGCCGCGGCCTCCCTGGTGTTCTTCGCGTTCATCGGGTTCGACGTGGTGGCGACCACCGCCGAGGAGACCCGCAACCCCGGCAGGGACGTGCCGCGCGGCATCATCGGCTCGCTGGTGGTGGTCACGATCTTGTACGTCGCGGTGTCCCTGGTGCTCACCGGGATGGTGCGCTACACGGAGCTGGCCTCGAAGCCGGGTGGTAAGCAGGCCACCCTGGCGACCGCGTTCCAGCTCAACGGGGTGAACTGGGCTGCGGTGATCATCGCGCTCGGCGCGCTGGCCGGTCTGACCACGGTGGTGCTGGTGCTCATGCTCGGTCAGACCCGGGTGTTGTTCGCCATGTCGCGGGACCGGCTGCTGCCCGGTGGCCTTGCGCGCACCAGCAGCAAGGGCACGCCGGCCCGGATCACCCTCATCGTGGGCGCGATCGTGGCGGTCGGCGCGACGTTCTTCCCGGCCGACAACCTGGAGGAGATGGTCAACATCGGCACGCTGTTCGCGTTCGTGCTGGTGTCGATCGGTGTGGTGGTGCTGCGCCGCACCCGGCCGGACCTGCCCCGCGCGTTCCGGGTGCCGCTGGTGCCGGTCATCCCGGTGCTCGCCGTGCTGGCCTGCCTGTGGCTGATGTTCAACCTGACCGCGCTGACCTGGCTGCGTTTCGTTGGCTGGATGCTCATCGGGTTCGTCGTGTACTTCGGCTACAGCCGGCGCAACTCCCGATTCGCGGTCGACACCAAGGATACGAGCCGACCGGCCAGGTAGCCCTTCCGGCTGGGCAGGACGAACAAACCGAGGGGGTCGGGCCTTGCCAAGGCCCGACCCCCTCGGTGTTTCCCCTCGTGTCAGCTTTGGGCGATGACGACTTGTTGGCCTTCGTGGAGTCCTTCGAGGATTTGGGTGGTGGTGTCGCCGATGAGGCCGAGTTGGACTTGTATGCGTCGGGTGGTGCCGTCGGGTTGGAGTACTTGGACTATGCCGGTGGTGCCGCCGCGTTGGATGGCGGCGGTGGGGACGACGAGGACGTTGTTGACGCCGCCGACGACGACTTTGGTTTCGGCGGTTTGGCCGCCGTGTAGGCGTGGGTCGGTGTCGTTGAGCACGATGGTGGCGTAGTAGTTGTTGACGTCTTGGATTTGGGTGCCGGTGGGGGAGAGGGAGGCGACGGTGCCGTGGCGGGTGAGGCCGGGTATCGCGTCGAAGCTGACGTCGACTTGTTGGTTGGTTTGGATGAGTGTGGCGTCGGATTCTTCGAAGGGCACCACGATTTGGAAGCTGTTGACGTTTTTCAGTACGAGGAACGCGCTGCCGCCGGGGCGTGGGGTTTTGCCGCCGCTGGAGGTGGGGTCGCCGCTGGAGGTGCCGGAGTCGGTGTCGGGTAGCGCGGCGAGGCTGCCGGGGGCTTGGGCGGTGGTGCCGGTGCCGGAGCCGAGGTATTCACCGAGGGCGCCGTTGATGCTGGAGATGGTGCCGGCTACTGGTGCGATCAGGGTGGTGTCGCGTAGTTCGCGTTGTGCTTTGACTACTTGGTTGCGGGCGTCGGTGACTTCGGCTTGTTGTTCGTCGAGGTCGTGGGGGTGGTCGGTGGTGGCTTGTCGTGCGGCGTTGCGCGCGGCGGTGGCGTCGCGGCGGGCGTTGGCGGCGGCGACGCGTTGTTGGGCGTCGTCGATGTCGGCGCGGCGTTGCGACGCCGCGATTTGGCGTTGGTCGTCTTGGATGCGGCGTTGGTAGGCCGCGACGGCGGATTTGCCTTTTTCCGCGCGGTTGCAGGAGGGGGACATCGGGTCCAGTGGGTTTTCCAGCAGTAGACCTTTCCCGCCTCGGCTTGCTACGCCGGCGTTGTCGCCGTAGCCGTCGTAGCGGTGTGAGTTACCGGTCAGTGACTGGTTGCAGCGGGCCTGGTCGCCCTGGGCTTCGGCCTGGATTTTGCCGAGCAGGTCACGGTCTTGGTCCAGGCGCAGCTGTGCTTGTTGTAGGGAGCCGTCGTTGGCGTCGCCGAGGGTGTCGCGTTGGTCTTTGGTGGCGTCGTAGACCCGGTCGGCTTCGTCTTGGTCGTCTTGGGCGGCGTCGATGCTGGTGCTGTCTTGTAGTTTGTCCAGCGCGGCTTGTTGGCGGGCGAGTTTCGCATTCGCGGTGTCGAGGTCGGCTTGGGCGTCGAAGTCGTCGATGCGGGCCAGCACCTGCCCGGCGTTGACCTGTTGGCCCACCGAGACCAGCAGGGCCACCAGTTTGCCGCCTTTGGCGAAGCCAAGGCGTTGCTCGCTGATCGGCTGCAGTGTGCCGGTCGCCGACACGGTGCGGGCAACACTTCCCTTGGCCACCCGGATCGCGGTCGGGGACGGAGCGGCGCTACCACAACCCGACACCAGCAG
>DASYBQ010000064.1:0-22586 GCA_036500625.1 Pseudonocardia sp. | reverse complement strand
TGACGTCGTCTCGTCGTCCCGGCTTCGTGCGCATGGTCCCGGAGCAGCAGTAGGTCACGGCGTGACCCTAACGGCCCGCTCTAAGCTGGCCGAGTGGATACGGCCATTGACCGGTGGCGGGAGATGCAGCAGGCCCGGGGCATCCCGGCGGAGATCCTGGCCCGGGCGCCGGTGAGCCCGTGGCGCCACGACCCGAAGCACTTCGGCGCGCCCGCCGTGCCGGACGACACGCCGTCCCGGGACGCCGCGCTCGCGCTGCTCGCCGAGCCCGCTGCCCGACCGACAACCGTGCTGGACGTCGGCTGCGGCGGTGGCAGCGCCTCGCTGGCGGTCGCCGACCGTGCCGGGCGGCTCGTCGGTGTGGACCATGACCCCGGCATGCTCGAGGTGTTCTCCGCCGACTGTGCCGCGCGGGGTGTCGAGCACCGCGCGGTGCTCGGTGAGTGGCCCTCGGTCGCCGAGGAGGCCGGCCTCGCGGAGGTGGTGGCCTGCCACCATGTCGGCTACAACACCGTCGAGTTCGCGCCCTTCCTGGTTGCGTTGACCATGGCGGCCCGACGCGGAGTGGTGATGGAGCTGACCGCGCGGCACCCGATGGCCTGGCTCGACCCGCTGTGGGCCAGGTTCCACGGCCTGCACCGACCACCACCTGCCACCGCCGAGGACGCGGCGGACGTGCTCAGGGATTTGGGCCTCGCACCGACGGTGACCCGGTGGGAGCGCCCGGCCCGGTTGCCTGAGGACCCGGAGTGGGTGGCCCGGCGGTTGTGCCTGCCGGTCGAGCGGGCCGGTGAGGTGGCCGACGCGCTCGCCGAGCTTCCACCCCGCCCGAGAACCGCGGTCACCCTGACCTGGTAGCCCCTGCCGTTGCCGGGCAGAACCCCTGATCTTGCCTGGTGGCTGCGGCGTCCGCGCCACGTCGGCGTGTCGCTGGTGGGTACCTTGCCGGTGATCTGGCGCTCGGGATGGACTCGGTGCCGGCACCGCGCCCGGGTCGGTCCGGCAGACCTACCTCGACTCGGTGCTGGTCACCTTGCTGATGCCCGAGAGTGCCCCCGCGGATCAGTCGAGCGGGCCACTGGGGTGAGATGAACGTTCGGTGACGGCCGGCTGAGGGGGGTATGTGCACCTGTCTCTCGAAACCACGCTCGGCGTCGGTGCCCTGGTCGTGCTGCTCAGCGTGGTCGCGGTCCGCGCGTCGGTCCGCATCGGACTGCCCTCGCTGCTGCTCTACCTTGGCATCGGCATGCTGCTCGGCGAGTCGGTACTGGGCTTTCAGTTCCAGAACGCGTCGCTGACCGAGTCACTTGGGCTCGCCGCGCTGGTGCTGATCCTGACCGAGGGCGGGTTGAGCACCCGCTGGTCGTACGTCCGCCCGGCACTGGGTATCGGCATCTCACTGTCCACCCTTGCGGTCGCGGTGAGTATCGGTGTCGCCGGCAGTGCGCTGCACCTGCTGCTCGGGCTCGACTGGCGCACCGCCTTCCTCTGGGGCGCCGTGCTGTCGTCCACCGATGCGGCCGCCGTGTTCAGTGTGCTGCGCGGTGTCGGTGTGATACCGAAGCTGGCCGGTGCGTTGGAGCTGGAGTCGGGGCTCAACGACGCCCCGGTCGTCATCGCGGTGGTACTGCTCGCCTCGCCGGGGCCGCTGCCGTGGTGGAGTCCTTTGGTGGTGCCCTACCAGTTGGCGGTGGGCGCCGCGGTCGGCGCCGCACTCGGCTTCGGTGGTGCCTGGGCACTGCGCCGGGCGGCGCTGCCGTCCACCGGCCTGTACCCACTGGCGGCCCTCGCGGTCTGCGTGCTCGGCTACGCCACAGGACAGTCGCTGCACGCGTCGGGTTTCCTGGCCACCTATCTGGCCGCGCTGATCCTGGGCAACTCGCACCTGCCGCACCGGGGCGGTGTGCTCTCCTTCGCCGAAGGCACCGGGTGGCTGGCGCAGATCGGGCTGTTCGTGCTGCTCGGGCTGTATGCCTCGCCGGGCGCGCTCGGCCATGCCGTGCTGCCGGCACTCGTTGCGGCGGCGGTGTTGCTGTTACTGGCCAGGCCGCTGTCCGTCGTGGTCGCCATGCTGCCGTTCCGGACGCCGTGGCGGGAGCAGGTCTTCCTGTCCTGGTCGGGGTTGCGCGGCGCGGTGCCGATCGTGCTGGCGCTGATCCCGCTGACCCGCGACCCTGGCAACCCTCGGGCACGGTTGCTGGTGGACGTGGTGCTGGTAATGGTCGTGTTGCTGACCCTGTTGCAGGGCACCACGCTGCCCTGGGTCGCCCGGCTGCTGGGCGTGTCGCACGCCGGTGAGCCCGCCGAGATCGAGGTGGACGCCGCGCCGCTGGACGAACTGTCCGCCGACCTGCTGCAGGTTCGGGTGCCCCTCGGTTCCAAGCTGCACGGGGTGTACCTGCGTGAGCTGCGGCTGCCGCCCGGCGCGTCGGTCAGCCTGGTGGTGCGCAACGGGGCCAGCTTCACTCCGGAGCTGGACACCCGGTTGCGCGAGCGTGACCAGTTCCTGGTGGTGACCACCGCCCAGATGCGGGAGCGCGCCGAGCAGCGAATCCGTGCGGTTGACCGCGCCGGCCGGTTGGCCCGCTGGCGTGGTGAGACCGGCAAGTGAGCGCCGCCGCGGCACAAGGGACAATCCAGGTATGACTCTCCCGACCGAACCCGAGGCCGAGGGCGAGCACGCCGCCGGTCCGTCGGCGAAGCCGAGGCGCACACCACCTCGGCTGCTCACCCTCGCGGTGGTCTCAGCGGCGGTGTGGGGCATCGACATCAAGACCAAGGCGCTTGCCGTCACGGAGCTGGAGTGGCAGCGGCCGGTGCGAGTGCTGGACGGGTTGGTCTACCTGCAGGTGATCCGCAACCCGGGTGCCGCGTTCGGCATGGTCACCGGGATGACCTGGCTGCTCACGCTGATCGCGGCCGCCGTGGTGGTCGCCATCGTGCGGGTGTCCGGCCGGTTGCGTTCCCGGGGCTGGGCGGTGGCGCTGGGCCTGGTGCTCGGCGGCGCGCTGGGCAACCTCAGCGACCGGCTGCTGCGGTATCCCGGTATTTTCCGCGGCTGGGTGGTGGACATGGTCTCGGTGCTGGCCCCGAACGGCGAGGTCTGGCCGGTGTTCAACGCGGCGGACGCGGCAATCTGCACCGGAGGTGCGCTGCTGGTGCTGCTCGCGTTGCTCGGTATCGAGCTGGACGGAACACGGACCCGGCGAGAGCGCGGTACTGGTTCCGATGGGTGACCCCCGGATGTTGCCGGTGCCGGACGGTCTGGCCGGCATGCGGGTGGACGCGGGGCTGTCCCGGTTGCTCGGGTTGTCTCGCACCGCTGTCGCAGAGCTGGCCGAGGATGGACAGGTCCTGGCGGACGGGCGCGCACTGGACAAGTCCGACCGGTTGGCCGCCGGCATGTTGCTCGAGGTGACGCTGCCGAGTGTGGCGCCGCCGGCCAGTGAGCCGGCCGCCACTGTGCCGGGGCTGCGCCGGCTGTATGAGGACGAGGACATCGTGGTGGTGGACAAGCCGGTAGGCGTCGCCGCGCACCCCAGCCCGGGCTGGACCGGCCCGACGGTCACCGCCGGGCTCAGCGCACTGGGCGTGCGGCTGTCCACCTCCGGCGCGGCGGAGCGAAAGGGCATCGTGCACCGGTTGGACGCGGGCACCACCGGGGTCATGGTGGTGGCCAAGTCCGAGTCCGCGTACACCGCGCTGAAGTGGGCGTTCAAGCAGCGTGAAGTGCTCAAGCGGTACCACGCGGTGGTGCAGGGCCACCCGGACCCGAGCCGTGGCACCGTGGACGCACCGATCGACCGGCACCCTCGGCACGACTGGCGGTTCGCGGTGGTGGCCGGCGGCCGGCCCAGCGTGACGCACTACGACACCCTCGAGGCGTTCCCGGCGGCGAGCTTGCTGGACGTCAACCTGGAGACCGGGCGGACGCACCAGATCCGGGTGCACATGGCCGCGCTGCGCCACCCGTGCGTCGGCGACCTGACCTACGGTGCGGACCCGGCCCTCGCGGCCAAGCTCGGGCTGAACCGGCAGTGGCTGCACGCCCACCAGCTCGGCTTCGCGCACCCCGCCGACGGCCGCCACGTCGAGTTCACCAGCCCGTACCCGGCGGACCTGCGCCAGGCGTTGCATGTGCTGGAAGCGGAGGCCTGAGGTCCCGCCATGACCCGAGGGCAGTTCTGGCTCACGCTGCTGTGCGTTGCGCTGGTCGGGCTCGGGGCGATGTGGGTGTCCGGCCGACAGTCCCTGGTGGCTGGGCACGGACCGGCGCGCTCGCTGGACGCGGTGCGCCTCGGTCCGGACCCCGGCCAGCCGGTCGCGGCCTACCTCGCCGCGCTGCCCGCCCGGCTGCCGCCGCCCGGCGCGCGGCCGGTGCCCGCGCTGGTCCAGCTGGACGGCGAGATCACCGGCCCGGATGCCGCCACTTTGTTCGCCGGTGCCGGCGTGGCGAGCGCGGTGCTGCGGGTGCCGCTGGCCCGGGTGCAGACCGCGCTGCGGTTTCAGCCGATGCCGCCGGTGAGCACCGCCGACCCGGTCGAGGCGCTGCGGCGCAGGTTCAGCACCGCCACCCAGGACGCCGCGCGGGCCGCCGCCGCACAGGCCGCCCGGCTGACCGGGCGGCCGGCGCTGGTGGCCCGGTACGAGGCCGGCGTGCTGGGCCAGGCGCCAGCGTGCCGTTGCGTGCTCGCCGTCCTGGTGCTGGCCGACCGGGCCACGCTCGACCGGCTCGCCGCGCACCCGGGTGTCCGCGCGGTGGACGCCGCCCCGGAAGGCACCCCGGTCACCGGCGTGGCCCTCGCCCCACTGCTACCGGAACAGACCGTCGCCGCCACCCCGGCCCCCGACGACGGCCCGGTCCCGCCCACTCCCGGTGCGCCTTGAACAATGCCGCGTAAGCACCTCGCACCCGCGGGTTCGGTACGCTTCCCCTGCTGGCCCGTCGGGAACCGTGAGGGGAGTCAGCTGTCATGCGGCACAAGCGGTTGCTCCTGCAGCGGGCTCGCAAGGATGCTGGGCTCACCCAGGAAGAACTGGCATACCGGCTGGACGTTGACCGCTCCACCGTGGGGCGTTGGGAGAGCGGGCAGACCGCACCGTCCGTGTGGCTACGGGGCAAACTAGCCAAGCTGTTGGACGTGACGCGAGCTGATCTGAGCACGCTACTCGGGCCACCCGCTGAGCCTGAGACCGTGGGTAGGCCGGAATCCAATGAGCGAGAGTATCTCGTTGCTGCCCTCGAAACTTCTTCGAGCGTGGTTGACCAGGCAGTCTTGATCTCTGTACTCGGGCCGTCGCTCACACTTGCTGCGCTTGAGGAGTTTACCCAAACGCTCATTTCTCGGTACGAATTGGAAGGCCCACACCGCCTGGCACCAGAAACACGGATGCTGCGGCGCCTGTGTCAACAGCTCGGTCGCCAGGTTTCTGGTACGAACGAGCGGCTGCTGTTGGCGAAGGTTAGTGCTCGTCCGCCTTGATGAGGCGAGCGCTCAGACGTTGGGAAGCCAAGCCGATCTCGAGCATGCAGCGGCGCTCGGCATGGATGCTTTGGCAGCTTCCGCGAGCAAGCCAATCGCATCGATCGGCAGTCGTGCCGCCGACCTTGCGGTCGACTTGCAGCGCCGGGGGAAAAATCGGGCCAGCCAGGAGTTCGTGGATTTCCTGTACGAGTGGAATGAACGTGCCAGCAGGATGCAGGATGAATGCCTTTCCACCTGATCTTCCCAGAAGTTTGGATTCGCTAGCCGCTATCCGCGATAATGATTGGCGAGCATTCCTCCGTCTTACCCATATGGAAGACCACTGGGACCGGCGAGGGTGGCTGCCCGGACGGCACTCGTACCACTGGATGCTGAGCTTCCCGGACGCCGAGAACGTGCGACTGCTCAGTGAGCACTGCCAGGCACGGCTCCCGTCCGCGGGGTTCGACATGGTGCCGCTTGATGCTCTCCATCTAACAATTGGATGTATCGGGTTTACCGACGAGCTGCCTGAAGAGGCGGCGCTTGTCATTGCCGAGGAAGCTACTTTGCCCTGCCGGAGCCTCGCGCCATTTTCCTTGACCATCGGACCACTGAGCGGATCAGCGGGCGCGCTTCGCTTCAGCGTTGCACCCTGGTCGCCGCTTCTGAAGCTCCACCGCCGGATCGCTCTCGCCACAAATGCGGTCATCGGAGCTCGATGCGTGATGGACACGACCCGGTTCCGGCCGCATTTGAGCATTGCCTATGCCAATTCGTCAGTACCTGTTCCACCATTGATCCCCACATTGGAACGCCTGCGGGACTCACCGCCCGCAGAGGTGGCTGTTCCTACAGCGGACCTCGTCGAGCTATGGCGGGAGGACCGGGTATCTCGGTTCGAGACGCTGAAGAAGCTGCAGCTTGGTGGCGAATGAGCCTTGCGCCGTGCAGCGCGGTCACTGAGTCGGCCCGCACACCGGGGCTGGCCAGCAGCACGAGGTCGTCGTCCGGCAGTCCGGGCGCGGCCGGCCCGCAGTCCACCGAGCCGTAGCCGGCGCACCAGACCGAGGGTGGCCCCCGGTGTGGCTTGCGCCCGAATCCGCCCGACGAACCGGCGCAGCGCCGAGGCACCGGCGCGGACCGGGCCACCGGACGCCGGCGGTGGTTTCGGGTGATTTCACCTACCACCAGCGTGGTGATCTTCCCGAGTGCGACACGCCGGATCGGCCTGAACTGGGTCTTTGGCCGGGCCGGCGCCCACTGCCGGAAGCTGTCGGTGCTCGGCATTAGATTGAGCGGGTCCGGTGGTCTACCGGTGATCAACAAACGGCGAGCGTGCGCCCAGCTGCTGCCCCGTGCGGCGGTGACGCGCGGATATCCGTGTGGGGAAGGGGCCGCTTCCATGGCATCTGAGGTCGACAGCTTCGTCCACCTGCACACCCACACCGAGTTCTCCATGCTGGACGGCGCCGCGCGGCTGGACGACCTGTTCACCGAGGCCGCGCGGATGGGTATGCCCGCGCTGGCGATGACCGACCACGGCAACGTCTACGGCGCATACGAGTTCTGGCGCAAGGCCAAGGCGGCCGGGGTCAAGCCGATCATCGGCATGGAGGGCTACCTTTCGCCGGGCAGCCGGCACGAGCGCAAGCGCGCCACCCTGGGTGGCCAGGTGGTCAGCGACGACAACCCGGGTGAGATGTACACCCACATGACGCTGCTCGCGGAGAACACCGAGGGCATGCACAACCTGTTCCGCCTTTCGAGCCTGGCCTCCCTGGAGGGCTACTACTACAAGCCCCGGATGGACCGCGAGCTGCTGCAGACCTACGGCAAGGGGATCATCGCCACCACCGGCTGCCCGTCCGGCGAGGTGCAGCGGCTGCTGCAGCGCGACCGGTTCGACGACGCCTGCCAGGCTGCGAGCGACTACCGGGACATCTTCGGCAAGGACAACTTCTTCTGCGAGCTGATGGACCACGGCATCGAGATCGAGAAGCGGGTCCGCGAGTCGCTGCGCGATCTGAAGAAGAAGCTCGACCTGCCCGGCCTTGCCACCAACGACCTGCACTACACCTACGCGCACGACGCCAAGCCGCACGAGGTGCTGCTGTGCGTACAGACCGGCAAGACGATGTCGGACCCGAACCGGTTCAAGTTCGACGCACAGGACTTCTACCTCAAGTCACCCCAGGAGATGCGCGCCCAGTGGGACGGCGAGTTCCCCGAGGCGTGCGACAACACCCTGCTGGTCGCCGAGCGGGTCAACGTCGAGTTCACCGAGGGCCGCGACCTGATGCCCCGCGCTCCCGTCCCCGAGGGGGAGACCGAGGAGTCCTGGCTGATCAAGGAGGTCGAGCGGGGGCTGCACCAGCGGTTCCCCAACGGGGTCACCGAGCAGTACCGCAAGCAGGCCGAGTACGAGCTCGGTGTCATCACCCAGATGGGCTTCCCGGGATACTTCCTGGTCACCGCCGACCTCATCCAGTACGCGAAGTCGGTCGGCATCCGGTGCGGCCCCGGGCGAGGCTCGGCGGCCGGCTCGCTGGTCGCCTATGTGCTTGGCATCACCGACCTCGACCCGATCAAGCACAAGCTGATCTTCGAGCGCTTCCTGAACCCCGAGCGCATCTCGATGCCCGACATCGACATGGACTTCGACGAGCGCCGGCGCGGCGAGATGATCCGCTACACCACGGAGAAGTACGGCGAGGACCGGATCGCCCAGATCATCACCTACTCCACGATCAAGGCCAAGGCCGCGATCAAGGACTCGGCCCGGGTGCTGTTCGGCCAGCCCGGCTACTCGGTGGCCGACCGGATCACCAAGGCGATGCCGCCGGCGGTGATGGGCAAGGACATCCCGCTGTCCGGGGTGTTCGACCCGTCCCACAAGCGCTACTCCGAGGCCACCGAGGTCCGCGCGCTCTACGAGGCCGACCCGCAGGTCAAGGAGATCATCGACACCGCGCGGGGCCTGGAGGGGCTGAAGCGGCAGTGGGGGGTGCACGCCGCCGGTGTGATCATGTCCAGCGAGCCGCTGCTGGACGTGATCCCGATCCAGCGCCGCGAAGCCGACGGCGCGATCATCACGCAGTTCGACATGGGCGCCTGCGAGACGCTCGGGCTGCTCAAGATGGACTTCCTCGGCCTGCGCAACCTGACGATCATCGACGACGCGCTGGAGAACATCGAGCTCAACGGCAAGCCTCGGCTGGAGATCGAGAGTGTCGAGCTGGAGGACCATGCCACCTACGACCTGCTCGCCAGGGGCGAAACGCTCGGGGTGTTCCAGCTGGACGGCGGCCCGATGCGGGACCTGCTGCGCCGGATGGCACCCACCGAGTTCGACGACATCTCCGCCGTCGGCGCGCTGTACCGGCCAGGCCCGATGGGTGCGAACGCGCACAACGACTACGCCGACCGCAAGAACGCCCGCCAGGAGGTCACCCCGATCCACCCGGAGCTGGCCGAGCCGCTCAAGGAGATCCTGGGGGAGACCTACGGCCTGATCGTCTACCAGGAACAGGTCATGGCGATCGCGCAGAAGCTGGCCGGCTACTCGCTCGGCAAAGCCGACCTGCTGCGCCGCGCGATGGGCAAGAAGAAGAAGGAGATCCTGGACAAGGAGTACGCCGGCTTCGCCCAGGGCATGAAGGACCACGGCTACTCCGAGCATGCGGTCAAGACGCTGTGGGACATCCTGCTGCCGTTCTCCGACTACGCGTTCAACCGCGCCCACTCGGCCGCCTACGGCGTGGTGTCCTACTGGACGGCGTACCTCAAGGCGAACTACCCGGCCGAGTACATGGCGGCGGTGCTCACCAGCGTCCGCGACGACAAGGACAAGGCGGCGGTCTACCTCGCCGAGTGCCGCAGGATGGGCATCACGGTGCTGCCGCCGGATGTCAACGAGTCGGTGCGCAACTTCGCCCCGGTGGGCAACGACATCCGGTTCGGGCTGGGCGCGATCCGCAACGTGGGCTTCAACGTGGTGGACGCGATCGTCGCGGCGCGCAAGGAACAGGGCGCCTTCCGGGACTTCTCCGACTTCCTGCGCAAGGTCGACGCGGTGGTGTGCAACAAGAAGGTCATCGAGTCGCTGATCAAGGCCGGCGGGTTCGACTCGCTCGGCCACCCGCGCAAGGGCCTGCTGCTGGTGCACGCGGACGCGGTCGACTCGGTGATGGGCACCAAGCGTGCCGCGTCGATGGGCCAGTTCGACCTGTTCGGCGGGGAGGATGCGCCGGATCTGGGTGGCGCGTTCGACATTCCGGTCCCGGCCGAGCACTGGGACACCAAGCACCAGCTCGCGGTGGAGCGCGAGATGCTCGGGCTCTACGTCTCCGGCCATCCGCTGCACGGAGTGGAACAGCTGCTCGCGACCAAGACCGACACCCCGATCTCGGCGATCCTGGAAGGCACCGTGTCCGAGGGTGCCCAGGTGACGGTCGGCGGGATTCTGGCCTCGGTCACCCGGCGGATCAACAAGAACGGTGAGCCGTGGGCGGCGGCACAGCTGGAGGACCTGGCCGGCGGCATCGAGGTGCTGTTCTTCCCCCGCGCGTACGCGGTGGTCGGCATGGATATCGCCGAGGACGCGATCGTACTGGTCAAGGGCAGGGTGAACCGGCGCGACGACCGGGTCTCGCTGATCGCCAACGACCTCGCGGTACCCGACCTTTCGGCCGCGAACGGTACCGCCGCCGCGCCGCTGCAGGTCAGCCTGCGCGCCGACAACTGCACCCCGCAGCGGGTGTCCAAGCTCAAGGATGTGCTTGGCAGCCACCCGGGCAGCCACGAGGTGCACCTGCGGCTGCTCAACGGCTCGAGGGCCACCGTGCTGCGCCTTGACGATGGCTTCCGGGTGACCCCGAGCTCGGCGCTGATGGGCGACCTGAAAGCGCTACTTGGCCCAGGTTGCCTCGGCTGAGCCGAATTCGCGCCGGGTCAGTCGATCGGTTGTTGGTCGCCGTGCCGGGGGGCGCCACCGGTGCGGTGCCGACCGGCGGCGCGGGCCGGGGCGGCCGCCCGCACTCGGGCCAGCGCGCCGCCGACGGTCAGGGTCTGCGGGTGGTCGGCGCCGTACACCCGGGCATACTCGGTGTAGGCGGTGTCGTAGAGCCGGACCGCCTCATCGAGGTGTCCGGCGTACTCGTGGGCGTAGGCCAGCGTGTAGCGGGAGGCCAGCGTGTCCTGGTGCGAACGGCCCAGCTGCTGCTCGCGGGCGCCCAGCACCTCTTCGGCGAGCGGGATGCCGTCCGAGGCGCGGCGCGCCGCGACGTAGGCGATCACCAGGTTGTCCGACGCGGCCAGCGTGCCAGGGTGGTCCGGCCCCAGCAGTGTCTCGCACTCCTGGCGGATGCTTTCGGCCAGCTCGACGGCGCGACCGCCGTCCCCGACCGCGCTGAGCTGCCGGGTGGCCCACTGGCGCAGCCCGAGCACCCGCTCCACCGCTTCCGTCGGCAGTGACGAGGTCGTCGAGCCGGCGCTGGTGGACAGCGCGGCGATGTGCGCGATCAGTTGGTCGCCCTCGGCGCGCCGGTCCCAGGCCTGCTCCTCGGCGAACAGCGCCTGGTCGAGCAGGGTCGCCGCGTCCGCGATCGCGGCGGGCAGCGCATCGTCGGTGCGCAGCCGGTCGTCCACCACGCGGCGGATCAGTTCGTGCAGCAGCACCCCGTCGCCGTCCATCCGGGACGACACCAGCGACCAGCGGGACAGCCGGGACAGCGTTTCCTCGGCGTCGTTCTGGTTCGTCGCCTGGTACAGCAGACCTCGGCTGGCGCCGCCGGGGGAGAGCGCGGCCAGCAGACCCAGCATGCGGCGCACCGCCGGGTCGGTGTCGAAGCCCGCGTCGTGCAGCGCGACCAGCGCCGCCTCGGCGGCACCGGCCGGGTACCGCTCCTGGTAGCGCGAGCCGTCCCGTCCGTCCCCGAGCAGCCGACCCGCCGCCACCGACCGCAACCGGTCGAGGTAGGGCGCCGCACCGCGCGGTTGATCACGCACGGTAGCGACCGCGAGCTCTACCGCGGCGGGCAGTCTGCCCAGATTCCGGCAGGTCGACTCGGGCAGCCCGGAGGCGGTGGTGAGCTCCGTGGTGCCCGGCACGTCCACCGGAAGCTCGAGGCCGAGCTGGGCGGTGTCCCTCGAGGCGGTGGTCACGATCACCCGCCAGCCGACGACGGAGGGCAGATACGGCCGGACCACGTCCGGCGAGGCGACGCCATCGAAAATGACCAACGACGGCTGGGTGCCGGTTGGCGGGTGTTGGCGCAGCCGCTCCAGCGCCCTTGCGCTGCCCTCCTCGGGAACCCGCAGGCTCAGCGCATCGGCGAACTCGAGCAGCCCGGCGACCATCTCCTCATGGCTGCCTGCGTTGATCCAGGCGACCATTGGCCAGCCCTCGGCCATCCTCGCCCGTGCGTAACCGGCTGCGAGCTGCGTCTTTCCTACTCCGGAAGGGCCGGTGAGCACGACGACCTGGGTGGCGGGGCCGGGGCGGAACGCGGATTCCAGCCGGGCCTCGTCGCGCGGTTGGGACAGCGGCACGGCGGGTACCGAGGGCATCCGCCGCCAGGTGACCCAGGCCACCTCTGGGGGCTCATCGAGCAGCTGGCCGCGAAACGACCACCAGGACAGCGGCAGTCCGATGGCCGCCGCGGTGACCGCCGCGACCTCCAGCGAGGTCGCCTTGCTCAGGTCGTAGACGTCCGAGCTGATCGCCCATACGCCGCCGAAGACCAGCACGACCAGGGCGGTGGCGATCAACCACCGTACCGACAGCAACACGGTTCATCCCCTCGCCGGCGCAGTTCTGTTGAGGGGTCAGCTTACGGCGACTGTCCATCCCTGCCCTCGGGGGAAGTGTCTCGGCGCGTCGGTCACTTACTGTGACAAATTGTGGCTCCTGTGAGTTAATCAGGGTCGCGCTGGCTTGTTAGTCGACGTGCTACCCAATACGTTCACAGCGTCAGCGTCTTGTAGACAGTCGCTGAGCGTAGACAATGGGCCGGACGCCAACGGAGGTTCCCGTGCCGATCAATGAGCCGCCACTGTTCAACGCCGCCGACTACCTGGTGCACCGGCGCATCGCCGACGGGGCGGGCGACCGGGTGGCGCTGGTGCACCCAAGTGGCGAGCTGCGCTACCGCGAGCTGTCCGAGGTGGTGCACGCGGTAGCCGGCGGCCTCTCCGGTCTCGGGGTACGCGCCGAGGAACGGGTGCTGTTCTTCGCTTCCGACACCCCCGAGCTGGCCATCGGCATCCTCGCCGCGATGCATCTGGGAGCGGTGGCGGTGCCGGTCTCCACGATGCTCACCTCGGCAGACCTCGCCGGGATGCTGCGCGACTCGCGGGCCAGGGTGTTGGTGGTCTCGGCGGAGTTCGCGGATGTCGCGCGGGCCGCGGTGTCGCGGCTGACCCGATCCGGTGCCGGCACCGAGCTGGCTCAGGTGCTCACGATCGGCGCGGCACCGGAGGGTTTCCCGGTGTCCGCGCTGGCGTGGGCAGCTCTGGTCGAGGCCGGCCGCGACCGGCCGGTGCCGCCGTACCCCAGCTGGGCGGACTCACCGGCGCTGTGGCTCTACACCTCCGGCACCACCGGCAATCCGAAGGCGGCGATGCACCGGCACGGCGACATCAGGTTCGTCTGCGAGAGCTACGGCCAGCGGGTGCTTGGCATCCGCGGCGAAGACCGCTGTTTCTCGGTGGCCAAGCTGTTCTTCGCCTACGGCATCGGAAACTCGCTGTTCTTCCCGCTCTCGGCGGGCGCCGCCGCCGTGCTGGAGCCGCGCCGGCCCAACCCCGAGCTGGTCGCGGAACTCGTGGCACGGCACCGGGCGACGCTGTTCTTCGGTGTTCCGACGTTCTTCTCCGCGATGCTGGGCAGCTCGATACCGGATGACGCCTTCGCCAGCGTGCGGCGCGGTGCCTCGGCCGGCGAGCCACTGCCGGCGAACCTGTTCACCGGGGTCCTCGACCGGTTCGGTTTCGAGGTGCTGGACGGCATCGGCTCCACCGAGGCGCTGCACATCTTCCTGTCCAACCGGCCGGGTCAGGTGCACCCGGGCAGCTCGGGCAGCCCGGTTCCTGGCTACACGGTGCAGCTGCGCGACGACACCGACGGCACGGTGATCGACGAGCCCGATCGGCCCGGCTCGCTCTACGTCCGAGGTGAGTCCATCGCCGCGGGTTACTGGTGCCGGGCAGCGGCCACCCGGCAGGCATTCGCCGGCGAGTGGCTGCGCACCGGCGACACCTACCTGCGTAACACGGACGGCAGCTATTCCTATCTCGGCCGCTCCGATGACATGATCAAAGCGGGTGGTATCTGGGTGAGCCCCGGCGAGGTGGAGGCCCGGCTGCTGGAGCACGAGTCGGTGCTGGAGGTCGCGGTGGTCGCGGTGCCCGGCGGGGACGGTCTGGAAAAGCCGGTGGCGGTGGTGGTCGCCCACCCCGGGGCGGCGGTGCGCGAGGACGAGTTGGTCGAGTTCTGCCGGGCCGGACTGTCCTCGTTCAAGCGCCCGCGCCGGGTGGTCCTCGTCGATGAGCTGCCCCGCACGGCGACCGGCAAGCTGCAACGCTTCCGGGTTCGGGAGCTGGCAAGGGAGCGCGACCCCGAGGTGAGCCCGACATGATCGTCGACGCGCATGTGCACCCGGCGCGGCGCGGCGCGCTGAAGCTGGACTGGCCGACCTGGCTGGGCCCTGCCGCGGACGAGCAGGCGGTTGCCTCCGTCTACGACAGTTCCGGCACGATCGTCCCGGAGCTGTTCGACGCGCTGTTCGAGGCCGAGGGGGTCGACCAGGCGCTGCTGTTCTGTGAGTACAGCCCGAGGGTGACCGGCACACAGGCCATCGAGGACATGCTGCCGATCGTGGCGCACAACCCCCGCCGGTTCCGGATCGTGGCCAACGTGAACCCGCACCTGCATCACCCGGCAGGCACCGAGGTCCGCCGCCAGCTGGACCTCGGCGCGGTGGCGCTGAAGGTGCATCCGGTGCACGGCAACTTCGCGCCGAACGACCGCGAGCTGTACCCCGCCTACGCGCACTGCGAGGAGCGCGGCGTGCCGGTGATCACCCACACCGGGCCTAGTTCGTTCCCCGGCGCGAGCTCCCGGCGGGGCGACCCGGTGCTGATGGACGACGTGCTGCGGGACTTCCCCGAGCTCACCGTGGTGCTCGCGCACGGTGGCCGAGGCTGGAGCTACCAGGCCGCGGGCTTCATGGCCCTGGCAAGGCCGAACGTCTGGCTGGACATCGCCGGCCTGCCGCCGCGCCGGCTGCCGCACTACTTCGAGCGCTTCGAGCTGGACCGGATCGCCTCGAAGTGGATCTTCGGCACGGACTGGCCCGGCGTCCCCGGCATCGGCGCCAACGTCAAGGCCTTGACCGGGTTGGGGCTCGCGCCGGAGGTACTGGACGGTGTGCTCGGCGGCAATGCGCGGCGCGTCTACCACCTGCCGGGCTGAGCGACAGTCGGGGGCTCAGGTGATACCGGCGCACAGCTGGTCCCAGTGCGCACCGGCCGCGCCCGCCCAGTGCTCGTGGCGGTCGTGGAACAGCTCGCGGGCCTGGGTGCCGGCCCAGCCGCCGGGCAGCAGCTGCGCCGGCAGTTGTGGGTCCAGGAACGGGAACCGCCGCCAGGCGTGCACCAGCTGGACCTGTTCGCGCAGTACCGCCCGGGGGGTCAGCGGGTCCGCCGCGCTGAAGACGCTGATGAACTCCCGATAGTCGGTCTCGACGTCGGCCAGGTTCCACGCCTGGGCCACCAGCTCACGCTCGTGCCCGATCCGACCGAACGCGCCGACGAACGACGAGCTCACCTTGTCGAGGCCCAGCTCGGTGACCACCTCGGCGACCTCGTGCTGCTTGTCCGGGCGCGCGGACAGCCAGACCCCGGGCGCAGGGGTGCCCATGCCAGCCCAGGCGAGCCTGGAGCGCAGCCGGTGCCGCAGCTGGCGGCGCGACTCCGGCACGCTCACCAGCAGCACCAGCCAGCGCCCGTCCCACGGCTCGGTGGCGGTGCCGAAGCTGTAGATGCGCTCCGCACCGGTGCTCAGCAGCCGCCGCCCCATCTCGGACAGCAACCAGCGCACCCGCCGCCCGGCCCGGTCGGAGCACAGCAACCCCTCGGCGGCGGTGCGGGCCAACGCCTGGCGCCCCGACTTCTGTTCCACCCCCAGCTCGCCCAGTGCGTTGAGCAGCACCTGGGTCCAGACCGGTTCGTCTCGCGGCAGCACGAACTCGCCCAGCAGGGTAAGCAGCAGGGACCGTGCGCTCGGCGAGCCGAGCTGGCGGCGCCGGGTCAGCACCGGCGCCTCCGCCGCGCCGGCGCCGTTCGCGACGTTGCCGGATGCTGTGTTCGCGGTCGCTCCAGCTTCGGTCGGCACGGTCCCGGTCGCGGCGGCCCCGTCTCGCCCGTCGGGCTCGGAACTGGTCATCAGGGCAACAAGCCTAATGCCGTAACGGCGGGGCTGGTCCAGTTAGCCTTCGGACATGACCCCGGAGGAGCTGCTGGCCGCCGACCGCGCGCACGCGTGGCATCCCTACGCGCCGATGCCGGGAACCATCGCGCCGCTGCCGGTGGCCGGCGCCGAGGGGGTCCGGCTGCGGCTGGCCGGTCCGGCGTACGGCCGCCCGGCCGGCACCGACCTGATCGACGGGATGTCCTCGTGGTGGGCCGCGATCCACGGCTACCGGCATCCCGCCCTGGATGCGGCGATCACCGGTCAGCTCGGCCGGATGAGCCATGTGATGTTCGGTGGGCTGACCCACGAACCCGCCGTGGCGCTGTCCGCCCGGCTGGTCGAGCTCACGCCGGAGCCGTTGCGGCACGTGTTCCTTGCCGACTCCGGCTCGGTGGCGGTCGAGGTGGCGATCAAGATGTGCCTGCAGTACTGGCGCGCCCGGGGCCGGATGGACAAGCGCAGGCTGCTGACCTGGCGGGGCGGCTACCACGGAGACACCTTCATGGCGATGAGCGTGTGTGACCCCGAAGGCGGTATGCACTCGCTGTGGCGTGACGTGCTGCCCGAGCAGGTGTTCGCCGGCGCGCCACCGGCCGACCTCGACCCCGGATACGTGGCCGAGCTGGCCGATCTGGTGGAGCGGCACGCCGACGAGCTCGCGGCGGTGATCGTGGAGCCGGTTGTGCAGGGTGCCGGTGGCATGCGCTTCCACGACCCGCGCTACCTGCATGTGCTGCGCGAGCTGTGCCTTGCGCACGACGTGCTGCTGGTCTTCGACGAGATCGCCACCGGCTTCGGGCGGACCGGCGAGCTGTTCGCGGCGCGGCACGCCGGCGTGAGCCCGGATGTGATGTGTCTTGGCAAGGCGCTGACCGGTGGCTACCTGACGTTGGCCGCCACGTTGTGCAGCACAGAGGTGGCCAGCGGTATCGGCGGCGGCGCGGCCGGTGTGCTGATGCACGGTCCGACGTTCATGGGCAACCCGCTGGCCACCTCGGTCGCGCTGGCCTCGATCGAGGAGCTGTGCCGGCGGGACTGGCGGGGCGAGGTGGCCGGCATCGAGGCCGGGCTGCGCGAGGGGCTGGCGCCGGCCCGTGAGCTGCCCGGTGTGCGGGACGTGCGGGTGCTGGGCGCGATCGGCGTCATCCAGCTGGACCGGCCGGTGGATCTGCCCTCGGTGACCGCCACCGCCGCGGCCCGGGGTGTCTGGCTGCGCCCGTTCCGGGACCTGATCTACACCATGCCGCCGTTCATCACCCCGGCCGAGGACGTGGCGACCATCACCGATGCGATGTGCGCGGCGGCGGTGCCGAGGTAGTCGCCACACAACGACACTACTGAGGCTTCAGATAGACCATCGGCATGGGGATAACTCTGTAACCGTGTGTCCAATGAGGAAATTGATATCAATGGTGCACAAGGTGCTCCACTATTGGCCTAAGCACCGCCCACTCACAGTGACGAAATTGGTGCGCCGGCACCGCGCGGCGACCCGCTCCGGGAACTCGGGCGCCGCGGCGACCCGTTGGAGGAGTGGCCGGAGCGGGCGACGGTGACCGTGGTCCGGCTACCCCATCCAACTTTGACTCTGAGGAGCCGCATGCCCAGTACGCCGCCACACCGAAATCCCGGAGCCCACTCGGCGCCGCCGTCCGCCTGGTCGCCCCGATCGTGGCGGCCGGACAACCTGCGCGCCGATGTGAACGCCTCGCTCGTGGTGTTCTTGGTCGCCCTGCCGCTTTCGCTGGGCATCGCGGTCGCCTCCGGCGCGCCGATCCTGGCCGGGCTGATCGCCGCCATCGTCGGTGGCGTGGTGGCCGGCCTGCTCGGGGGTTCTCCGCTGCAGGTCAGCGGCCCGGCCGCCGGGCTGACCGTGGTCGTTGCCGAGCTGGTCGCCCGGTTCGGCTGGCTGACCACCTGCGCCATCGTGGCCGGCGCCGGTGTGCTGCAGATCGGGTTCGGCCTTTCCCGCCTGGCGCGGTTCGCCCAGGCCATCCCACCGGCCGTGGTGCACGGCATGCTGGCAGGCATCGGCGGCACCATCGCGCTGGCGCAGCTGCACGTGGTGCTCGGCGGCCAGCCGCAGACCAGCGCGCTGGAGAATCTGACCGAGCTGCCGGGCCAGCTGGCCCAGGCGCACGGTCCGGCCGTGCTGGTCGGGCTGTGCGCCATGCTGCTGGTGGTGTGCTGGCCGCGACTGCCCCGCCAGCTGCGGGTGGTGCCCGGCCCGCTGGTCGCGGTAGCCGTGGCGACCGCGTTGGCGGTAGCCCTGGAACAGCTCGTCGCCGCATCGGTGGCCCGGGTCGACCTGCCCGGCGGGCTGCTCGCGGCCATCTCGGTGCCGGTGCTGCCGCAAGGCAACTGGGGCGCGGTGATCGGCGGCGTGCTGACGGTGGCGCTGGTGGCCAGCGTGGAGAGCCTGCTCTCGGCGGTCGCGGTGGACCGGATGCACCACGGCCCGCGTACCGACCCGGACCGCGAGCTGATCGGCCAGGGCGCGGCCAACACGCTGTCCGGGCTGCTCGGCGGCCTGCCGGTCACCGGTGTGATCGTGCGCAGCTCGACCAACGTGCGGGCCGGCGCCCGCACCAGGGCGTCCGCCGTGCTGCACGCGGTGTGGATCGCGGTGTTCGCGCTGGCGCTGGTCTGGGTGGTCGAGATGATTCCGCTCGCCGCGCTCGCCGGGCTGCTGGTGGTCATCGGCGTCCAGCTGGTCAAGGTGGCCGACATGCGGATCGCCCGCCAGCACGGCGAGCTCGCGCTGTACCTGGCCACCGCGCTGGGAGTGATGGCGCTGAACCTGCTGGAGGGTGTTGGCATCGGGCTGGCACTGGCCGCCCTGCTGCTGCTGCGCCGCGCGGTGCGGGCCCGGGTCCAGCACCAGACGCCCGAGTACGGCGACGAGCACCGGGTGACCGTATCGGGCGCCGCCACCTTCCTGGCCGTGCCGGCGCTGTCCCGGGTGCTGGCGGGGGTCCCGGCCGGGGCGCCGACCAGGGTGGACCTGGCCGCGCACTACCTGGACCATGCCGTGCGCGACCACCTGGATGCCTGGGTGACCCGGCAGCGGGCCACCGGCGCCTCGGTGGTGGTGACCGACCGGAAGCACCGGATAGGCGCACTAGGCTGAGCCACCATGCAGGCTCACCATGATCCGTTGGCCTGGCTCGACGAGCACGCGCGGCTGCGCCGGGCGGCGGGATTGCGGCGCACGCTGCGCCCCCGCTTCCTCGGTGAGCCGGTGCTGGACCTGGCCGGCAACGACTACCTCGGCCTCGCGCGCGACCCACGGGTGGTCGAGGCGGGGGTCGCGGCGCTGCGCGCATGGGGTGCCGGCTCCACCGGTTCGCGGCTGGTCAGCGGCAGCACCGAGCTGCACGCCGAGCTGGAGCGGGAGCTTGCCGCGTTCTGCGGGTACCCGGCCGGCCTGGTGTTCTCCTCGGGCTTCCTGGCCAACGTCGGCGCGGTCACCGCGCTGAGCGGACCGGACAGCCTCGTGGTGTCGGACCGGGCGAACCACGCGTCGCTGATCGACGCCTGCCGGCTGTCCCGGGCCCGGGTCGCGGTCACAGCGCACAACGACCCGGTCGAGGTGGACCGGCTGCTCGCCGCGCGGACCGAACAGCGCGCGCTGCTGGTCGTCGACAGCGTGACCAGTGTGGACGGCGACCGTGCTCCGCTGGCCGCGCTGCACGCGGTGAGCCGTGCCAGGGGCGCGGTGCTGGTGGTGGACGAGGCGCACGCGCTGGGTGTGTGCGGCCCGGGTGGGCGCGGGCTGTTGGCCGAGGCGGGCCTGGCCGGCGCGGACGACGTGGTGGCCACCGTGACGCTGTCCAAGGCGCTGGGCAGCCAGGGCGGCGCGGTGCTGGGACCCACGGCCGTCATCGAGCACCTGGTGGACACCGCACGCAGCTTCATCTTCGACACCGGGCTGGCGCCGGCCTGTGCGAGCAGCGCGCTGGCCGCACTGCGGGTGCTCGCCGAGGAGCCGGACCGCCCGGCGCGGGTGTTGTCGGTGGCCGCCGCGATCGCCGACGCGGCCGGCGTGGCCGCGCCGGTGTCCCCCGTGGTGCCGGTGCTGCTGGGAGAGCCCCAGGTAGCGTTCGCGGCCGCCGCCCGGTGTCTGGAACAGGGAGTGCGGGTGGGCTGCTTCCGGCCTCCCTCGGTTCCCGAGGGCAGCAGCCGGTTACGTCTCACCGCGCGTGCCACGCTCACCCGGGCCGAGCTGACTCGGGTGCGCGAGGTGTTGGGTGAGGTGCTGGCCGGCCGGGCCGCCGGGGTGTCGGTCGGGTGAGTGTGCTCGTGGTGACCGGCACCGGGACCGGGGTCGGCAAGACGGTGGTGACCGCCGCGCTCGCCGCGCTGGCGCTGGCCGAGGGCAGAAGGGTGGCGGTGCTCAAGCCGGCGCAGACCGGACTGGCGCCTGGCGAGCCGGGCGACGTGCACGAGGTGCAACGGCTGGTCGGGCCCAGGCTGGGTTCAGCTGAGCGGCTGACCGCGGTGGAGCTGGCCCGGTTCCCCGAGCCGTTGGCCCCGGCCACCGCGGCCACCCGCGCCGGGATGTCCCCTGTGACGCCGGGCGAGGTGGTCGCCGAGGCGCGGGAGCTTGCCGCCCGCCACGACCTGGTGCTGGTGGAGGGCGCCGGCGGCCTGCTCGTGCGGCTCGACGACAAGGCGACCCTGGCCGACGTCGCCTTGGCGCTGGATGCGCCCGTGCTGGTGGTGGCCACCGCCGGGCTCGGCAGCCTCAACCACACCGCGTTGACCACCGAGGTACTCGCCGCACGGGGCCTGCGCTGCGCCGGGGTCGTGGTCGGCAACTGGCCCCGGCAGCCCGATCTGGCCGCCGAGTGCAACCTGGTGGACCTGCCGCTGGTCAGCGGCGCCCCGTTGCTCGGCCGGCTGCCCGCCGGCGCGGCCCGGCTGGACCCCGAGGCGTTCCTGGCCGCCGCCCGGGACGGCTTCGGCGCGGCCATGTCACGGACCGCGCCCCTCATGCCGGCACAGGACCAGGTCGGCGACGACCCGGACGATCCGGACGGCACCGAGGACCCGGACGATGCGGGCTGGGCCGGGTTGGGTGTGTCAGACCTCACCTGAGGGCATTGGCCGCTGGTGGCTCGGTCGGGCAGGATGCGGAGCGGCAGCCCGCCGCGCACCCGCCGTCGAACCGAGGAGCTTGACCTATGACCGTGTCCGCCGCCCGCGTCGACTCGGACATCCTGGCGCGGCTGCGTGACTCGGTCCTCGAGCGGGGAATCCCGGCGACCGAGGCGCAGGTGCTTGAGCTGCTGCGGCTGCCCGACGAGCGGCTGGAGCCGCTGCTCGAGCTGGCGCACCAGGTACGGATGCGCTGGTGCGGCCCGGAGGTCGAGGTAGAGGGGATCGTCAGCCTGAAGACCGGCGGGTGCCCGGAGGACTGCCATTTCTGCTCGCAGTCCGGCCTGTTCGCCTCCCCGGTGCGTTCCGCCTGGCTGGACATCCCGATGTTGGTCGAGGCGGCCAAGCAGACCGCGAAGACCGGCGCGACCGAGTTCTGCATCGTGGCGGCGGTGCGCGGCCCTGACGAGCGGCTGATGGGCCAGGTCGCGGCCGGGATCCAGGCGATCAAGGACGAGGTCGACATCAACATCGCCTGCTCGCTGGGCATGCTCACCGCCGACCAGGTGGCGGCGCTGGCCGCGATGGGCGTGCACCGCTACAACCACAACCTGGAGACCGCCCGCTCCTACTTCCCCGAGGTGGTCTCCACACACACCTGGGAGGAGCGCTGGGACACGCTGCGGATGGTCGCCGAGGCCGGCATGGAGGTCTGCTGCGGCGGGATCCTCGGGATGGGGGAGTCCGTGGCGCAGCGCGCCGAGTTCGCCGGCCAGCTCGCGGCGCTGCAGCCGCACGAGGTCCCGATGAACTTCCTGAACCCGCGCCCGGGGACCCCGTTCGGCGACCTCGAGCTGATGTCCGGCCCGGACGCGCTGCGCGCCATCGCCGCGTTCCGGCTGGCACTGCCCCGCACCGTGCTGCGTTTCGCCGGCGGCCGTGAGCTGACCCTTGGTGACCTCGGTGCCCGCCAGGGCCTGCTCGGCGGGATCAACGCGGTGATCGTCGGCAACTACCTGACCACGCTCGGCCGGCCCGCCGAGGCGGACATCGACCTGCTCGGTGAGCTGTGCATGCCGGTCAAGGCACTCAACCAGACCCTATGACCGGCATAGTGGGCACCGTGTTCTGTGACCAGTGCGGCGTCGGTGTCGATGAGGGTGCGCACGGCCGCTGCGCATCGCGCCGCGAGCTGGAGCCGCCCCGGTACTGCCCGGACTGCGCCCGGCGCATGGTGGTGCAGGTGACCCCCACGGGGTGGAGCGCCCGGTGCAGCCGGCACGGCGAACGGTGGGCCGTCGACATCCGCTGACCTGGCCGCCGGCCTCGCGAGTCGCGCGTGCCACTGGGAGGGCATGCGGCACTCACGAGCACGGTGCGGCCGCGGCCATCGTGCGGCCGGCAGGTGAGTATGGCCGGTGTACCGATCTCCACGTCCGCGCTGAGCCCCGTGCTGGTCGGGGCGGTGCTGTTCGCCGCGCTGCTGCACGCCATCTGGAACTCCTGCGCGCACGCCATCGAGGACCGCCTGGTGGGCTTCGCGCTGA
>DASYBQ010000063.1:0-4841 GCA_036500625.1 Pseudonocardia sp. | reverse complement strand
GACGGACGTCTGTCCGCCGGCCGCAAGTAGACCCAACCAGACCCAGTTACACCGTTCTCTTGACAGACCCTCATGTTTGACGGCGTGTCGGTTGGCGCAGCGGTTCATCCCGCTGTTCATGACGCGGCCCGGTACCTGGTGTGGTGTGTTCATCCTGGTGGGCGGGTCGACCGGGTGGTGGCGATGATTGCTTCGCAGCTGCGCACCGCTGCCCAGTAGGCGCGTGTGGTGGGTTCGTCCAGCAGGGGCTCGTCCAGTTGGGTGTGCCAGTGGGTGAGCCGGCGGCCGGCGGCGGTGCGCAGGGTGACGGCGGTCGCGTCCGGAGGTAGCCCGAGGCGTGCGCTGGGCGAGGTGCCCTGTCCGCCGAGCGTCTGGTCGAGTGCGGCCAGTGTCGGTTGCGGCAGCGGCAGCGCGGTGAGCCCGGCGAGGACGGCCAGTTCGGTGATGGTGTGGGTGTCGGCCAGTGTGTGGTCGACCGCGCGCAGCAGCCGTTGGGCACGTGCGGGTGCGAGCCCGAGCAGGATGGCGCGCAGGGTGTGCAGCGCGGAGTGCGCTTTGAGCTGGGCGTGCCGGCCGCCGAAGCGGGTGTGCAGGGTGTGTTGGAGTTCTTCGAGTCCGCTGTGTCGGACGAGGGCGTCGGCGAGGGCGGGCGCGTCACGGGCACCGCCGCGGATCAGCTCCACCGCGGTCTTGATGCCGATCATGCCGAACGCCTCCAGCAGGTGCTCGCGCTCGATGCCCGGGATGGGCAGGTCCGCGTGGGTGAACCGCCCTGGGGACAGCAGCGCGGAGCGCAGTGTCGATGCCGGCTGATCGGCCAGGGTGGCCAGGGCGAGGAACTCGCTCTGTCGCAGTGTCTGTCCGCGTATCGCGAGCAACCCGGACACGGCGATGAAATCGCGGTGCAGTCCGGCGAGCTCGGGAGCGGTGCGCAGCCGCTCGGTCACCGCCCGCGCCGAGTCCATTCCGCTGGTTGCCTCTGCTCCGTGGCCGGGTGTTTCGTCGGCTCGGGCCAGTACCGCGATCACGCCCAGTGGGCCGCGGCCGGGGCCGTGGTGGTGTTGGATGTGGCGCAGCAGCTCAAGGTCGGTGTCCTGTGGCGCGCGGATCAGGTACACGATGGCATCGGCTTGGCAGCTGCCGTCGTGCGGGGTGAGGAAGTCGAGGGTCCGTTGGGAGACGTCCGGGGAGTTCGACGAGGTTCCTGGGGTGTCGATCAGGGTGTAGCTGTCGAGCAGTGCGCAGGGCCAGCCGACCCGCAGCCGTTGCACCCGCTCGGCCGCCACGCCGCCCAGGTGCAGCACCAGCCTGGCGTCCTGGCGGCGTACCGGCAGCGCGGTGTGCGCGACATCCTGCTCGCCGACGCGGTGCGTGAGATCGACGCGTGGCACCGGGGAATGGCTGAACCAGGTGACCACCCGGGTGCACTCGGTGGCGTCGGTCGGCGCGATCTCCTCACCGACCAGGGCGTTGAGCATGGTGGATTTTCCGGACTTGAGTGTGCCGGCCAGCGCGACACGCAGCGGTTCGTCGAGTCGATGCTCGCAGGCCGCCAGCGCGGCGCGCACCGGCGGGGAGTCGCTGAACTCCCCGCCGGCGTCGCGGATCAACATCCGGGCCTTTTCGAGCTCGTCGGCCTGGTCCACGTCTGTTCTCCCGTCCCGCACGTTGATCGCCGTGGCGCTCTCGCTACGAGGCCAGCGCCGAGGCGCGGGCCTTGAGCTGACCCAGCCGCGCCAGCGTGGCCTGCAGCTGGGCGAGCCTGGTCTCCCGCTGGGCAGTGTGCGCGTGGTGGGCCTGCTGGGCGGCACCAAGGGCTGCCTCGATCGACTCGTCCATCTCCTCGGCGATCGCGGCGAAGTGGTCGCGCACGGTGCGGTGCACCTCGCGCAGCCGGAGCCTCGACTCGTCGCCCATCTGGAAGAGCACGTCATCCAACAGCCGGGCCACCGCCGTTTTCGCCTCGGCTTGGCGGGCGGCCAACCGGGCCTTGCGGTCTTCGTAGAACGTGTACCCGCCCAGCAGCACCCCGGCGCCGATCGACCAGGGGTTCAGCAGCGCGAGCCCGCCGACGCTGGTGAGCACGCCGACCATCAACAGGCCGCCGTAAGAACCCCGCAGCGCATTGATCAACCGTTGGATGAGGTTGGCCTTGCGGGTTTCCAACGCCTCCAGCGAGGCCACCGAGTCCAGCGCGTCGCCCACCTCGTCGATGCCCAGCCTCGGCAGCATGATCACCCCGTCGGCGGCGAACACCTGGGCTACCCGGTCGGCGAGCTCGCCTGCGCGGGTGTTGGCCAGTACGAAGCTGGCCTGCACGCTGCGCGCGATCTTTTCCCGCAGCCACAGCTCGAACTGTTCCCACCGCTTGGCCGGGTCGAGTTTCATGATGTCGGCCTCGGCCTCGCGGACCACCTGCCGCAGGCGGTGTCGCAGGTCGTGCTCCACCTCGGCCATCACCTCGACGATGCCGTCGCCGAGCACGAGCTGCCAGCGCGCCGACTGGGCGCGCAGCCGTTTCGAGGCCGCTACCGCGCGCTGCAGCTCGGCAACCAGCTCCCCGCCGTTGGCCGGGTCGCACAGCGCCCGAAGCTCGGCTTGGTGAGTCATCATCAACTGGTCAGCGGCCGCGAACACCTCGTCGGCGATTGCGCCGCGCTGCCGGGCGTCCGCGCCGGCGATCACGTGGCCGCGCACGAAGTCGACCAGCTGTGGTACGCCGGACTCGACGGCCAGCTCCCGGTCGCCCTCGGCATGCGCGGTCCGCGCGAGCAGCGCGGAGACCGGCAACAGCGGGATGCCCAGTCCGGCGTTGTCCAGATGGGCCCGGTTCGCGTCTTGGATGTCCGTCCAGCGGGCGTACAGGTCGATCTTGGTGCCGACGCCGAGCACGGTCGGGCACAGCTGGCGCAACTGGGCGAGGAACTCGATCTCGGGCGCGGTGTACTCCTGGCTGGCATCGGAGACGAACAGCACGGCGTCCGCGCCGGCGGCCAGCTCCAACACGGTGGCCGCGGCCGCGGTGTCCGCGCCGTAGATGCCCGGTGTGTCGATCAGCACCACGCCCTGGGCCAGCAGCGGAGGGGTGATACCGACCTCCATCCGGGACATGCCCGAGCCGGAGGAGCTCTGGCGGCTGTAGGCGGTGTCGCTGGTGGTGACCATGACCGGCAGGCCCCGCTGGCTGCCGTCCGCGGTGACCGGGACGCCGGCGATGGCGTCGACCAGCGCGCTCATGCCCTGCCCGGACTGACCGGTGACCACGATCCGCAGGATGGGGTCGCTCACCCTGGCCCAGGCGCGGGCCAGTCGATCACCCAGATCGGGCCGGTTGGCGACGTCGGTGAAGTTCGCCATCTCGTCCAGCAACCCCGTCATCGCCGAGGTGGGTGCGGTGCGGGCCGTCGATTCAATCGTGACTGTCATCGAAGTTCTCCTTCACAATCGGGAGCGGTTCCCGGGGTCCGTGCACGTGACGTGCCGCTACCGAGGGGTGCGTGGTTGGTCAGTGGTGCAGGGTCGTCGTGGTGTGGGCGGTGGCCGGGTGTGTCGTCGGCGTGCTTGCCGCCGGGGCGCTCGAGGTCAGGCCACCGGAAAGCCCGGCCGGTGCCGCGCTCAACCCGGCATGGGCGCTGCTCACACTGCTGGCCGGAACCACCGAGGCCGTGCTGGGCGCCACCGGGTGCGCCGCCGGTGCCACGGAATGTGTCGGCGCGGCGACCGAGCTTGTCGTCGGGGTCGCGGAGTGGGCTGGTGGGGCCACCGAACTTGTGACCGGCGCCGGGATGTGTGCCGCCGCAACCGTGGTCGGCGCGCCGGCGTGTGAGCTGGTGGCCGTCGCCGAGGTAGCCGGGCCGCTGGCATGTGGCGGGTTGCTCGCCGGGGCGGTCGTGCCCGCCGCCGGTCCGTGGTGCGGTGACGCGGCGGCCGGAGCTCCGGTGGGGGCCGGGTGACTGACCGAGGGCGGGCTGCCCGGCTGCCGGGGCGCGGAACCCGCACCGGTGGTCGCGCCAGCGCCACCACTCGTGCTCGGCGTTGCCGGCTGACCGGCGTGCCCGGTGGCGACAGTGGTGTTGTTGGCGCCATGACCGCTCGCGGAGCTGCCCAGGCTGGGACTCGGTGCCGAGCCCCCGGCGTGGGTCGCCCCCGTGCCGGGACCACTGTGCGAGGTCGCACTCGACGTGGCGGTGTGTGGCGATGCGGCCTGTCCGCTGCCCGCGCTGTGCGCCGGACCGGCGCTCCGGGCCGCCGAGGTGCTCGCCGTGCTCGCCGCGCCGTGCAGGCTCGTGCTCAAGGATTGGCCGGTAAACGGCTGTGCCGGCGTGTGCGCATTGAACGGTGTGACCGCCATGGGCGACACCGCGGCCGCGCCAGCGGCCGCAACCAGCGCCGGGCTCGGTGGAGTCGCCGCGGTCGAGGAGAACGCCGGGGCCACCGCGCCCAGAGCAGGCGCGGAGAAACTCGGTGTCGGAGGCTGTGCGCCGCCGCTCAGCGGGCCGCGAAAGTTAGCGGCCGGCCCGCCCACAGCTGAGAATGTCGGTGCATGAGCCTCGGCACCGTTGAACCCACGACCAAACCCTTGATCGACACCGCTGAGGCCTTGCTGGGCACCACCAACCAGTGGGTGGGCACCGGCACCGTAGACGCCGTGCGGCACGCCAAGGCTGGAGTGCGGCTGCCCCGCGGCGCGAGGGTTCGCGCCTCGATCGGCTCCGCCAGAGACCCCGTGCTGCCCCGGGCCGACATGACCCCTGTCCGGGCGACCCGGCTCAATGTGCCCGCGCTCCGGCTCACCGTGCCCGCCAACGGGCTGGCCGTGTCCACCAGGTCCCGCATGCCCA
>DASYBQ010000062.1:0-12995 GCA_036500625.1 Pseudonocardia sp. | reverse complement strand
GAGCAGGTTCTGGAACAGTGGCGGCGCGACCGCGAGGCCGAAACCGACCCACCGGAGCCCGCCGCCGTGCCGCCGTCACCGACGCCGAGGCGTCGCCGCTGGTGGCGCCGCTGAGCGACCGGCTCACGCTCCTGGTACTGCGGGGCCGGTAAGGCGAGTCGCCCCTGCGAGGCTCCGGAGGAGTTCCGGCGAAGGCCGGCGCTGTGAATGTCGGCAACCAGGGCGCCGAACCCCTGGTGGCGGCACCCAGGGTGAGCACAAGCGCGCTCTTTCGGCCGAAGGCGAACTTCCGGAGGCGGGCCCGAAGGGTCCCCGAACGGAAGTTCTCGCGCGAGAACAGGCCCTGGAGTACCAGGCGTCTCGGATGGGTTCGTAGGTGAGGAAGGCGATGCCGTCACCGACGGCCCGGGTGCTGACGAGGCGCATGGGTTTCTTGTCGCTGGTCTCGCGGAAGAGGCGCTCGCCGGCCCCGAGCACGACCGGGTAGACCATCAGCCGGAGCTCGTCGACGAGGTCGTGCTCTATCAGCGTGCTCCCGAGAAGGAGGCTGGCGTAGACGACGATGTCCCCGTCCAGCTCCTGCTTCAGCTTTGAGACCTCGTTCACCATGTCGCCCTTGAGCACGGTCGAGTTGTTCCAGTCGGGGTCTTCGAGGGTCGAGGAAACGACATAGTTGGGCAGGCTGTTCAACCTGTCCGCCAGGTCACTACGCCGGGCCGGCCACCGCGCGGCGAAGAACTCGTGGCTCCGCCGACCCAGCCGGCGTTCGGGGCCTACCTGCGCGCCCCTATCGGCATCCACCAGGGGATCGGCCTGTTCGTCCTCACCCTCACCGGGGACCGGATCTGCGCCATGACCCGCTTCGACAACAGCGTGCTCCCATGGTTCGGGCTCCCGCGGTCGCTCCCGGGCCGATAGCCGGCTTCCGAGCGGTGGATATGCGTGGCGGCGACACACCGACGGATGCGGGGGAGGGTGAGGCCATGTCGTCGCGTCGAATCGCCGTCTGCCTCGAGGTCTGCCCGACGATGACGTTCGCCTCCGCGCTCGACTGGCCTGGCTGGTGCCGCGCCGGCGGGGACGAGGCCGCCGCACTGAGGGCGCTGGCCGGCTACGCGGCCTGTACGCGCAAGCTCGGGGTGAAGTTCAGGCCGCCGGCCTTCAACGACATCGCCGCGATCGAGGAGCTGTGTGAGGCGACCGCCGCTGTGGTTGGCGCCCCGTCGGACGGCTCACCCGTGGGTGCCCAACGGCTGGACCACGCGTTATGCGTGCCGCCGGATCACCTGGCGCGTCCTCGAGCATGCCTGGGAGATGCAGGACCGGGCGGAGAGCTAGGTAGCCGGCTGGGCGGGGTCCCGCCCAGCCGCGCTCGACCATGGCGCGGCCGACTGCGCCCCTGGTGACGTGCTCCTCAGCGGCGCCCCGAAACCCCAGGTGGCCCGGCGGGTGTGAACGCGTCGTTGTGCAACACCGGGACAGCGACGCTTCCGTCCAGCTCGGCGGCAATTCGCACGTCCTGTGGATAGCCGATCTCGATCAGCTCGCGGCCGCTGGCACAGTTGGCCAGGGCAGCGGTGACAGCCCCGTCGAGCGCCTGGAAGGTGGCCGCCGCGGCGTGCGCTTCGGGGGAGATGTCCGGCCAGTCCGCGATTCGGAGCAGGTCGATCAGGCTGCCCGCGCCCCATTGGTCTTCCACCGAGGGCCGCAGGCTTTCGTCGGGCCACCGTTCGCCGGCCGCGACGACCGCGATCCGGGCGTCGGGACGCCGCTGCCGAAGTGCCAACAGCCAACCTGCCGCGGCGCCTCGGTTGCGCAGGCTCACCCCCATGACCAGCGGTGCGGTCCTGGCGAGCTGGGCACTGATGGCGGAGCCGTTGGGGGAGGGCAGTACCAGGCGATCCAGCGCGGCCGCCGTGCGGACACTGTGTGGGGAAAGGCTGACCTGGCCGGGCCGGGCGTCGGCCCGCCCGACGGCCAGGGTTGCGTCACGCGCGGCGGCGAACTTCCCGGCCCGCCTGTCGCGCGACCGGAACGGGAACACCGCGACACCCCGGTCGGCCGCGACGGTCAACGTGGTGGTGAAGCTGAGCACGTCCACCACGACCGCCACATCGCACCCGTCGGTTATCGCGGCCGCACCGAAGGGCCCCCAGTCGAAGCGCAGCGCATAAGCGCGCTGTCGGTGTACCGCCCGAGGCCGGGACCGATCACCGCTGTCGCCCTCCGCCACCGGGCTGAGCGTGCCACATCCAGGTGGCGCCGCGCTGCCGCGCCACCTGGATGCGCACGCGAACCGCGGTACGCCGGCCAGCTCAGGGAGTGTATGGATTGTTGAGGGACCGGGAGTTGTGGCTGTCGCGGTACACGCTGGCGTTGTGCGAGTTCTCGCTGTTGTGGCTGTCGGTGCGTTTGTTGTCCTCGTAGACGGTGTGCCTACTGGTGTCCGGCTTCTGCTGCTGAGCGTACTGCTCGGCATAGCCTCGGCCGGCGGACACGTTCACCGCGGTGGAGCCGGAGCCGGAGTTGTGCACCGACGTGTCGGAGTCGTTGTGCGGGTTTGGGTAGTACAGGTGGCCAACGGCCGCGTTCGCTGTGCCCACCGAGATGGCCAGGCTGGCCGCCGCCACCGCGGCAAGAGCCGCAGCCCGGACTAGCAGCCTTCTGATGCCGTACATCCGCGTCCTCCATGGTGTCTCGTTGCCGCGGTTGAGCGCTCAGCCACGACACCGGCCGTCACATCATTAGTAACGCTAGTAGACGAATTCCACAACTGCGTCATGGGTTCACCACTCGTTGGTGCCCGGCCGCTGACACAGCGGGGACAGCGACACTAGTTGACATAATGTAGATTATCGGCTCAATGTGGATGCGCGAAGCAAGAAGTGGGTCGGACCCCGGACATGCTCGTGGGGCGCTACCGACTTTGCACGGAAGTCGTGCGTGTGGCCGGTAACGCCCACGAGCCCACAGTGTCCATACCGGAGCGGATATGTCAGCTGCTTGTACTGTTTGTCGGCGGACGCTCCACGAGCTGGCTGAGGAACAGCTGTTCGCCGAGCTTCTCGACGAGCTCGAGGTTCGTCTCGAGATAGTCGATGTGCTCTTCCTCGTCGGCCAGGATTTCCTCGAACAGGTTGGCCGTGGTGATGTCGCCCTTCTCGCGGCACATCGCGATTCCCGGGCGCAGCCGGGCCACCACCTCGAGCTCGACGGCCAAGTCCGAGGTGAACTGCTCGGGAACCGTCTGCCCGACCCGCAGCGGCAGGAGCCGCTGGTAGTTGGGCAACCCTTCGAGGAAAAGAATCCGGTCGGTAATCTTTTCCGCGTGCTGCATTTCTTCGATCGACTCTTTACGAGTGTGCTCAGCGAGCTTTGTGAAGCCCCAGTTCGCCTGCATCTTCGCGTGCAGGAAGTACTGGTTGATGGCAGTTAGCTCGCTGGTCAGCTGCTCGTTGAGCAGCGCAATTACTTCGTCATCCCCACGCATAAGACGACTGTACACGTTGACGAGGGTATTAGGACACGATTACGCCGTGTTAGGAAAGGAATGGATGAGTTAGGAAAGCATAAAATTAGTTAGTCTCACCAGGTTCGCCTGTCTCACGCGGACTGTGGTACGGAGTCGAACTCCGTGGTCGCCAGGACCCCGTCATCCTCTAGGATCATCTCCACGCTGTCCAGGCATCCACCGCAACCGGTTCCCGCGCGGGAGCGCTCGCTGAGTTCTTCGAGGGTGGTGGCGCCGGCGCGGATGCAGGTACGGATATGAGCTTCGGTGACCGCGCGGCACATGCACACGAACATCTGAATCCATGCCCTTCCGTCGTCCCGCTTCGGTGAGGCAAGGCTAAGGAAAGCATGCCTTGCCTGTTGCCCGCAAGGGATCTCGATACCGGCAGACTGATGCCCTGGTGGCCGTCTGACCGGAAAGGGTGCGCCGCGCGATGCCTCTGGACGAGTACCGCCGCAAGCGTGACCCGGCGAAGACCCCGGAGCCGGTCCCGGCCGCCGACCAGTCCCCCTCGCCCACCGCCGGATCGATCTTCGTGATCCAGCAGCACCACGCCAGGAGCCTGCACTGGGACCTGCGGCTGGAGCGCGACGGTGTGCTGGTGTCCTGGGCGGTGCCGAAGGGCCTGCCGCCGGACCCGGACACGATCCGGCTCGCGGTGCACACCGAGGACCATCCGATGGAGTACGCGGACTTCGCCGGTGAGATCCCGCGCGGCGAGTACGGCGCCGGCCGGATGACCATCTGGGACCGGGGCAGCTACGAGACCCTGAAATGGAGCGACTCCGAGGTCCAGGTGGTGCTGCACGGCGAGCGGGCCCAGGGCCGGTACATCCTGCTGCGCCGGGGCCGCGGCCCGAACGACTGGTTGCTGCGGCGGGGCGATCCTCCGCCGAGCCGGGACTGGAGCCCACTGCCGCGCGGACTCTCCCCCATGCTCGCCACCCCGGGCGGACTGCCGAGCCCGGACGAGGGGTGGAGCTACGAGGTCCGGTTCGGCGGTACCAGGGTGCTGGTCCGGGTTGAGGGCGGACGGGTGGAGCTGTTCGACCCCGAGGGCGCCCCGCTGCGCACCCGGCACTCGGAACTGGCCGGGTTGGGCACCGAGCTGGGCTCGACGGCCGTGCTGCTTGACGCCGAGATCGACGGCTCTCCCTCAGGCCTGTGGATCAATGACCTGTTGCATGTCGACGGGCGCGATGTGACGGGGTTGCCGTACCTGCAGCGCCGCGCGCTGGCCGAGTCGCTGCCGCTGACCGGCCCGGCCTGGCGGCTGACACCGTCCTACACCGAGGGCGGCGCCGCCGTGCTGGCCGCCGCCACCGAGCAACGGCTGCCCGCCGTGGTCGCCAAGCGTGATGACTCGCCCTACCTGCCGGGGCAGCGGGACGACACCTGGGTCGAGGTGCGCGCCGGAGCGGAGCCGTCGAAACATCGCGCGTCCGGGCGTGCGGTTTCGAGCGTCGAGGTGGCCGGGCGGAAGGTCCGGTTGTCCAACCCGGACAAGGTGATCTACCCGGCCACCGGGTTCCGCAAGCGGGACGTGCTGGACTACTACCTCGCGGTCGCGCCGGTGATGCTGCCGCACCTGGCCGACCGGCCGGTCACGCTGCGCCGTTGGCCCGACGGGGTGGCAGCCGCGTCGTTCTTCGAGAAGAACGTGTCCCGGCACGCGCCGGACTGGGTGCGCACGGTCCGGCTGGACACCCCCGGCAGCGCGGCCGGTTCGGAGTACCTCGACTATCCGCTGCTGGACGACGAGGCCACCCTGGCCTGGGTGGCGAACCTCGCCGCGCTGGAGCTGCACGTTCCGCAGTGGACGGTGGGGACACGGGGCGGGCGGCACAACCCGGACCTGCTGGTCTTCGACCTGGACCCGGGTGAGGGCACCACGATCGTCGAGTGTGCCCGGGTTGCCGAGCGGATCGCCGAGCTGCTCGCCCAGGATGAGCTGCCCGCCTACCCGCGCACCAGCGGCGGCAAGGGCATGCAGCTCTACACCCCGGTGCGGGTTTCCGCCCCGGAGCGGACCGGCGAGTACGCCAAGGGCATCGCCGAGCGGCTGGCCACGAGCGATCCGGCGCACATCGTCGCGACGATGGCCAGGCAGCGCCGCAGGGGCAAGGTGTTCATCGACTGGAGCCAGAACAACCCGGTGAAGACCACGGTGGCCAGCTACTCGCTGCGCGGCCGGGAGCGCCCGACCGTCGCCACCCCGCTCACCTGGGCGGAGGTGCGCGAGTGCACCGAGGCGGAGCAGTTGGTATTCACCGCCACCGACCTGGCCGAACGGATCCGCGTGCACGGCGACCTGCTCGAGCCGCTGTTGGGTCCCGGTCACCGGCTGCCGGCACGACGCTGAGTGCGCGGCCACCCGCGCCCAAAGCGCGCGGGGCGTTCGCCAACCCGTTGCTGCGCCGGGTCCCGCTCGGCGAGTTGGTCTTCCCGATCGCCAAGGCGTTCGTCGATGACGTGGTGCTGGGCGGTCGTGCTGAGCGGAGCCAACCTGACCCTGTCACCGGAAGTGTTCAACGGGCCGTGACCCGCCGGACGCTGGTGCCGGCACCGGAGGCTGGCAGACTTACCGCACTGTGCCCTCCGACGGCCCCGAGCGTGTGTCCCCGCTGGCTCATCCCTATCTCGCCGGGCCGTACCCTCGAGCGTTCGTCCATCGAGGATGGCACCTCGGCGAGCTTGCCGAGCTGGAGAACTCGCTGTCGGGGCTGCGGCGCGCGCTGGAGGAAGGTTTCCGGTACCTGGAGATCGACGTGCACGCCACCTCCGACGGTGTGGTGGTGGTCTCGCACGACGCAACGCTGGATCGGACCACGGACAGCCGAGGGCCGATCGCGCGGCAGCCGTGGAGTCGGGTGCGGACCGCGCTGATCGGTGGCCGGGAGCCGGTCAGCACGTTGCGCGAGGTCATCGAGGCGCTGCCGGGGGCGCTGCTGAACATCGACGTCAAGGCCGACCACGCGGTCGAGCCGACGTTGCGGCTGCTCACCGAGACCGATGTCTGGCACCGGGTCTGCCTGGCCTCGTTCTCCACGTCGAGGCTGACCCGGATGCGCGGGGTGGCCGGCCCGAGGTTGATCACGGCCTGCTCCCCTCGGGACGCGCTGGCACTGCGACTGGGTAGCTGGACTCCCCAGACCTGGCGCGGCCGGGCCCGGCCGGGATTCCCGGTGCGGGGCCAACTGGCCCAGCTGCCTCGCAACTACGGCCGGTTGGCGCTGGTCGACCGGCCGCTGCTGCGGGCCGCGCACGCGCACGGCATGGAGGTGCACGTCTGGACCGTCAACCGGGCCGGGGAGATGCGCGAGCTGCTGGACCTCGGCGTCGACGGTCTGGTGACCGACCGCCCGGACCTGTTGCGCGCGGTGCTGGCCGAGCGCGGCCAGTGGCACCCGAGGTGACCCGGCTGACCGGGGAACAACGCGGTTGGTGCCTCTACGACTGGGCCAACTCGGTCTTCAAGGTCTCGGTTCTCGCGGTCTTCTTCTCGCTGTACCTGACCGAGGTGGTCAGCGCGGACGCCCGGACCACCGGCCAGCACTGCCCGAGCGCGTTGCGGGACTGCGCGGTGTCGGTGCTGGGCGCTCGGGTACAGGCCGGCTCGGTGTTCGGGTTCCTGCTGGCCGCATCGACCGTGCTGCAGGTACTGGTGCTGCCGCTCATCGGGGCGATCACAGACCGCACCCGGCGCAAGCGCGCCCTGCTCGGTGCGTTCGCGTTCGGTGGCGCGGCCGCGACCTGCGGCCTTGCGGTGATCCACGGGACGGCCTGGCGGGCCGGCGCGCTGCTGTTCGCGGTGGCCCTGCTGTGCTACTACGCCTCGGTCGTCGTCTACTACGCGCTGCTCCCCCGGCTCGCCGACCCGGACCAGCGGGACGCGGTGTCCGCGAAGGGCTGGGCGGTCGGCTACCTCGCCGGTGGCATCTGCCTTGCATTGAACATCGGGTTGGTGCAGGCGCTCGGCGTGTTCGGCTGGTCGAGCGGCGATGCGATCAGGGTCTGTTTCGTGTTCTGCGGACTGTGGTGGGCGGGCTTCACCGTCCTCGCGCTGCGCCGGATGCGCGACCACGACCTGTCCGACAGCGACGGTGAGGCGGTCGCCGGGGTGCTGCGGTCCGGGTTCCGGCAGTTGAGACAGACGTTGGCGCAAGCCCGCCGGTTGCCCATCACGCTGGCCTTCCTGGCCGGGTACCTCATTTTCATCGACGGCATCAACACGGTGAACACCACGGCCAGCCTCTACGGCTCCCAGGAGCTGGGGCTGCCCGTCGAGGTGCTCACCCTGACCATCCTGGTGGTGCAGTTCGTCGCCTTCGGCGGCGGCCTCGCGCACGGTTGGCTGGCCGCACGGATCGGCGCGCAACGGACCATTCTGCTGAGCCTGGCGGTGTGGTCGACGGTGATCGCGGCGGCCTACTTCGTGCAGGCCGGCAACCGCCCGCAGTTCTATGCGCTGGCACTCGGCATCGGGCTGGTGGTTGGCGGCACCCCCGCGCTGTCCCGCTCGCTGTACAGCCAGCTCGTGCCCACCGGGCGGGAGGCGGCGTACTTCTCGCTCTACACGCTCGGCGAGCGCGGCACCTCCTCGATAGGGCCGCTGGTGTTCTCCCTGGTCGCCGAGGCAACCGGCTCGTACCGACCGGCGATCCTGTCCCTGGTCGGGTTCCTGGTGCTGGGTTTCGTGGTCGTCGCGCTGGTACCGGTGCGCCGTGGCATACAGCAGGCCGGTAACCCCGAACCGAACCTGGTATGAATGTGATATAGATCACACATGGCGACCCGGTCACAAAACCGGTTGCGATCGACAGATCTAGGGGACACTCAGGAACGGTGCGCAGGGCGGCTACGAGCGTCATCGACGCCACGTCGACCTGACGTGCCGGAGAGGGAACGTATGCGCTAGAGGCGACGTTACACGAGGTGCTGCGAGCCCGGGACCCCTCCTCCGGGCCACGAGGTGAAAGGACGACACTATGGCGGACCGTGTGCTGCGAGGCAGCCGTCTTGGGGCTGTCAGCTACGAGACCGACCGTAACCACGACCTCGCGCCGCGCCAATCAGTGCAGTACGCCTGCCCCAAGGGCCATGACTTCGACGTCCCGTTCTCCGATGACGCCGAACCGCCGATGACCTGGGAATGCAGGCTGCATGGGAGCGTCTCCAAGCTGATCGACGGCGTGGAGCCGGAGACAAAGAAGGCCAAGCCACCGCGCACCCACTGGGACATGCTGCTGGAGCGGCGGTCCATCAGTGAGCTCGACGAGCTGCTCGCCGAGCGCCTCGAGGAGCTGCGGGGGCGTCGTTCCAAGAGCGCCTGAGCCGCTGGCCAGCGCACGACGCCGTGTCGGCCCGACCCGAGCTGGGTCAGGCCGACACGGCGTTTTTGGGCTGGTCGTGCTCGCCGAAGCCCAACCGGCTGGCCAGGCCCCACCTGGTGACCCGCCACAGTGCCTCCCGGACGATCGAGCCGCTCATCTTCGAGTCGCCCCGTTCCCGTTCGGTGAACGTGATAGGCACCTCGCGCACCCGGAAACCGCCGCGCACCGCGCGCCAGGCCATGTCGATCTGGAAGCAGTAGCCCTGTGAGCTGACCTCGTCCAGCCCCAGCTCGGGCAGTACGTCGCGGCGGAACACCCGGTAGCCCGCGGTGATGTCCCTGATGCCGACGCCGAGCGCAAGGCGGGAGTACATGTTGCCGCCCCGGGAGAGCCACTCCCGGTGCCTCGGCCAGTTCACCACGCTGCCGCCGGCCACATAGCGGGAGCCGATGACCAGGTCCGCGTCCGCCAGCTCGGCCAGCATGGCGGGCAACGTCTCCGGCGGGTGGGAGCCGTCCGCGTCCATCTGCACGACGATCTGGTAGCCGCGCCGCATCGCCCAGGCGAACCCGGACAGATAGGCCGCGCCAAGGCCGCCCTTGCCGGCCCGGTGGCTGACCTTGACGCGGCTGTCCGCCAGCGCCAGCTCGTCGGCCAGCTGACCGGTGCCGTCCGGGCTGCCGTCATCGACGACCAGCACGTGCGCCTCGGGCACGGCGGCGTGCAGGCGGTGCACGATGGGCCGCAGGTTGTCCCGCTCGTTGTAGGTGGGGATGACGACCAGCAACGACTCTGTGCCGTTCTCGGTGTGCTGGTCAGTCATCCCTGTCCCCTCGAGTCTCGTGTCGAACTTCTCCGCGCCGGCGGCGACCGAGCAGGGCGGCCCCCAGGGCCGCCATGCCGATAAGGGTGAGCACCCACTCCGGCCCTTCACCCAGCCGAGTGGCCAGCGTAATGGTCGAGCGCAACGAAACGCGCCCGACCAGCGCGGCCGGGACGAACAGTGGGGTGTGTTGCACGATCACGCCGTCCGGCCCAATGATCGCACTCACTCCGGTGGTCGCCGCGACCACCACCGTCCGGTCGTGCTCCACGGCGCGCAGCCGGGACATGGACAGCTGTTGGAAGGTCATCTCGGAGCGACCGAACGTAGCGTTGTTCGACGGCACCGCGAGTAGCTGGGCGCCGTTGCGGACGCTGTCGTTGACCAGGTCGTCGAAGGCAATCTCCCAACAGATCGCCACCCCGACAGGTACACCCGCCATCTGGACCACTCCGGGCCCGTGTCCCGGCACGAAGAACCCGGCACGGTCGGCGTAGCTGGACAGCAGCCGGAAGAAACCGCGCCACGGCAGGTACTCGCCGAACGGCTGGACGCGGCGCTTGTCGTCGCGCTGGGTGGGCCCGGCGCCCGGCTGCCAGACCAGCGCCGAGTTCGTGGTGTGTACGTCGTCGGGTTGCACCAGTACCGCGCCGACCAGCAGCGGCACCCCGAGGCGGTCCACCGTGTTGCTGATCTCGGCATAGGCGTCGGGGTTGCGCAGCGGGTCGATGTCGGAGGAGTTCTCCGGCCAGATCACCAGGTCCGGGCGGGGTACCCGGCCGGAGGCGATGTCGTCGGCAAGGACCAGGGTGCGGTGTACGTGGTTGTCAAGCACCGCCCGGCGCTGGGCGTTGAAGTCGAGGCCGAGCCGGGGCACGCTGCCCTGCACGGCGGCCACCGTCACGGTGCGCGGCGGTGGGCCGGGGCCGGCGGTGGTCAACCACCCGGTGGCGCCGAGCAGCGCCAGCAGCGCGGCGACCAGCACACAGGCCACCCCGGTGGCCCAGGAACCTCGAGCCGGCGTCGGCCAAGGCGCCAGGCTGGCCAACCCGAAGCCGGTCAGCACCACCGCGAAGGACACCAGCGGGCTGCCCCCCAGCGCCGCGAGGTGCACCAACGGCCCGTCCGCCTGTGAGAAGGCCACCTTGCCCCAGGGAAAACCACCGAAAGGGACGCGCGAGCTCAGTGCCTCGGTAGCCACCCACAGCGTGGCGGACCAGAACGCGGCACCGGGCAACCGGCCGACCGCGGCGATGGCGCAGCAGCCCAGACCGAGGAACAGCGCCTGCACTCCCGCCAGCGCCAGCCACGGCAGCGCACCGACGTAGATCCCGATCCAGGGCAGCAGCGGCACGAAGTAGCCGAGGCCGAACAGCACGCCGAGACCGAAGCCGACCCGCCGGCGCCGCCCGCGCAACGCCAGACCGAGCAGCGCGAAGCCGACCGGGGCCAACCACCACAACATGCGCGGTGCACAGGCGAGGTACAGCAGTACCCCGCCGACCGGTGCGGCCAGCAAGCGTGCCAGCGCGCCCGGCCCCGGCCACTGCCGCCGAACGGGCGCCGGCTCGGCGGTAGGGATCGAGATCACCGGGCCAGCCTAGTGGCCCCTCCGGCTCTCGGCGGCCGGGGCGGTGGCGGCGGCGACCCGCCCTCAGTAGGGGCGCTTTGGCATCATCACCCAGAGCCCGAGGTAGATCAGGAACTGCGGCCCGGGTAGCAGACAGGACAGCAGGAACAGCAGGCGCACGACGAACGGGCTCATGCCGAACCGGTAGGCCAGCCCGGCGCACACCCCAGCGATGACCTTCTTGTCCTGCGGGCGACTGAGCGGCGTGCTCACTAGGATTCCTCCCTCATGCACCGCGCGCGGTGCGCGGTACTCCCTGTGAGAGTGCCCGCCCGGTCAGGCCGTTAACTCGGTGATTTCCCTGATCTGTACCCAGAGCTGACCCCGAGTCCCCGTTCGGCGTAGCAATTGCCCGGTTCCGGCGGCGGTGCCTCCGCCAGATGAGCACACCAGCTACACGTTCGGTGAGTTCACCACGCCTGTCTCACTGGTTACGGTGATCACGTGACCAGACTTCGCGGTGGCGGCGCGCTCGCTGCCCTGGCAAGTACCGCGATGCTGCTGCTCACACCGGCTCTGGCCGACGCGGCCACCGCACCGGCAGCACCGGCACCCGCTGACCGGCCCACCGCCGTCGTTGCGCTCGGTGACAGCTCCGCGGCCGGTGAAGGAGCCGGCAGCTACGAGGTGGGCACCAGGGGCGAGGGCGGCGACTGGTGCCACCGCTCCCCCAACGCCTATATCGCGCACACCGGGCTGGCCGAGACCGCGGTGAACCTGGCTTGTTCGGGTGCCAGCTCGGCGAACGTCGGGTTCGGTGCCGCCCGGCACTACACAGAGGCATCCCAGGCGCAGCGGCTCATCGCGGTGGCCCGGACGCACCGGGTGACCATGCTCGTGGCCCAGCTCGGCGCGAACGACGACCCGGCCTTCGGTCCGTCCGTGGTGAGCTGTGTGGTCGCCTACCTCAGCCCTTCCCGCCAGGGCTGCTCGGTGGCTCTCGCGGAGCAGTGGCCGAACCGGCTGGCCGCGATGCGCCCGAAGGTGGCGGGCGCGCTGGCGGATGTGCGCTCCGCGATGCGCCAGGCCGGGTACTCCGACCAGGACTACGTGCTCGTGGTGGCGTCCTACCCGTCGCCGGTGACCGAGTCGATGCCGCGCACCCATGGTTTCAGCGGCTGCCCGTTCCGCGTGCAGGACGCCCGGTGGGGGCGCACCGAGGCGGTGCCCCAGCTCTCCGCCGCCCTCGGCGAGGTGGCGGGCAAGGCGAACGCGCGGTTCCTCGATCTGTCCCGGGCCACCGAGGGGCACGAGGCGTGCACCACGCAGGGCACCGAGTGGGTGCGCAGGTTGACGGTCAACCCTAAGGCGTTCGCCGACGGTGGCCTCGCGGCGGTGAGCCACCTCGCGCAGGAGTCGTTCCACCCGAATGCGCTGGGCGATGCGCAGGTCGGGAGCTGCCTTGCCCAGTTCGTCCAGGCCGGGGCGAGGAGTGGGAAATGTGTGCCAAGCGGTGCGGGCGCACTGCGCGCGGTGGTGGCACAGCCGTCGCCGCTGGGTGGCTGAGAAGGGCCAGTGGTACCGGACTAGGCGGAGAACTCGTCGGCGATGAGTGCGCCGAGCTCGAGGAACGCCAACTTCGTCTCCTCCCGCATCAACCCCAAATCCAACCGCCCACCCGTAGCCAGATGCGGATCAAACGGAACCTCCACCACCGCACGAGAACGACCCAAAAAATGCGCCCGAACCCGCTCC